>CALKHV010000017.1 GCA_937988865.1 uncultured Propionibacteriaceae bacterium | reverse complement strand
CGTTGGCCGTGATATCTTGATATCAAGAGACTTTGGGCAGCGGAGCCTGAAGTCCGTTCGATCGGGAGCTGATCTGAGTGAGTGTCAACAGTTTCGGTGCCAAGTCCACCCTGGACGTCAACGGCACCCCCTACGAGATCTTCCGGCTCGACGCCGTCGACGGCCAGGAGAGCCTGCCCTACAGCCTGAAGGTGCTGCTCGAGAACCTGTTGCGCACCGAGGACGGCGCGAACATCACGGCGGCCGACATCAGTGCGCTCGGTGCCTGGGAAGCTGACTCCGAGCCGACGCGCGAGATCCAGTTCACGCCTGCCCGCGTCCTGATGCAGGATTTCACCGGCGTTCCCTGCGTCGTCGACCTGGCCACCATGCGAGAGGCCGTCAAAGACCTCGGTGGCGACCCCTCCAAGGTGAACCCGCTGTCGCCTGCCGAGATGGTCATCGACCACTCGGTCATCGCCGACTTCTTCGGAACCGATCAGGCCATGGACCTCAACATGGCCGTCGAGTACGAGCGCAACCGCGAGCGCTACCAGTTCCTCCGCTGGGGCCAGACCGCGTTCGACGACTTCAAGGTCGTCCCGCCCGGCACCGGCATCGTGCACCAGGTCAACATCGAGAACCTCGCCCGGGTGATCTTCCCGCGCGTCGTCGACGGCGTCCTCCAGGCCTACCCCGACACCTGCGTCGGCACCGATTCGCACACCACCATGGTCAACGGCCTTGGCGTCGTGGGCTGGGGCGTGGGTGGCATCGAGGCCGAGGCCGCCATGCTCGGCCAGCCCGTGAGCATGCTCATCCCCCGCGTCGTCGGCTTCAAGCTCTCCGGCAAGCTCAACGACGGTGTCACCGCCACCGACCTCGTGCTGACGATCACCGAGATGCTCCGAGTCCACAAGGTTGTCGGCAAGTTCGTCGAGTTCTACGGACCGGGCGTTTCGCAGGTCCCCCTCTCGAACCGCGCCACCATCGGCAACATGAGCCCCGAGTACGGCTCGACCATCGCCGTCTTCCCGATCGATGACAAGACCACCGACTACCTGCGCCTCACCGGCCGCGACGAGCAGCAGATCGCGCTGGTCGAGGCCTACGCCAAGGCGCAGGGCCTCTGGCACGACGACGACCGTGAACCCCGCTACTCCGAGTACATCGAACTCGACCTCGCCGCCGTCGTGCCCAGCATCGCGGGCCCCAAGCGTCCCCAGGACCGCATCCTGCTGTCGCAGAGCAAGGCCAAGTTCGCCGAGGCGATCCCCACCTACACCGAGGACGCCGCCAGGTCGGTGCCCGTCGTCCTGTCGGACGGGACGTCGTTCAACCTCGCCCACGGTGCCGTGACCGTCGCGTCCATCACGTCGTGCACGAACACGTCGAACCCGTCGGTCATGCTGGGTGCTGCCCTCGTGGCCAAGAAGGCTGCCGACCTGGGCCTCAGGCCCAAGCCCTGGGTGAAGACCACCGTCGCCCCCGGGTCGAAGGTCGTGACCGACTACTACGAGAAGTCGGGCCTGCAGACCTACCTCGACCAGCTGGGTTTCAACACCGTCGGCTACGGCTGCGTCACGTGCATCGGCAACACCGGTCCCCTGATTCCCGAAGTCAGCAAGGCGATCCACGACAACGACCTTGCGGTCACCGCCGTGCTGTCGGGCAACCGCAACTTCGAGGGACGCATCAGCCCCGACGTGAAGATGAACTACCTCGCCTCGCCCCCGCTGGTCATCGTCTACGCCCTCGCCGGCACCATGGACATCGACCTCGCCAACGAACCGCTCGGGACGGGCACTGATGGACGCGACGTCTACATGGCCGACATCTGGCCGAGCCAGGAAGAGATCGACGAGGTCGTCTCGTCGTCCATCAGTTCCGAGATGTTCGCGAGTCGTTACGCCGACGTGTTCGCAGGTGACGACGCCTGGCGCTCGCTGCCCACGCCTGCCGGTGATGTCTTCGAGTGGGACGCCGACTCGACCTACGTCCGCAAGCCCCCGTACTTCGACAACATGCCCGCCGAGCCCACGGCCGTCGGCGACATCGCCGGTGCGCGGGTGCTCCTCAAGTTGGGTGACTCGGTCACGACCGACCACATCAGCCCTGCCGGCTCGATCAAGGCCGACAGCCCCGCCGGCAAGTACCTGTCGGAGCACGGCGTCCAGCGTCTCGACTTCAACTCCTACGGCTCGCGTCGCGGCAACCACGAAGTCATGATCCGTGGCACGTTCGCGAACATTCGACTGCGCAACCAGATCGCTCCCGGTACCGAGGGCGGCTTCACCCGTGACTTCACGGTCGAGGGTGCGCCCGTGACCACGGTCTACGACGCGTCCGTCAACTACCAGGCGGCCGGCATCCCGCTGGTCGTGCTCGCCGGCAAGGAGTACGGTTCCGGTTCCTCCCGCGACTGGGCAGCCAAGGGCACCGCCCTGCTGGGTGTGAAGGTGGCCATCGCCGAGAGCTACGAGCGGATCCACCGTTCGAATCTGATCGGCATGGGCGTCCTTCCGCTGCAGTTCCCCGAGGGGCAGAGCGCCGAATCACTCGGGCTCACCGGCGAGGAGACGTTCGTGGTCGAGGGCATCACGGCCCTCAACGAGGGTGTCACCCCGAAGACCATGAAGGTCACGGCCACTGCCCCGGACGGAAGCGTGACCACGTTCGACGGGGTCGTCCGCATCGACACCCCAGGCGAACGTGGCTACTACACCAACGGTGGCATCATGCAGTACGTGTTGCGGAGCCTGCTCAAGCAGTAGTCCGCCTTGCGAGGAGTCGACGTGTCCAATCCCAGCAGACCCGCCGTCGTGTGGGCGGCGGTGCTGTTGGGGGTGACGGGTTGTGCCGGCACCGGCTCAGCAGCGGTGTCTGGCCCGTCTGTTGAGCCTGGTGGAACGTCAGCGCCCCCTTCCGCGTCAGCGCCCGCCAGCTCGGCCCTGCCGCCGACCTCGCGCCCTGCACGTCCCGCGTCCCCGACGAGGGTTGCCACCTTCACGAACGCGACGCTGGCCGCGCTGCTGGCGAACGTGGTCGTTGATGGTGAGAAGCTCGGCGCCCTGCCGTCGGACAACGTCAGGAACACCCTCGACAACACACAGGAGACTCTCGCGATCCTGGGGGCGGCCTCGATTGCACCCCGGGCGTGCGGACGCGCACTCGTCGCGTCCCTCGAGGTGGTGAACGTCGACCTGCCCGTGGCGGTCGGGGGCAGGGATGTGATGGTGCAGCTGTACGACCTCGGTGACGAAGCGACCGCAGGGCGTGTGGTGGACGCCCAGCGCCCGATTGTGACGGACTGTGCGCGCTACACCTCGAGCATCAAGGAGGGTGGTCGGTCGGTGACGTCGACGACCAGGGTCACCCGCGGAAGCGTCACGGCGGCCAGCGTTCCGAACGCGGTGTCCGCGAGGTCCTCGTTCAGCTTCGACGGGGAGCCGGTTGTCACGATGACGACGTCAGGATCGGTCGGGCCGATCTTCATCCAGATCACCGACAGCGATGCGAGGGACGCGGATCGCGTCCGCCTCAACTCCGTGACCCTCGAAGCGGTCGGCGCTGCGGTGGCGAAGACGATCGATCAGTGATCGATGGCGGCGCGGATCCGGGCGCCGTAGTCGGCGATCTCCGCGTCCCCGTCGTATCTCGTGCGGGGCCACAGAAAGCCGCGCAAGCCGTCACCCTTCGTCCGCGGGACGACGTGGACGTGCAGGTGCGCCACTGACTGGCTGACCTGGTTGTTGATGGCGACGAACGTCCCCTGGCATCCCAGCGCGCGGGGGAGTGCGACCGAGACGTCCTGGACAGCCGCGAAGAGTGGTTCCACAAGATCGGACGCAAGGTCGGCCAGGTCGGCGGCGTGCCTTCGCGGGCAGACCAGGACGTGACCCTTGAAAACCGGACGGTGGTCGAGGAAGCCGATGACGTCAGGCGTGTCGAGCACGATCTCGGCGCTGAGCTGTCCTGAGGTGATCTGGCACACGAGGTCGTCCATGGCGCCCAGTCTGGCAGGACGGGTCTTTGTCGGGGGTCTTGACGATTCGACGCCATCCTCCTAGAATCGAACAATTGTTCGAGAGTAAGGAGCGACGGTGACCACGATGGCTTTCAAGCATCACGTCGAGCCGAGGGGGAGTGCCTCGTCGCACGCCGGTGGCGCCCTGCGGACGGTCCCTGCGCGTGAGAGGGATTGGGCCTCCCGGATCTACGTCCCGCCGGGCTGGCCCGAGGGTGTGCTACCTCCAGGAGCCCCGGACTGGGAGAGCAGCGCGGTCGCGTACCTGCTGGACTGCTGCCCGGCTGACTACCGCGCGTATCCCGTGCTGGGACGTCACCCGGTGGTGCTGGCGAGATTCGCGGCCGAGTTCGTGGAGTCGCAGATTCGGGCCAGTCGCGAGGCGCTGGGCAAGGCGCGGGCCGATCTGTCCGACTACGTCGGTGGCGACGTGCTGGATCGCGCAGTGGAGGTCCTTCAATCAGAAGGCGCCCGGTTGGTGCGCGTCCGACGATCGGTGATGCTGATCGAGGAGGCCCTGCGTGGGCGCATCTTCATCCAGCGGTTGTAGGCGCTTCCGGGGCCAGGATTTCTGCGAGCAGGGCCGCCAACAGCGTCCGTTGCCAGGGACGCGAACCGAGCTCGGTCAGCGCCGCGTCCACCGTGTCGGGCGAGAGGTTCGCAGGTGGGCGCCACGCGATCCGTCGCAGGGTGTCGGGACTGATGAGGTTCTCGACAGGCAGTTCAAGTTCTGACGCCAACTCGTTGGTCGCCGGACGTACACGTTGCCATCGCGCCCACGCCTCAGGATCCTTGAGCTCCCAGGTCCGGGGGTTGGGTGGTCCGTCCGGAGTCACACGAAGGGGTGGCAGCGCGGACGCCGGTAACGCTGCGACGCGGTCGAGCGCATCCACCCAGTTGTTCTCCCACCGCCGGGCGTTGCGGCGCTTGAACCCGTCGATCGCGCGCAGCTGGCTCCGAGTGGGCACCTGGGCTCCGTGGCCTCGGGGCACGAGGTTGGCGAGGTCGGTGATGGCCTGGTCGATGAGGATGCGTCCGGGGGCGGAATCCTCGCTGCGTGCGATGTCGTCCCGTGCCTCCCAGAGTTCCCGGACGACCGCGAGCCCCAGGGGGGTGCGGACAGTGTGCGTGCCCGATGTTCTGCGCCACCGATCCGGACGCTGGGGCGAAGGCGTCCTGGCTCCCGTGACGAGCGCATCGAACTCCTGCAACGCCCACTCCAGCTTGCCGGCGGCTTTCAACCGTTCGAGCAGATTGTCCCGCAGTTCCACCAGCAACTCGACGTCCAGGGCGGCGTAGACCAGCCAGTCCTGCGGGATCGGACGCAGCGACCAGTTGGCCGCCGAGTGTTCCTTGAGCAGCCGGAGTTGGAACGTCCCCTCGATCAGCGGACCGAGCCCGACCCGCGGAAGGCCGAGCAGACGCCCGGTCAGTTCGGTGTCGAAGAGGCGATCGGGGACCAGGCCTGCTTCGACCAGGCACGGAAGGTCCTGGGTGGCGGCGTGGATGATCCACTCGTCATCGTTGATCGCGGCGGCGAGCCCAGACAGGTCACACAACCCGGATGCAGTGTCGAAGGCCACGGGGTCGACGAGGTGCGTCCCCGAGCCGGCGCGACGGAACTGGAACAGATAGCCGCGCGCGGTGTAGCGGAAGGACTGGGCTCGCTCAGCGTCCACCGCCGTCGGCCCGTGCCCGGCGGCGAGGGAGTCGATGCACGCCTGGAGCGCTTCCGGGGTGTCGACGACGGCGGGCAGAGCGTCGCGTGGCGACGTCAGCAGCGGTATCTCGGACGCGGGTTCCCGGACGTCCGTCTGGCTCATTTCCTCACCGATCGCGCCCGAGTCCCGAGCACGACGACCTCGGCGGTGGCGGGCGGCAGGCCCGCGGTCATGCAGAGGAGGTCCTGCCAGGCGTCCAGATGGGACGCGAGGTCCCTCGACGTCTCGATGAGGGCAGTCCAGGACGCCCGGATCTCGACCTCCGCGCGGTCGGGACTGTCGGACATCCCGCCGAAGGCCCGACTCGACACGGCCGTGACAGTGCCGGACGCAGCCGTGTACTCCGCCGCATGGCCCTCGAGGGCATCGGTCAGCCACGACCAGCCGACCTCGGCGAGCAGGGGATCGGTCACCATTTCGAGGTCGACGTCGGCACGGGCGTAGGTGACGCAGCGGAACGTGCCGTCCCACGCGTCGTTGCCTGCAGGGTCGTGCAGGAGGATCAGGCGCCCGTTGCCCACCTCATCGCCACCCAGGAGGACGTCCGCGGCGATGGCCGCAGAGAACGGCGCGATGCGCTGGGGTGCAGGGATCTCTTCCACCTCGAGTTCACGGCGCCACGGGTGGCGCAGGAGCCCCGCCGCGAGCGAGGCGAACGGCTCGCCCGAGGCGACGGGTGGCTGGCGTGACATCACACGATGAGGGTAGGCGTCGCGGCCGGTTTCAGCCGTGGGGCTCGCCGTGCGCCCTGGATCCACGACCCGCAGCTATTCGGCGTCCGCCGGCTCGAGGACCAGACACACCGAGTTGATGCAGTAGCGCTGGTCGGTCGGGGTGCCGTACCCCTCACCGGAGAACACGTGGCCCAGGTGGGAGTCGCACGTGGCGCACCGCACCTCCGTGCGCGGGCGGCCCGGAATGCTGCGGTCCTCGATGTAGACGACGCGGTCACCTGCAAGCGGGGCGAAGAAGCTCGGCCAACCGCAGTGCGACTCGAACTTGGTCTCGCTCGTGAACAATCTCGCGTTGCAGGCTCGGCAGCGATACGTGCCCGCCGTCGTCGTGTCGGTGTACTCACCGGTGAACGGGCGTTCGGTCCCGGCCTGGCGCAGCACGTGGTATTCGAGATCGTTCAGCTTCTGGCGCCACTGCTGGTCAGTGAGCTGCACGCGCTCCAGGGGCGTTTCCGGGGTGAAGTCGGTCATCTCGGCCCTCCTTGTCAGACCGCGAGCCTACTCTTGAGCCATGCCGACACAAGCGATGGAGATCGACGCAGGGGGCGTAGCGGTCAGGCTCACCAGCCCTGACAAGGTCTACTTCCCCGAACTCGGCCTGACCAAGCTTGACCTGGCGAATTACGTCCTCGCGGTGGGCGACGGCATGCTGGCCGCGTTGAACGGGCGTCCGACGGCGATGGAGCGCTGGCCCGGCGGTGTCCACCCGGAGGTGAAACTCACCTCGCGCAGCGATGGCTCGGGCGATGCCTTCCACCAGAAGCGGGCACCTGCGAAGCTGCCCGACTTCGTCGACACAGCTACCGTCCACTTCCCGTCCGGGCGCCCGGCTGTCGAGGTCACCCCTCGGAATCTGGCCACCCTGGTCTGGATGATCAACCTCGGGACGCTCCGCTTCCATCCGTGGCCGGTCACCGCGCCCGACACCGAACTCGTCGATCAACTCCGTCTCGACCTCGATCCCCAGCCCGGCAGCACCTTCGCTGACGCCAGGATCGCTGCCCATGCACTCCGGACCATCCTCGACGAGGCCGGACTCGAGGGCTTCTGCAAGACGAGCGGCGGACGCGGCATCCACGTCTTCTGCACCATCGAGCCGATCGACTTCATCGAAGCACGCCATGCGGCGATCGCCCTCGGACGCGAACTTGCCCGTCGCCTTCCCGACAAGGTCACCGTCAACTGGTGGAAGGAGGAGCGCGGAGAACGGATCTTCGTCGACTTCAACCAGATGGCGCGCGACAGGCTGATGGCGAGTGCATACTCGATCCGCCCGATACCCGAGGCCCGCGTCGCAGCACCGTTGACCTGGGATGAACTCGACCATGTCACTCCCGACGAGTTCACCGTCGTGACCATGCCTCAGCGCTACGCCGCGCTCGGGGACGTCTGGGCGCCGCTCTACGCGTCCACCCCCAAGCCCCTGACGACTACTCTCGAGTGGTACGCCCGGGACGCGGAGCAGGGTGAGGGCGAGATGCCCTACCCTCCTGAGTACCCCAAGATGCCCGGTGAGCCCATGCGGGTCCAGCCGAGCCGAGCCCGCAACCCGGAGGAGTGAGACATGGGATTCCTGGACAAGATCCTCGGACGCACGGATGAGCCCGTCGATCGCCAGATCACGCCCGACCTGAAGCTGAGGCCGGGGCAGCTGCTCCAGTTGCAGGGAGCGCTGGGCGAACTCGTGGACGCGATGCGAGACCACCGCGCCATCTCGAGTCCCGGCTGGTCGGAGCGCGTGCAGGAGTACGTCCGGGCGATCCAGACGGCTGGGGACATGCGCTCGCGCGCATTCGCCTGGGAGGAGCTTGTCGACCTCACGTTCGAGATCCGCCCCGCGATCAAGGGTCCGGTCCCGGAAGGCATGGAGGCCATCGGGGTTGCCCAGGACAAGGTGTCGCGCGTGGTCGAGGCACTCCGCGTCCCCACCGACGGCGAGATCGGCTGAGACACGGGCGAGGTTCCGCCTCGCCTTGCCTCTCCCGGGCATGATGGGGAGATGTCGAAGAAGAAGTCGTCGAAGAAGTCCAACACGTCATCCCACAAGCGCAAGGACGTCCGGACCGTGTCGTTGGGCGAGCCCGCGCCGAAGTCCCTCGCCCAGAAGCTGCGCGCGCCCCATGGCCATGTCGATGTCTCCACACTCGACGCTGACGTCGCGCCCGGATACCCCGGCAAGGGCAAGGAGGACGCCGAGAAGCTGACCCTGGCGCTCGAGCCGCGCCTCGCTGATCTCCAGGAGCGCCTCTACGCCAGTGGCCGGACTCGCGATGACGCCCCCCGCATCCTCCTGGTGCTCCAGGGCATGGACACGTCCGGCAAGGGTGGGGTGATCCGTCACGCGATCGGCATGGTCGACCCGCAGGGTGTGCACCTCAAGGCGTTCAAGGCCCCCAGCGAGGA
Source organism: uncultured Propionibacteriaceae bacterium (assembly GCA_937988865.1). Classification (GTDB taxonomy): domain Bacteria; phylum Actinomycetota; class Actinomycetes; order Propionibacteriales; family Propionibacteriaceae; genus CALKHV01. The sequence goes on along the minus strand of CALKHV010000017.1, from coordinate 584 downwards.
GGAGCGCCAGCACGACTTCCTGTGGCGCGTCCGCAAGGAGGTCCCGACCCCGGGGATGATCGGCATCTTCGATCGCTCGCACTACGAGGACGTCCTCATCGGACGCGTGAACGAACTGGTGTCGGTCGAGGAGTGGCAGGGACGCTACGACCTCATCAACCGGTTCGAGTCCGAGCTCGTGGAGTCGGGTGTCGTGATCATCAAGTGCTTCCTGCACGTGTCGAAGGACGAGCAGAAGGTGCGTCTCGCCGAACGCCTCGACAACCCCCAGAAGTACTGGAAGTACAACCCCGGGGACGTCGACTCACGCGCGAAGTGGCCGGCCTACATGGAGGCCTACGCCGATCTGCTCGAGCGGTGCAATCCCGACCACGCGCCGTGGTTCGTCATTCCGGCCGACAAGAAGTGGTACCGCAACTGGGCGGTCGCCCAGCTATTGGTGGACGCACTCGAGGGCCTGGACCTGACCTGGCCGGAGGCGACGTTCGACGTCGCCGCCGAGAAGGAGCGTGTCGCCAAGGCGTAAGGCCCCGGGTCAGTGGCTGACTGCGATGTCGTAGTCAGCCTCGCCCTGGGCGTGGACG
>CALKHV010000016.1 GCA_937988865.1 uncultured Propionibacteriaceae bacterium | reverse complement strand
CGTCGACGGCGGCGCGGGTGTGCTGCACATCGTCAAGAACTACACCGGCGACATCATGAACTTCGAGATGGCCGCCGAGATGGCCGCAGCGGAGTCAGGCGTCCGGGTCGAGAGCGTCGTCACCGACGACGACGTCGCCGTCCAGGATTCGCTCTACACCGCCGGACGCCGGGGCGTGGGCGTGACCGTGCTCCTCGAGAAGATCGTCGGCGCCGCCGCCGAGCAGGGACGCGACCTCGACGCGATCGTCGAACTGGCGAAGAAGGTCAACGGTCAGGGACGCTCGATGGGCATGGCCCTCACCTCGTGCGCCGTGCCCGCCGCCGGCAAGCCCACCTTCGAGCTGGGCGAGGACGAGATGGAGGTCGGCATCGGTATCCATGGCGAGCCCGGACGCGCGCGCCTCCCGCTGGCTCCCGCTCGCGACATCGCCGCCAGGCTCGTCGAGCCGATCCTCTCGGACTACGCCTTCACCGGCTCCCCCGCGATCGTCCTCATGAACGGCATGGGCGGCACCCCGCTCATCGAGCTCTACCTCATGTTCAACGAGGTCAACCAGCTGTTGCAGAAGGCCGGCGTGCCTGTGGCGCGCAGCCTGGTCGGCAACTACATCACCTCACTGGAGATGGCCGGTTGCTCGGTGACGCTGCTCAAGGCCGACGACGACCTGCTCGGATTGTGGGACGCGCCCGTGAACACCCCCGGCCTGCGGTGGGGTTGCTGAATGGTCTCCTTGAACGCTGCCTCAGCTGCTGCATGGATGGCGGACTACGCGTCCGTCATCCATGACAACGCCGACTACCTGACCGACCTCGATCGCCAGATCGGGGACGCCGACCACGGCTCCAACATGGAACGTGGCATGAAGGCGGTCTCCGCCCTGTCCGCGTCCGACTTCACCGAAGCCAACGCCTACCTCAAGAAGGCCGGCATGACGCTGGTCAGCACCGTGGGCGGGGCCTCTGGTCCCCTCTACGGGACCTTCCTGCTCCGGTTCGCCGCCGCGCTGCCGAGTGGGTCGGAGGTGTCGGGCGCCGCGCTCGGGGCGGCCTTCAGGGCCGGGCTCGAGGGCATCGTCCAGAGGGGCAAGGCGTCCGTGGGTGACAAAACCATGGTGGACGCGCTGACGCCCGCGGTGGACGCCCTCGACGCAGCCGTTGCGAGTGGGGCGTCCGAGGCGGACGCGTTGGCTGCTGCTGCCCAGGCATGTGCCGAGGGTCGCGACGCCACGATTCCGCTCGTGGCCCGCAAGGGACGCGCGAGCTACCTCGGCGAACGCTCGGCCGACCACCAGGACCCCGGCGCCACCAGCGTCACGATGCTCCTGGAGAGCGCGGCCCGAACCTTGGCCTGACCGGCTCGGCCAAGGAGGGGCCATGATCGGCATCGTCGTCGTCTCGCACAGTCATGCGCTGGCGATCGCGGCAGTGGATCTTGCCCGCGAGATGGTCGAGGTGGCCCCGCCCATCGCCGTGGCCGCCGGGCTGGGCGACACCACGTTCGGCACCGACGCCATGGCGATCAGTGAGGCCATCGCCGACGTCGACTCTCCTGAGGGAGTGCTGGTGCTGCTCGATCTGGGCAGCGCCATCCTGTCGACCGAGATGGCGCTGGAGTTCGTCGACCCCGAGGTGGCCGAGCGCGTCCGGGTCTCGCCCGCACCCCTGGTGGAGGGACTCGTCGCCGCGGTCGTCACGGCGGCCACGGGCGGCTCGCTCGACGAGGTGGACGCCGAGGCCCGGCAGGGACTGGCAGGCAAGACCGAACACCTGGGCGGGGCGGGCGAGGTTGTTGCCGCATCCGCCCCGACTGATGCCGGGGCCCTGGTCTTCACCGCGACGATCCGCAATCCGCACGGACTGCACGCGCGTCCGGCAGCAGCCCTCGTCGCCGGATTGCGAGGCGTGGACGCGGACGTCCAGATCAGCAACGCCACCCTCGGGAAGGGTCCGGTCAGCGCACGGTCGCTGACCAGGGTTGCGACCCTGGGGCTGCGCAGGGGTGACGAGCTCGTCGCGTCCATCACCGGCCCGGACGCGGGGACCGCCCTGACACGACTGGGCGAGCTGGCGTCCGACGACTTCGGCGAAGTCGTGGCTCCGTCACCCGCTCCGCCGAGGGCATCACCGCCCGCGGCCGCGCGAGGCACCGGCGTCCAGATCGTCGTCGGACCTGCCCGCGTCGAACTGACGACCGTCGACACCTCGGGCTACGTCGCCGGCCATGCAGTCGGTGAGCGCGAGAAGGCCGACCAGGCCTTCTCCGAAGTCCGCGGACACCTGGTCGGACTGGCAGTGGCCAGCGGGAACGCCGACATCTTCGAGGCCCAGGCGGCCATCCTCGGTGACGACGACCTCGCCGACGGCGTCCACGAGGAGATCAGGCAGGGACTACCGGCCACGACCGCGGTCGAGCGGCGATTCACCGAGGCTGCGTCCCAGTTCGACACCCTCGCCGACCCCTACCTGCGCGAACGCGGGCAGGACGTCCGGAGCCTGCGCCGCCTGCTCCTGCTGGCCCTCCTGGGCACCCTCGCCGAACCTCCCGCCGCAGGTGCGGCGTCGGTGCTCGTCACCGACGAGCTGGACGCAGCGACCGCGTCCACGCTCGACCTCGCAACCACCCTGGGCGTCATCACGACGACGGGCGGGGCCACCGGCCACGGGGTGATCGTCGCCACGTCCCGGGGGATTCCCGTGCTGACCGGACGTCCGGGCGCGGCCACGCTCCACGACGGTGACCCGGTCGCGTTCGACCCGTTGTCGAAGCAGGCGTGGCTGAACCCGACGCCCGACCAGATCCACGACCTCCAGGTCCGCTCCCGGCAACGCAGCGCGGAGGCGGCCGACGCCGCTGCGCATGCCCACGCCCCGGCGAGGACCAGAGATGGACGCCGCATCGTCGTCGAGGCGAACGTCGCCTCGCTGGCCGATGCGGTGACCGGGCTCGCCTCCGGGGCAGAAGGGTCGGGCCTGGTCCGCACCGAACTGCTCTTCGGAGACCTCGCCGTCGCACCGACACCCCAGGAGCAGGCCGACGTCTTCGTCGCGATCGGGGAGGCCCTCGGCGGCGAGATGATCACCATCCGCACCTGGGACGTCGGTGGCGACAAGCCGCTCGCCTTCCTGCCCCAGGCGAGCGAGGCCAACCCCTTCCTCGGCGAACGCGGGCTGCGGACGATGCGGCGCGTCCCCGACCTGTTCGCCGACCAGCTGCGCGCCATCGTGCTGGCCGGACGCCGGACGCCCGTCCGGGTGATGTTCCCCATGGTCACAGAGCCCGCCGAGGTCGTGTGGGCCAGGGAGATCCTGGCGTCCGTGGTGCGCGAACTGGACGCTGAGCCGATCCCCGTGGGGATCATGGTCGAGGTGCCGGCCGCAGCGGTGCGCGCGTCCGACTTCGTCGACCTGATCGACTTCGCGTCCATCGGCACGAACGACCTGACCCAGTACACCACCGCCACCGACCGCGGCAACGGGGTCGTCGCGCACCTCGCGCGGGCGGACGCGCCGGCCGTGCTCGACCTGATCGCCATGACCTGCGCAGCCCTCGCGCCCACGCCGGTCGCGGTCTGCGGAGACTTGGCGTCCGACACCACGATGACGGGGACGCTGATCTCGCTCGGGGTCAGCGAACTCAGCGTCCGGGCGCCCCTGGTGGGGTTGGTGAAGCAGGCGGTCCGAAGGGCTTGAGGGGCCACCGCGAGAGGCCAAGGAGTGTGACGCAGATCACTTCCTGAAGATGACGCAGTCGAGCATTAAGCCCTGACTAGGGCAGATAGCTTGTGCCAACCTTCACAACTTGGCCGATATCAACCGACCAGTAGAATTGTCATCAAGACAAAGGTGCCTCGTGGCCGGACTGAATCCTCAGTTCGTCATCCATCCGGATGACCCAGTCTGGACCCCCATGAGACGCCGGACAAGGCTACTCACATGTCCGTTCGTGACTTCTTCCGCAGCGAAGCCCTCCCCACCGCCACGACCGACTCGGAGATCGCACTGGTGCTCGACACCGCTCCCTCCGTCAAGGCTTCCAGGAGCTTCCTGCAGAACCTGCCCGGCCCGATCGAGATGGCTCGCGCCATCGCCCTTCCGACCGAACTGAACCGCTGACCCCGATCGCCAGGGCCTGACCGTCACACAACCCGGTCAGGCTCTGGTCGGCCAGTCAACCAACTGGTCGCCGCTGAACTCACCCGCGGGCCACACCGCCCGCACGATCCCTGCCGCCGCGAGGGCCTTCCGGCACCCGGGGCACGGCTCGTCGGTGATGTAGGCCGTAGCACCCGCGGTGTCACGCACCGCGAAGAGCAGGGCATTCACCTCCGCGTGGATCGCGATGCAGAATCCCGGTGAACCCGGGAGGTCGTAGTCGCTGAACGCAGGAACCTCCCCGTACCCCAGCCGCCCCCGAGGGCAGGCGCCTTCGAGGCAGTCGGGACGTCCGGGAGCCGCGCCGTTGTACCCGGTCGCGATGATCCGCTTGTCGTGCACGAGCAGCGCGCCCACCTTGCGTCGCGTGCACTTCGCCCGGACGCCGACCGCTGCTGCGATGCCGAGGAAGTACTCGTCCCACCCGGGGACGGTGAGTGCGGAGTCCTGGGGCATGCTGACCCTTTCGTTGGTCGTCGCCTGCATTCTCGCGCACGGACGCGGTGGTTGGCGTCCCATTCTGCGAGACGAACCCAACCAAGGGGCGAGACGATCCCGAGGGAGGCGTGCTAGCCTTTCGACATGCACAGTTCCTCGAGGTCAGCTGACGCCTTTCGCGTTCTGCCTGCCTGCGTGTGCATGTGCGTGTGTTGCTGTCGCGATTTCGCCTGACAACACATCCCTGATCGCCCCTCACATTCGTGAGTCGCGCTGCGGTCAATCCTGAACCCCTGGCATGTCCGCCGCGGGATGTGAGTCAGACCTACGTCCAGACGACCAACTCCCTCAAGGACTCCACCCATGACAGCGTCAGCCATCACCCGCCCACCTTCCTTGATCGACCCACGCGGGCCGCGCTTCGGTGCGGTCATCACGTCGATCGTGCTCGCATCCGCGCTGATCCTCGGACCAGGTTCGGGTCTCGTCCTGCTCATCATCCAGACGCTCGTCTTCGCGGCCGGCGCGCTCCTCGGACTGCGCCACCAGCCGTACGGCTGGATCTTCCGCACAGTGGTGCGTCCCCGGCTCGCCCCGCCGAATGAGCTGGAGGACGCGCGTCCGCCCCGCTTCGCGCAGGCGGTGGGGCTCGGGTTCGCCGTCCTGGGAGTCATCGGATCGCTGTCCGGTGCACCCGCCCTCTTCTACGTGGCCGTCGGCTTGGCGCTCGTCGCGGCCCTGCTCAACGCCGTGTTCGACTTCTGCCTCGGGTGCGAGGTGTACCTCGTGGGCCGGCGCGTCCTGCAGGGGTTGCGTCCCACACCGAACCGGGTCGCCTGATGACCGGCCTGTACATCGTCGCCGCCGCCCTCGCGCTCACCCTGGTCGTCGGACTACGTCGACGCGCGACCGACGGACGTCCCCGGGAGATCGCTGCCGACGCAGGTCGGACCAGTCTTGACCAGCGACGCCTCGGTCACGAACTCGGAACTCGCGCCACTTTCGTCCAGTTCTCGTCGACCGCGTGCGCGCCCTGCCGCACGACCCGGACGCTCCTGGCGTCCGTGGTCGCGGAAGAGCCCGACATCGCACACGTCGAGATCGATGCCGAGACGCGCTTCGACCTCGTCGAGGAGTTCGGCATCACCCGGACGCCCACCGTCCTCGTCCTTGACAGCGCGGGTACCGTTCGCCAGAAGATCGTTGGTGCACCGCGCAAGCCCCAGGTGATGGACGCGCTGTCAGCGTCCACGCTGGTCGCCGCCTGACGTTCACTCCCACATCCGCCCACGACAAGCCCGAACCCGCGATTCCACACCCTCATCTCCAGAACCTCATTTCCCACACCCTCATTTCAAGGAGACATCCCATGGTGATCTACAACGACGTCACGACCCTGATCGGACGCACCCCTCTCGTGCGCATCAACCGCCTTTACGGCGACTCGCAGGCGATCGTGGTGGCCAAGCTCGAGTTCTACAACCCCGCCAACTCGGTGAAGGACCGCATCGGCGTCTCGATCATCAACGCAGCCGAGGCGTCCGGTGCACTCAAGCCCGGCGGCACGATCGTCGAAGGGACCTCGGGCAACACCGGTATCGCGCTCGCGATGGTGGGCGCTGCCCGCGGCTACAAGGTCGTCCTGGCGATGCCCGAGACGATGAGCAAGGAGCGCCGTGCGCTCCTGCGCGCATTCGGTGCGCAGCTCGAGCTCACGCCCGGCCCGCTGGGCATGAAGGGGGCCCTCGCCAAGGCTGAGGAACTCGCCGCCGAGATTCCCGGCGCGATCCTCGCCCGCCAGTTCGAGAACCCGGCCAACGTCGAGATCCATCGCAAGACGACCGCCGTCGAGATCTGGGACGACACCGAGGGCGCCGTCGACTACGTCGTCGCCGGCGTCGGCACCGGTGGCACCATCACGGGCGTCGGGCAGGTGCTGAAGGAGCGCAAGCCCGAGGTCAGGATCGTCGCCGTCGAGCCTGCCGAGTCGCCGCTGCTGTCGGGCGGCGCTCCCGGTCCGCACAAGATCCAGGGCATCGGGGCGAACTTCATCCCCGAGATCCTCGACCGCTCGATCATCGATGAGGTCCTGCCGCAGAACGCCGACACTGCCGTTGCGTGGGCGCGTCGCGCTGCTGCGGAAGAGGGCCTGCTGGTGGGAATCTCGTCCGGTGCGGCCCTGGCCGCCGCCGGCGAACTCGCAGCCCGGCCCGAGAACGCCGGCAAGACGATCGTCGTGATCATCCCGTCGTTCGGCGAGCGGTACCTGTCGACGATCCTTTACGCCGACCTGCTCGACTGAGTCGTTCTGCCGAGTGCCCTCCGGACGCCCCCCGTGGACGATCCGGGGGGCGCTCTGTATGGGCCGCGAGCCGGCGTCCCCGCAGTGGTTGCCTTGTGGACGCAGGGAAACATCCCCTCTCAGGCCCCGGCGATGGGCGGTTTCCCTGAGCGGGCAAGGAAACCCGTCAAGGACCCCCCACCCGCGGCTCTGATCCCCGCCCCAGAATAGTTGATTGTTGCACTAATCGAGTAGGCTAGGGGTTCACGCTCCCTCATCGCCCCTCATCGCCCCTCATCGCCCCCCAGCGCACCCAGCCAGACAGGACCACCATGACCGCCATCACCCGTGACGAGGTCTGGAACCGCATCCGCACCGAGACCGCGGCCGACGTCCAGGCCGAACCCGCGCTCGCCAGCTTCCTGCACACGGTCGTCCTGGCCCACGAACGGCTCGAGGACGCCCTGAGCTACCTCCTGGCCAGCAAGCTGGGCAGCGAGACCATCACCTCGCTCACCCTGCGCGAACTGATCCTCGGCGCCATGGATGCCGACCCGAGCATCGGGCTGGCCGTCCGCGAAGACCTGCGGGCGATCCTGAGCCGGGACCCTGCCTGCCGTGGGTTCGCCGTCCCCCTTCTCTACTTCAAGGGCTTCCACGCCCTGCAGGCCCACCGCGTGGCGCACCACTACTGGGTCAACGACCGTCCGACGCTCGCGCTGTACCTGCAGAGCAGGATCTCGGAGGTGTTCGCGGTCGACATCCATCCGGGCGCCCGCATCGGCAAGGGCATCATGTTCGACCACGCGACGTCGGTCGTGATCGGCGAGACTGCCGTCGTCGATGACGACTTCTCGATGCTCCACGAAGTCACCCTCGGCGGCACCGGCAAAGTCGGCGGTGACCGACACCCCAAGATCGGCAAGGGCGTGATGATCGGCGCCGGCGCGAAGGTGCTCGGCAACATCAAGGTGGGTGAGGGCGCGAAGATCGGTGCCGGCAGCGTCGTGCTCGAGGACGTCGCCCCCTACACGACCGTCGCGGGCATCCCGGCCAAACCGGTCAGCTACCCTGCGCAGGCCCTGCCCGCGCTCGGCCTGTAGTCGGGCGACGCCGCTACGATCGGCGCATGCCTGGACGCAAAGCCGTGATCCTCGCGAGGGGCCTCGGCTCCCGCATGCGCAGGTCCGTCGACGGAGTCGACCTCGACCCCGCGCAACAACAGGCGGCCGACGCCGGCGTCAAGGCGATGATCTCGGTCGGACGCCCCTTCCTCGACCACGTCATCTCCGACCTCGCGGACGCCGGCTTCACCGACGTCTGCCTGGTCCTGGGCCCCGAACACGACGCCGTCCGGGAGTACTACGACACCCTCCCCCTGACGCGCGTGACCGTCAGCTACGCCATTCAACCCGAACCCCTGGGCACAGCCGACGCGCTTGCCGCCGCCGAGGCGTTCGCCGCCGGCGAGCGGGTGCTGATGATCAACTCCGACAACTTCTACCCCGCCCACGCCGTCGCAAGGCTGCGCGACGTCCCGGGTTCAGGGACGCTGGGTTTCGCCCGGGACGCCCTGGTCGCGCACTCGAACATCCCTGCCGACCGTGTCGCGGCCTACGCGGTGCTGGACGTGTTCGACGGCGTCCTCACCGGCATCATCGAGAAGCCGGACGCCGACACCCTCGCCCGCTTCGGGGATCACGCGCTGGTCAGCATGAACTGCTGGCTGTTCGAGGCATCGATCTTCGACGCGATCGCCCGCACCGGCCTGTCCCCCCGCGGTGAGTACGAGATCGTCGACGCCGTCCGCCTCCAGTTGGGTGAGGGCGTCCGGTTCGATGTGGTGCCTGTGGAGGCCGGCGTCCTCGACCTGTCGTCGCGGGGCGACATCGCCGCAGTGGCCGACGCCCTGCGCGGCCACGAGGTGCGGCTGTGACTGGCTGGTTCGCCCCCGGACGTCTGGAGGTCCTGGGCAAGCACACCGATTACGCGGGCGGTCGGAGCCTGCTCGCCGCCGTTGATCGCGGCGTCCGGGTCGAGGCCAGGGACGCGAACGTCGGCGTCACCGCGCAGAGCGACGCCTTTCCCGAGCCCATCCACTTGCTGCCCGGTGTCGAGCCCGACCTCCCCGACGGCCACTGGGGCCACTACCTGCAGACCGTCGTCGATCGGCTGACCAGCAACTTCGGCCCGCTCCCGCCGACTCACCTCGACATCACGTCCGACCTGCCACTCGCGAGTGGCATGAGTTCGTCGAGCGCGCTGCTGGTCGCGTCCGCCCTCACGCTCGCCGACCGAGGCGGCTTCCTGACCTCGGACGCCTGGCAGGCCAACATCCACGAGGACGCCGATCTCGCGGGCTACCTGGCCTGCGTCGAGAACGGCATGAGCTTCGGTTCGCTCGCCGGGCATCGCGGCGTCGGCACGTTCGGAGGGTCCGAGGACCATACCGCCATGCTCTGCTGCAGGCCCGGTGAGTTGAGCGTGTTCTCGTTCTGCCCGGTTCGACGTGAACGTCAGGTGGTCCTTCCCGATGACCTGAGATTCGTGGTGGCCGTGAGCGGCGTGCTCGCCGAGAAGACCGGATCAGCGCGAGAGCGGTACAACCGTGCATCCCGGGCCTGCGTCGAGATCGTCCGGACGTGGAACACCGAGACCGGACGCGCGGACGTCACCATCGCGGACGCCGTCGCATCCGCCCACGATGCGTCCGAGAGATTGCGCGCCCTCGTCGCCACGTCCGACGATCTCAGCACTCGACTCCACCAGTTCCTCGTCGAGTCCAACCACGTCATCCCCGAAGCTGCTGACGCGCTCGCGGCGGGTCACCTCGACCGGTTCGGCGACCTCGTGGACGCCTCGATGCACCTCGCCACGACCCACCTCGGCAACCAGGTCGGGGAAACCGTCGACCTCTCACGCCTCGCGCGGGAGCTGGGTGCGAGCGCCGCCTCCGCCTTCGGCGCCGGTTTCGGGGGAAGCGTGTGGGCACTCGTGTCTGCGTCCGACGCGGACGCCTTCGCCGAGCACTGGCTCCGCGCCTACCGTGCCGCACACCCCGAGGTGGGCGCCAACGCGTCGACGCTGGTCACCCGGCCGGGAGGCCCGGCGCAGCCCCTCTGAGTCACACCACTCAGGTGTCGAGCCCCGTGGGCAGGTCGCGCCAGAGTTCCTCGTCCTCGTAGGAGCGTGGGTCCTCGATCGGTTCGGTGTGGATGGTGATCGTCATGTCGGGATAGACCGTGAGCAGGTCGGCGGTCAGGGCCTCGATGATGTCGTGGGACCGCTGGACGGTCATCACCCCGGGGACCAGCATGTGGCACATCATGAAGCGTCGATGCCCCGATTCACGCGTGCGCAGCGCGTGGAATTGCAGCGTCGGCCCGGCGTACCGGTCGAGGATGTCGCGGATCGCCTGGTTGTCCTCCTTGGGCAGCGAGACGTCCATGAGACCCGCCGTCGACTTCGCGATCAGCTGCCAACCGGTGACCAGGATGTTCACCCCGACCGCGAAGGCCACGATCGCGTCCAGTCGTTCCCACTTCGTCAACCAGACGAGCATGACGCCGACCACCACGCCCACGGACGTCCAGACGTCGGTCAGCAGGTGCTTCCCGTCCGCCTCCAGCGTCATCGAGCGGTACTTCCTGGCAGCCCTGAGCAGGACGAAGGAGACCCCGCCGTTGACCAGGGACGCGACCACCGAGACAGCGAGGCCCACGCCCACGTTCTGCAGCGGTTGCGGGTGAATGAAACGATCGGACGCGGTCAGGATGATCACGCCGGCCGCCACGAAGATCATCATCCCTTCGATGGCCGCCGAGAAGTACTCCGCCTTCGAGTGGCCGAAGTTGTGATTCTTGTCGGGCGGCTTGATGCTCACGCGAAGAGCTATGAGGGCCACGATCGCCGCGACGAGGTTGACCACCGATTCCGCGGCGTCAGACAGGAGTCCCACCGAACCGGTGAGGCGCCACGCCGCAGTCTTCAGTGCGATGGTCACCAGCGCCGCCGCGATCGACAGCCAGGCGTATCGCGTGAGGTCGACGGGCTGGTGAGAGGTGGTTGCAGCGGGGGTCACCGGCCCATTCTCCCAGATCGCTCCACCTCCCCCGCGTCCCCCGCAGGACGTGACGCCTACGCTGGGGACATGTCGCGTCGTGGTTGGTTCGGCCTCCCTGGTCCTGTCGGCTCCCGCTTTGCACCGCAGGTGCGGGAGGGCATCGTCCTGTCGGGCGGCGGAGCGCGGGCAAGCTTCCAGATCGGCGCCCTGCGGTACCTGTACGAGGTGGTCGGGATCCATCCGACGGTCATGGTGGGGACGTCCGCGGGCGCCATCCTCGTGGCGATGCTCGCCCAGCACGGCGACGCCGAGGGCCAGGCCGCCGGCGTCCTCGAGCTCGAGCAGTTGTGGCTGTCGATGGAGTCGCAGGCCGACATGTTCACCGAGCGTCCGTGGTACAGCGTGTTGCGCTCGCGCGGGGCCGAGTGGGCGTCGATCGTGCGTCCGGACGCCCGCGTGACGCGGGAGTTCACCCTTCCCAAGCTCCCCTTCCCCTTCGGACGCACGGAATCCGCAGGCTCGCCCGACGATCCGGACGACCCCCTCGACGGAACGCTCGACCCGCAGGCCGAGACCCTCGCCATCGCGCAGCGCGAACCCGCAATCGACGCCTCCGAGTGGACGCCCGCAATGGTGATGCAGATCGTGAGCGCGCTGCCACGACTGGGACGCGCGGGCGGCGACCTGGCCGCGATCGTGCGGGGCGCCGAACGGACCGGATCGATGTACCGGCCGGGCCCCCTCATCGAGCAGTTGCTCGCCGGCGGGGCCTACCAGTCGTCCAGAGTCGAGTCGTCGGGCCTGGAGGTTCGCATCGGCTTCGTCGCCCTGGAGTCGGGCGACCTTCGCTTCATGCGCCAGGACGGACGCATCGTCGACCGCGACGACGTCCCCATCGCAGGCTCCACCCACGACTTCTCCCGCGGCGTGCTGGCGTCCTGCTCGATCCCTGGAGTGTTCGCCCCGGTGCGGATGGATGACGAGCACTACGTCGATGGTGGCCTGCGCGAGAACCTTCCGGCCGAGATGGCCATCGGGCCGCTCGGGGTCGACAAGGCGTGGGTGATCGCGTCCGCGCCACCGGGGGTGCCCCGTGCCGAGTCGTTCGCCGGCAAGTCGATGCTCTCGCTCGCGCTGCGGTCGATCGAGATCCTGTCCGACGAGGGCGAGCGTGACGAGGTCGCCTACGCACGGTCTGCGGGGGCGGTCGTGATCCAGCCGGAGGTACCGGTGCACGACCCCCTGACGATCGACCCGGGGCTCATCCGGATCAATCTCGACTACGGGTGGATGCGCGCCGCGGAGGAACACCTCAGCGCCCTCGCAAGCGAGCAGACCCTGCACCAGGAGATCATCCGGCTGCGCGTCCGGGCGTGGGAACTCGAGCGGCTGGTCCTCGACCCCGCGTCCCACACCGAGGCCGACCTCGTCGCCCTGACGCGGACCAAATACGAACTGCGCGATCGCGTCGCGCGGACCCGCGAGGGCATCCTGCCTGCTGGTGCGTCCGCGTGGTGGGAGCGGTTCGAGGGCCATCCGGGTGGGGTGGACATTCCCCCACCCTGGCTCGCGCAGCCGTGAAGGTGGCCGCGAAGGGTGCCCTAGACTTGTCGACGCGCGCCTATAGCTCAGTCGGTAGAGCAGGGGCCTTTTAAGCCTCGGGTCCAGGGTTCGAGCCCCTGTGGGCGCACCTGCGCTCCACCCCACCGCCTACTCTGGGATCCATGGGGCACCTCACCACCGGCTTCTGGCTGATCCTCGGGATCGGGCTGATGCTGCTCGTGGCCGCCGCACTCGCCGACCGGGCCGCGCGGGTGGCCGCCGAACGGAAGGCGATGGCCCCGCCTGATCGCGACCTTCCCGGGCTGGACGCGGAGGCGCCGCCGCCCACCTACGTCCCCGAGCCGGACGCGGGCCCGCGTCCCGGCCTCGACGCGGCCGCGCAGGCCGTACTGGACGCCCAGCTGGCCCGCACCGACCGTCTCGGACTCACCCTCGCCGACCCCGGGCTGGCGACGCACGGTGCCCGTGCGATCGTCGAAGGGGCGACCGTCCTGGTCTGCCTCGACGAGGTGACCGAGCTCCGGGAGATTCTGCAGAGCCTCGAACGCGCCCTTGAGGAGCATGCGCCCATTGTCCTCGCAGCGCCCTCGTTCGATGAGAGCACCCTGAGGACGCTCGTCGTCAACGCCACCGCCGGGAAGCTTGTTCCCGTGGCCCTGACCGGCAGCGCCGAGACACTCGCTGACCTGGCCGCGCGCACGGGTGCCACGGGCGTCCCCCGGGTCGATCTACGCAGCGGCTTCGTCCCGCGCGCCGTCTACGGCACCGCTGCCCGGCTGGTGGCGGACGCAAGCGGTTCCTGGGTGATCGAGCCCTGAACCTCAACTTGGCATTCAGACCTGAGTGAGGTTTTCTCAGCGTCCTCTTGGCCTGTGATCACCCAGATCCGCAGTGAGCGTGACATCGACGAGGTTCCACTGAAACCCCTTGTCAACCGACTTTTGGCGAATCCCGCTCATGGAATTCCACGTCTGTCATTTTCACCGGTACTCGGCGTGTCGACTTGCCTGCCGCAGATGAGACCCTTCAACGCCCCGTGGAACCGGGCCCTGCTCCACTAGCGTCCGGAACGTTGGGGACCCCGCCGAGACGTGGGGAAGCGTCTGGGGTCCCCTCCACACAGCATCAATTCTTTGTCCCCTCGCGACTTGGGAGTCGTCGGAAGGAACGTGTCCGTGTCTTTTCTGTCCTCAGTGCGCTCTGGCGTGCGCCTGGGTGCCGCGTCCCTGACGCTGTGCGCCCTCCTGATCGGTGGCACCGCCATCGCCGGGCCTCTGGCCCATGCCGACTTCGGGGCGGTGACCGCCACCGCAGCTGTGAACATCCGCTCCGGCCCGGCCACCAGCTACCCGGTCGTGGGCGTGCTCGCCAAGGGCGCCACGCTCGTGCAGTCCGACGTCCCTGTCAACGGGTGGGTTCCCGTGACCTACAAGGGCGTGAAGGCCTGGATCTCGGGCACGTACGTCACCGGCGAGCAGGCGACGGCGGAGTCCACGTCGTCGTCCGGCGCCACCGGCACGGCCGTCACCACGGCCAACCTCAACGTCCGTTCGGGCCCGGGAATCACCTACGCCATCGTGAGCGTCCTGCCCAAGGGCGTGGCCGTCACCCTGACGGGCAAGGTGAGCTCGACGTGGAGCCAGATCACCCAGAACGGGACGCTGCGCTGGGTGAGCACCGCCTACCTGACGACCAGCACCAGCGCGACCAGCCTGCCGCCCGTGACCGGCTATGGGCGCGCCACCACAGACCTCATGATCCGCACGACGTCGGGCAGTGACTACACCTCGCTGGGCGACATCCCGAAGGGCACGATCCTCTCGCTCACCGGCACCGTGACCAATGGCATGGCACAGATCATCTGGAAGGACGCGCTGCGCTGGGTCAACAACAGTTACGTGGCTCCGGTCGACGCCACGTCGACCGTGCCCGCGCCCCCGGTGCCCGCGACGATCGGGACGCGCTACGCCACGACCCTGCTCGACATCCGCACCACCTCCGGCACCGACTCGATCACTGTGACTTCGGTGCCCAAGGGCACGGCGCTGAAGATCACGGGTGTCGTCGAGAACGGACGCGCCCAGGTTGTCTACATCGGTGCCGTCCGCTGGGTCACCGCCCTCTATCTGTCGGTGACTGCACCAGCTGGAACGACCGTCGTCACTCCCCCGGCGACCCCCAGTGAGATGGCCGCGAAAGTCATCGCCTATGCGACGGCCCAGCTCGGGAAGCCCTACGTCTGGGGTGCCACCGGTCCCAACTCCTTCGACTGCTCCGGCCTCAGCCTGTTGGCCTATCGCACGGTCGGCATCACGTTGCCCCGCGTGTCGAGCCAGCAGTACCAGGTGGGCCAGCGCGTGACGCTCAGCCAGCTGCGCCCCGGGGACCTCGTCTTCTACTACACCCCGGTCAGCCACGTGGGCATCTACATCGGCAACGGCATGATCATCCACGCCGCGAACCCACGCGCCGGCATCAAGTACGCGTCCGTCACCTCGATGCCGTTCAGGGGCGGTTCACGGATGGGCTGAGTTTCCCCTCGGACGTCGCCCGCGGGTTTTGGCCAGCGGGCGGCGTCCACTAGTCTTGACCAGTCGGTCCGGCGGTTGCCGGGAACACGGGTCCCCATCGTCTAGCGGCCCAGGACACCGCCCTTTCAAGGCGGCAGCGCGGGTTCGAATCCCGTTGGGGATAC
>CALKHV010000015.1 GCA_937988865.1 uncultured Propionibacteriaceae bacterium | reverse complement strand
CGATCCGTGCGCTCCGGACGATCCGTGCGCTCCGGACGATCCGAGCGCTCGTAGCGCGCGGGTGCGAAGTTGCGGCCACCGGCGTCGGTCTGCCGGGGACCGTCTGCCGGCTCCCAGCGCGGACGGTCGTCGCGGGGGCGATCCGTGCGGTCAGCGGTGTGACGCGGACGATCGTCGCGTCCGAATCGGTCGTCGTGCGCGGTACCGCCGCGGCGGCGGGCGCCACCACCGGCAGCGGCGCGCTGGTCGGGCGTCCAGCGGTTCTTCGGACTTCCGTCGGCCTTGGTCGACTTGGGCCCCTTGCGGGCGGACGCGGACTTGTTGCGTCCCTTCGGGGTGGGACGTGGCATGAGTTCTCCTGTGATGCGCGCACGGCGAGGGCCGACCCCTCGACAGAGGGGACGGCCGACACGGACGCTTTGTGGGTACAGCTTCTCGGGGGCGAAACACGCGCGCTTCCGAGCCGGTGTCCCGCATCATGATCCCGGGTTGCCCTGAACAACAGGACCGGGGATCCTCGGGGTCGCAACCCCGACGTCCCATCCTACGGCAGACCGACCCCAGCCACCCAATCGTCGCCCCGGGTGCTGACAGGATTCACCTGCGCTTCACCCGCCCGCCCGCTCGGCGTCGAAGCTGGACCGGATGGTCTGGTTATTCTGGACGTGTGCGCGTAGCCATCGTGGCGGAATCCTTCCTCCCCCAGATCAACGGTGTGACCAATTCGGTCCTCCGCATGCTCGAGCACCTGCGCGCCACCGGCCACGAGGCCATGGTCATCGCGCCCAGCGATTCGGGTGGCACGCCCCGACAGTACGTCGGATTCCCCGTCGTGGCTGTCGCCTCGATCCCCCTGCCGATCTATGTGGACGTCCGGGTCACCACGACGTCACGTTTCACCATCGAACGCATCCTGGAGGAATTCGCCCCGGACGTCGTCCATCTGGCCGCACCCTTCGCCATGGGCTACAAGGCCGCGCTCGCTGCAGCCAAACTCGGCATTCCCGTGGTGGCGATCTACCAGACCGAGATCCCGAGCTATGCGGCACGTTACGGATTTCCCGTCGCCGAGCCGATCCTGTGGCGTCGGTTGCGACTCGCGCACCAACTGGCCACGATCAACCTCGCTCCCTCGACATTCGCCCGGACGCAGCTCATGGAACAGGGCATTCCCCGGGTCGGCATCTGGGGTCGGGGGGTCGACTCGGTGCGCTTCCACCCCGACAAGCGGGACGCGGCCCTCCGCGAGGCCTGGGCCCCCAACGGCGAGCGGATCGTCGGCTACATGGGACGTCTGGCGACGGAGAAACGGGTGGAGGACCTGGCCACCCTGCGCGACATCCCCGGGACGCGCCTCGTGATCATCGGCGACGGGCCCTCGCGCGACGAGCTGGAAATCGCCCTTCCCGACGCCGTGTTCACCGGCGCCCTGTCCGGCGACGAACTGCCGCGGGCACTGGCGTCCTTCGACCTCTTCGTGCACACGGGCGAGCTCGAGACGTTCTGCCAGGCCATCCAGGAGGCGAAGGCGTCCGCGCTGCCCATCATCGCCCCGCGACGGGGTGGGCCGATCGACCTGGTCGACCCCTCGCGCACGGGGTGGCTCTACGAACCCGGCGACCTGGACGCGCTGCGCGACCATGTCATCGACCTCGTCGGTGACGACGCGAAGCGAGAGGCGATGGGACGCGCGGCCCGCGCGTCCGTGGAAGACCGCACGTGGCACAACCTCTGCACCGAACTGCTCGACCACTACCGGGACGCGGTGCGGTTGGCGTCCAGGGTCCCCGCCCGACGCACCGTGTGAGCTGACCGTGGGCGTCCGGCCCGCGCCGCCGTCCGCTGACCTATCATCGACGTGTGTGGCTGGCTCGTTGGTTGGGTCACCCGTCGCGAGTGATCCCCGCGGTCTACCTCGCGGCCATCGCGGCAGGCGCCGCCCTGCTCATGTTGCCCATGTCGTCGGCCACGAGAGAGCCACCGTCGCTGATCAATGCAACCTTCACCTCGGTCTCGGCCATCTGCATCACCGGGCTCGCCTCTGTCGACACCGCGACCGTCTGGAGCCCGTTCGGGCAGGTCGTCATCATGGTGCTCATCCAGCTCGGCGGCTTTGGCATCGTCACCCTGGCCAGCTTCCTCACCCTGTTCGCCACGGGCCGGATCTCGCTCCAGAGCTCTCTGCTGGCCGGCCAGGAACTCCACCAGCGCAATCTGGCCGACACGTTGCGGGTGCCGGCCAGGATCGGCGCCGTCATGCTCGCGGCCGAATCGGTGACGGCCGCCTTTCTCACCGTGGGTTTCCGTCGCCACTCCCAGGACTGGGGCACCGCCCTGTGGCACGGGATCTTCCACGCGATCTCCGCGTTCAACAACGCCGGTTTCGCCCTCTACAGCGACAACCTGATGGGGTTCGTCGGTGATCCGGCGATCATCGTCCCCATCTGCGCCGCGATCGTCCTGGGCGGGGTCGGGTTCCCCGTCCTGTTCGAACTCGCCGACCGTCGAGGTCGTGGCAGGGCCTACTGGACGGCGCAGACCCGCCTGACGGTCTACGGCACCCTGATCCTGCTCGCCCTGGGCATCGCTGCCTTCGCACTGTTCGAGTGGAACAACACTCGAACCATCGGGACGCTCCCCCTGGGCGACAAGCTGCTCGCCTCCCTCGCCGGCGGCGTCTTCCCCCGTACAGCGGGGTTCAACACCATCGACTACGCCACGGCCAGCGAGTCGACCATCGGCATCAACTACGTGCTGATGTTCATCGGAGGCGGGTCGGCCGGCACCGCAGGTGGGGTCAAGGTGGGCACGGTGGGGATCATCATCGCCACGGTCCTCGCGGAATTGCGCGGCGAGGACCAGGTGGTCGTGGCCCATCGGGGCATTCCGGCCAGCGTGCAGCGTTCCGCCATGGCGATCATCCTGCTGGGCTTCGTCGTGGTCGGGATCGCCACCCTGGCGATCGTCAGACTCGAGCAGTTCACCTTCCAGCTGGTGCTGTTCGAGACCATCTCGGCATTCGGCACCGTCGGGATGTCCATGGGAATCACCCCGCACCTCCGCCCTGCGTCCCTGATCGTCCTGATGCTGCTCATGTACCTCGGACGCGTGGGGACGATCTCCGTCGCCACTGCACTCGCCGTCCGCGCTCGCCACCGCCACTATCGACTCCCGGAGGAGCAGATCATTGTTGGGTAGATCAACCGATCGAAAGATCAACGAGGACACCGTCCTCGTCGTCGGCCTCGGCCTCTTCGGCTCCGCCGTCGCCCAGTCCCTGAAGGACATGGACGTGCCGATCATCGCCATCACCGACGACCACGGCCAGGCGGTGCGGTACGCCGATGATTTCACCCACGTCATCGAGATGGACCCCTCCGATTCAGAGGCCCTGGAGCAGATCGGCATCTCGAGCGTCCGCAAAGCCGTCGTGGCGCTCAGCAAGGTGGAGTTGTCGATCATGACGGTGATGGCCCTGGCAGAGGCGGGAGTCGAGGAGATCTGGGCGCGCGCCGCGACCAAGGCCCACGGCTCGATCCTCGCGCGGATCGGGGCCCACCATGTCATCTACTCGGAGGCCTCGACGGGCCGTCGTGTGGCGCATGCGGTGACCGGGTTCATGATCGACTACTTCGAGTTCGAGGACGGCTTCGCCATGGCACGGACCAAGGCCCCTCGGATGACGTGGGACAAGACGCTCCGGGAGTCGATGGTGAGGACGAAGAACACGATCACGGTCGTCGGGGTGAAGCGTGCAGGTCACAGCTTCATCTACGCGGTCCCCGAGACGGTGATCGCGCAGGGCGACGAGCTCATCGTCTCGGGAGAGACCATGCACGTCGACACGTTCTGCCGACTGCGCTGATCCACCCCCGCTGAGCGTGTTTCCCGGCACGGGCAGTGAAACACGCCGAGATTGAGCCCAGAAGCGCGTGTTTCGTTGCCCAGGCAAGGAAACGTGCAGGGTCTTGATCCGCTGGTCCGCTTCGCCGAACACCCGGCGCGTCGTGACCGCTTCAGGTGACGAGCGCGCCGATCACGCCGGGAAGCAGCCGGGCGATCGCGTCCGGGGGCCAGGGGCCAGGGTTCGCGGCGGCGGTCATGGCCTGGATCGAGGCGCCGAGGGCGCCGGCCAGCAGAGCCGGGACGCCCGCCGCCAGCAGGGTCCCGCAGATTCCCGCCAGCACGTCCCCCGACCCCGCCTGCGCCGTCCAGGCCGGCCCGGCGACGGCGAGGAGCGTGCGTCCATCGGTTCCGACCGCATACTGGGTGGCGCCCTTGAGCAGCACGGACGCCCCGAACCGCGCTGCCGCCGCGCGCGCATGGGTCAACGGATCACCCTCGACCGCGGCCCGCTCGACACCGAGCAAGCGGGCGAGTTCGCCGGCGTGGGGGGTGAGGAGTGAGCCCTCGGGAAGGGCAGCGGGCAGGCAGGTCAGGGCGTCCGCGTCCACCACGACGGGGACGCCGTCCGCCAGCCGGGCGGCGAGACGCTCGGCGTTGCCGGCTGCGCGTCCCCAACCCGACCCGCAGACCCACGCCTGCACCTGGCCCGCGCCCACGACTACGCTGGGCAGCAAGTGCCGGACGATCGCGGCTGGTTCGTCCGGTCCGCTGAACCGGACCATGCCGGCACCCGCGTGCACCGCCCCCAACGTCGCGAGCACGGCTGCGCCGGTGTAGCCGGGCGAACCCGCATCGAGCCCGACGACGCCGCGTGAGTACTTGTCGCTGGAGGCATCCGGGAAGGGCCACCACCGGGCGACGTCCGCGACAGTGACCACGCCTCTGTCGACGGCGGGCAGTTCGATCCCGATGTCGACGACCTCGACCGCGCCGCACCGGCCCGCACCGGGCTGGGAGTAGTGGGCCAACTTGGCCGACGCGAAGGTCAGCGTCCGGGTGGCGGTGAAGCTCTCGGGAAGGGGTCGGTTGACGGAGTCGGCGTCCAGGCCGGACGGGATGTCGACGGCCAGCACGTCGATGCCGCAGTCGCGCACGGCCCTCGCGAAGGTCGCCACGTCAGGGGGCAGTCCGGGACGCCCACCGATGCCGAGCACCGCGTCCACGACGAGGTCGACCTCGGGCAACGACTCGAGGGCCGGGATGGCATCGACGATCCGGCATCCGTCCGCCGCTGCGGCGAGCCCTGCGGGATGCACCGCAGGGGTCGTGCACCACACGTCCACGCGGGCACCGGCGGCGCGCAGCAGAGCCGCCGCGAAGAGCCCGTCACCCCCGTTGTTCCCTGGTCCCACGACGACGAGGACGCGGCTGTAGGCCGGTTCGCGCGGGAGCATGCCGAGCGCGACGCGCGCGACAGCCCGGGCGGCGACGCCCATGAGGTCGCCAGTCGGATGTTCGGCGAACCAGACCGCTTCCGCGTTGCGCACCTGCACGGAGGAAGCCAGGCCGATCACGACTCACACACCACGAAGGCCATCGCCACTCCAGCGTCGTGCGACAGGGAGACGTGGATGCGCCGGATTCCCAATTCGTCAGCTCGCGCGGCCACCGTGCCCGTGATCACGAACCTCGGCTGGCCAGAGTCGTCCTTGCGGATCTCCGCGTCCATCCAGGCCAGGCCGCCTGGCGCACCGAGGGCCTTCGCGAGGGCTTCCTTGGCCGCGAATCGGGCGGCCTGGGACTCGACGCGCTCCCCCAGTTCGGCCGGCGTCAGAAGTCGGGCCGCAATGCCTGGACGTCGCGTCACCATGGCCTCGTACCGCTCGATGCTGCACACATCGATCCCGATGCCCACGATCATGGACGCCACCCCTTACTCACGCTCACATCAAGCCTAGTCACAGACCGGCCCTGTGCTGCCGGTCGCGCTCCTCGACATCGGGGTGATACGTCTCCCACGCCTGCCACGGGTCGTCGAGATGGGCCACCAGGCGTCCCCCGACGAGAGGACCCGAGACAGCGGTGGCGAGGCGTCCGATCCGTGCGCCGGTGGGCCACGCCACCAGGACGGCGAGGCCCGCGACCACCAGGACCCCGAGCATCGTGCCGACCGCGTCCGGAAGGGGACGCCACACCAGCCACGCGATGGGCGACGTCACCAGGGCGAC
>CALKHV010000014.1 GCA_937988865.1 uncultured Propionibacteriaceae bacterium | reverse complement strand
CCGACCACCGGGACGTTGCCGTCCGGCAGGTCGCCGACCTCGACCTTCTGGCCGCTGATGATCCTGGCCCAGCCGTCGATCACTGCCTGACCGAGGGTGGTGACGACCATCCCGCCGTGCGCGGGTGCCAGGTCGAGGCCCGCGAGCACGCCGAACTCCTCGTCGGCCCGGCGCAGTCCGACGATGAAGTCGGCCGGGGATCGGTCGTCCACGCCGCCGTGCCGCCGCCGAAGCGTCACCAGCGAGCCGCTGCGCGACACCAGTTCAGACGTCGCGACGTGAGACAGGTGCGCCCACGCCCGCCGGCGGGCACCCTCGGTGCCCTGCCGCATGGCGAGCAGGTCGTCCACGATCCCGGCGATCACCCGTCCGCCCAGGGGCACGGACGACAGGTCGGCCACGCCGGTGCGCCGCTCGAAGGCACTCGTCGCTTCGGGCGCGGCCACGAGCCACAACGCCTGGTGCTCGCGAGCGCGAGACACGCGCAGGCCTGCCGGCAACCTGATGATCGCCCTCACCCACCCGTCGCGCAGCAGCTCGTCGCGGCGGGTCAGGGCCGACCCGGTCAGGGGGTCGGCGAACACGGACGCCGGGCCCAGCACCAGCGCCACCTGGTGCTCGTCCATCTGCAATCGCACCTCGTCGACGAGGGCGAGCAGGTCGGCAGCGGACGCGTCCGGCTCGTCGCCGGTCGGCAGCACCACGAGGTGGACGACCGGACCGGTCACCGACCAGTCCCCGTCGCCCCGGTCGAGGCTCCTGACGCCCACATCGGCCAGCAGGAGTTGACGCCGCACGAGGCGGGCGAGGGGCGTCTCGCCGCGGACGAGCAGCACCGAAGTGGACGCCTCCGTTGCCGCTGCGACCAGGGTGTCGACCCCGCGTCCCGTCGGATCCATGAGGCGCGCTCCCTCACCGAGGTCACGCATCAGGGCCGAGGACGCGGTGACCAGGAGGCGGCGGGCCTCGTCGCTGAGCGCAGCGGACGCGAGCGGTGCCCACGACGACCGGAAGCGCTGGTCGAGCACCCGTTGGTGCGCGCCCTGCACGCCCCAGCAAGCCTCGACGAGGTCGTCGGCGACGCGCGCCAGGCCCTGAAGATCGGACGCCCGGGCGATCTCGGTGTGGAGGCACTCGTCGTCGGGATCGTGCTCGTCGGCCAGGTCGATGAGGGCGTCCGGGGTGAGGCTGGTGAGCGCCGACCCGGTGAGGTGCCGCAGGGTCAGGAGCGCGCTGAGGGCGCGCGTGGCCGCTCCCCGCGCCTCGGGCGAGGAGTCCCACAGGGCGTGGGCGGCAGCGTCCGCCCGGACGTCCGGGTTGTTCCCCCGCTCGGTGTCCTCCAGCCACCCGACGACGTCGTCGAGGTCGAAGAACTCCTGCCCGCCCACCGTGCGTCCAACAGGGAAGGGGGTCGAGGTCCCACGGGAGCGTTTGCGCCACATCGTGACGACCGGACGCTGCACTCGCGCGAGGGACGCCACGTCCTGGAGCGTCATCAGTGACATGGATCCCCCTCCCTCTCGTTGCGTCCACGCTAGCGGGACCGCGAGTGCTGGGTGTGACACTTCCGATGCCATCACGTGATAACCCCCATTATCACGTGATCACTGGCCCACCACCACCCGTGGGACCAGTCTGGACTCACCGACGTACCCAGTCAGGGTTCACCGACGTACAAGGAGTAACAAGATGACCCTCGCCCCCCGCCTCGCCACCCTCGCGGTGGCCGTTCTGCTCGTCTCCGGCTGCGGCACCGCCGCGACCGTGGACGCCGGCAGCCCCGCCGGCACCAACCGGCCAGCTTCCAGCAAGGCCGCTGATACCAAGACGACCGAGCCCACGGAGGAGGAGACAACCGACGCCCCCGCCCAGGACGACGGCACGGCCGCCTTCGGCAAGACCTACACCTGGGACGACGGCCTCTCGATCAAGGTGGGCAAGCCCACGACCTTCAAGCCGTCGGAATGGGCGATCGGGCCCGCGAAGGGCAAGACCTCGGTGTTGATGTCGGTCACGATCGTCAACAAGACCGGCAAGCCCTTCGACCCCGGCATGGTGTACCTCACCGCCCAGTCGGGCAATGAAGAGGCCGAGCAGATCTTCGACAGTGAGAAGAACGTCGGTGGCGGCCCCAGCACCAAGGTGCTCAACGGCCGTGAAGTCACGTTCAAGGTGGGCTTCGCGGTGGGCAACCCCAAGGACATCGTGGTCGAGGTCGCCCCCGACTGGGACCACGACTCGGTGCTGTTCTCGTCCTGACCCCAGACCGGGCGCCGGCGGCGGGGGGCTCCCGCCGGCGCCCCCCGGTCCCCCGTCGACACTGAGTGTGAGCCTCGACACGGTGCGCGGGAGCGTCAACACTGTGAACATGAGCATCGAAGCCTGGTGGCCGAACTTGACATCCGAGTCGCGCGCCTACCTCATCGACAACAACGGCGACGTGGTGCCGTCCGACCTCGTCGAGGAGATCGCCCTGGCGGGCGGCGAGGTCAACTCCGATGCCTGGTGGATCGGCGAGCGCGGGCCCACGGGCTTCTACCTCTCCGATGAGGCGATCGACTGGATCGACGAGGTGGCGAACGGAGAAACACCTGCGCCTCGAGGCGCAGGTGACTGAGTTCGGCGGACGCCCGCCCGCCGAGTTGCTGGTCGCCCTCAACCCCGACCCGGACTCGTCGTTGACGTACCTGGTGCGACTCCCGCTCGGCAGTGGCCTCGTCTTCCGGACGTCCGGTACGTGGCCGCGCATGAAAGCCCTCTACTGTCACCCGGTCTCACTGGACGAATGGCCGGACGACCCCGAGATCGTCGAGCGGACGCCGATCCGGTCGTGCGTGCGCCGCGGAGCCGCCATCGACCTCGTGGTCGACCGGGGTCGGGAGAACCGTTCACAGATCGTGTACACCACCGCCCGTGGACGCGAGATGGTCTTCTGGCAGTCCCCGAAGACGAGGAAGCAGGCCCGCCCCCAGGTCACCCTGCCGACCGCCCGCGCGGCCGGCGTCCCCGCCCTCGAGATCGTCGTCGACACGCGCGAGAAGTACGCGTACCGGTTCGCGTCCCAGCAGGTCACCACCGTCCGTCGCGCCTTGCCGTGCGGCGATTACGGGGTGAACCTCGGGGGTCGGCTGGTCGCGGCGGTGGAGCGCAAGTCGCTCGCCGATCTCGTGTCGAGTCTGATGAACGGGACGCTGAAATACGCCCTCGGCGAGTTGGCGGCCCTGCCCCGGGCGGCTGTCGTCGTGGAGGACCGCTACTCGAGCGTCTTCAAGGTGGACTGGGTGCGTCCCGCCGTGGTGGCTGATGGCCTGGCCGAACTGCAGGTGCGCTGGCCCGGCGTCCCCATCGTGTTCACGGAGACGCGTTCGCTGGCTGAGGAATGGTGCTACCGCTACCTGGCCGCTGCCCACGTGTGGGCGACCGACGAACTGCTTCTGGACGCACGGATCGGAAGTGATGTCGTCGAGCCTGAAACGGAGGCTGCGCCGGCAGCCCCCGAACCGAGCACCAGCGAGGTGCGCGCCTGGGCGCGGTGGGCCGGGCTCACGGTTCCCGATCGTGGACGCCTGCGTCCCGAGATCTGGGCCGCCTGGCACGCGCGATGAGCTACGTCCCACCCTCGGCAGCGACCGCCTCGGCCGCGGCCCGAGCGGTGTGGGCGTCCAGATATCTCGGACGCCCCAGGATGCCGTCCGTGAGCGTCACGACCAGCGGATGCCCGGCCGGGATGTTCAGGTGCTCCACCCGCTCGTCGGGCAGGTTGAACACCACGGACGCGAGCGCCCGCAAGGTGTTGCCATGTGAGACGACAAAGACGGTCTGCCCGTCGAGGAGCAGCGGTTCGATCGTCTCGAGCCAGAACGGCAGCACCCGCACCGCCACGTCGGCCAGCGACTCCCCCGCTCCGGCATCCAGCGGCCCGCGCTCGGCCACCGGGGCGGGGTCGGTCCACGTGGTGACGACCTCGGGATCGGCGGCGGGTGGGCGTCCATGAACGGTGCGGCGCCACCTGAAGAACGACTCCTCGCCGTACCGGTGCCGCGCCTCGGCCTTGCCGAGGCCGGTGAAACACCCGTAGGCGCGCTCCACCAGGCGCCACGTGGCGTGGACAGGCACGTCCGGGAGCGCAAGATGGCCCAGCAGGAGGTTGGTGGTGCGTGCCGCGCGACTCATGGTCGACTGCCACAGCACATCCGGTGTGAGTCCCTCATCAGCGATGAGTCGGGCCGCGACAGCCACCTGGGCGACACCTGACGGCGCGAGGTCGGCGTCCAGGAGTCCGGTGAAGACCTGGGCGGCGTTGAACGTCGTCTCGCCGTGGCGGAGCAGCATCAAGGTGCCCATGGTCCATTGTGGCGCGCGCTGGCCGACTCTGGCGTGTCTCGTCACGGTGGCCGAGACTGGCCATGCGGGACGTCCCGCACAAGCTCACCCAGAGGAGACAGACATGGCCCGACTCGCTACGTACATCAGCTTCCCCGGGACCGCTCGGGAAGCGTTCAACTACTACCACGACGTGTTCGGGGGCGAACTCACGATCATGGGGTACGAGTGGATGGACACCTCCGGCTTCCCGGTCCAGCCCGCCCCGGACGCCGTGGCCCACGCCTCCCTCGTCCTCCCCGGGGGCGAACTCACCGGGGCCGATGTCGTGGACGCCAACCACTACCCGCTGCGCGACACGGCCTACTCGCTGCTCTACACACTCGACGAGCCCGAGCGGGCCCGGGAAGTCATCCAGAAACTCGTGGAGGACGGCGGCTCACAACCCATGCCGTTCGATGTGGCGCCCTGGGGCGGCTGGTACGGCCAGGCGTTCGACCAGTACGGGGTGATGTGGGCGTTCTCGGTGCCGGCAGACATGGAGACCTGAGGTACGAGCGCTGCCGCCGAGACCCGCTCGAGCAATGAGGTCACCGCTCCGCTCGCTGGACTTCATCAACATTCGTCAGGACCCCCCTTGTCGGTGACTCGGCGTTCGTGCTACAATCGAACATACGTTCCAACCGAGGGGTGGTTATGACGCTCAAAGAGGTGTCACTCGAGAACCGTCCTCAGGACGCCCGAGGGTGTCTGGACGCGATCCTCGCCGCGCGACGCGAGTCTGCTGCCGCGCAGGTACGCGAGCTGCAGATGGTCACCGAGTTCGCCGACTGCTACTCCTGGGTCGATGACCCCCGCCTCGTGGTGTCGACGCACGGTGAGACGTTGCGGCAGGTCGCCAGCGACGGAACACCCGGCGTGGCCGAGTTCGCCGTGCTGGAGTTGTCCACCCGGCTCGGGGTGTCACGTGAATCGGCCATGTCGCTGCTGTGCGACGCACTCAACCTGCGTCACCGCCTGCCCGGCATCTGGCGCCTGATGGACGCCGGGAAGCTGCCGGTGTGGCAAGCCCGCAGGTTCGCCGTCGTGACGTCCGGTCTCACCCTGGCTCAGGCGTTGGCGGTGGACGCGAGGCTCGCCGCGTCCGCAGTCGGCATGACCTTCGGACGGCTGCTGCGTTTCGCCGAGGGCCTCGTGGTCGAAGCTGATCCGGTCGCCGCTCAGGAACGCCACGACCGGAAACTTGGGTGGCGTGACGTGCGCGTCGGCGACTCAGTCGATGGCCTGGCCCCGATCGATGGTCTGCTCGGCGGCGCCGATGCCCGTTTCCTCGACGCGACGCTCACCCGGGTGGCAGGGATCCTCGCCACCGGCGGCGACACCGACGACCTCGGCGCCCGCCGCTCCAAGGCGCTCGGGGTGCTGGCGTCCCCGGCCCGTGCGCTGCAGCTGCTGCAGGCCGACCTGCTGGACGAACTGCCTGACGACGTGGACGCCTGCCCCGCTGCAGGGCAGCGTGGGCACACCTGCGGCACCATCACCGTCGACCCCGAACGCCTGCTCCCCACTGCCCACATCGTGGTGCACCTGACCGACACGACCGCCTGCGGTGGGGTTGGGGTTGCCCGCTCCGACGCACTCGGGCCGGTGCTGGCCGGTTGGCTGAAAGACCTGCTGGCGAGCACCCGGGTCACGGTGCGTCCGGTCCTCGACCAGGGCGGGATCGTCCCGTCCGACTCGTACGAGGTGCCTGACCTGATGCGCGAAGCGGTCCTGCTGCGCAGTCCCACCGAAGTGTTCCCGTTCTCAGCACGCGCGGCTCACGGACGAGGGATCGATGTGGATCACACGATCCCCTTCGTGCACGGCCACCGACCGGGCAAGAACTGCAGAAACACTGGGGTGGGCGCCCCACCGGGACAGACCCGGCCCGACAACCTCGGCCCGCTCGGACGTCCGGCCCATCGAGCCAAGACTCACGGACGCTGGAACGTGGCCCAGGTCACCTCCGGGTTCTTCCTGTGGACCAGCCCCCTGGGCTACCACTACCTGGTCACCCCCAGCCGCACTTACGCCCTCGACGAACCACCCGCACCGACCGCGACGTCGCCCGGTGAGAGTGCAGCCGAGCGTGCCTTCCGCCAGTTGCTCGACCGCCGCCACCAGTCGCGGCCCGTCGTCCTGCTCGACTTCCTGCCCACGCGCGGGTGAGTGGGCTCGTCGCGTCCGCTACCCTCACGGCGTGGCCAAGCTTCCGCGCATCACTGTCCTCCAGCCCGACCCGGACGTCCCGCTCGACCGCTTCGACGCCTGGCTGCGGGCCCGCGTCCGCCTGTCGCTGATCGACACTCGGACGAAAGACGTACCCCGCCCCGAGACCCTGGGCGACGCACTCATCGTCCTCGGAGGGCACGGCAATGCCCTCAGCGACGACCGCGCGACCCTCGAGACGCTCGACCTGCTCGCGGACGCGTTCGACATCGGCCTGCCGATCCTCGGCATCTGCCTCGGGCACCAACTCCTCGCCCGAGCGCTGGGTGGAGAGGTCATCGCGGGCCACCCCGACGGTCCCGAGTTCGGCCCCGAGCCGCTCATCTGGCTCCCGGACGCCACGACCGACCCCGTCCTCGCCGCTGCCGCGGCGTCCGGTGCCCCGGTTCCGATGGCCCACGACGACGTCGTCACCCGCCTTCCCGCGGGCTCGGTCGAACTCGCCCGCAGCGCGCGGTACCCGCACGCGGCCTTCCGGTTGGGCGACGCGTGGGGCGTCCAGTTCCACCCGGAGGCCTCACCCGAACTCATGCAGCACTGGTGGTCGCGCGAGCACCGCTCGACGCTGATGCTCGACAGGATGCGCGAGGCTGACGCAGCCGTCGAACCGGCGATGCGCTCGATCGCCGAAGGATTCCTCGACGTGGTGGTCGGCTGACCCGGTGGACGCCAGGGAACCCCTCGTCATCGACGGCGCAACCCTCGCCGGGGGCGCGGCCGCCGCGCGCCTCGCCAAGGCCGGTCACGCCGTCGAACTCGTGGACGCCGGCCCGGCAGGCGGGCACTGGGCAACCACCACGACCGACGTCGGGGACGTCGACCATCTTCCCCCGGTGATCCGCCTGCCCGCCGCCTGGCGCGACCTGTTCCGCAAGTCCGGACGCACACTCGACGCCGAACTCAACCGCGCCCACCTTGAGTTGCGCGAGGCTCCCCCGGCACGACACCGCTTCGACGACGGGTTCGAGCTCACGCTCCCCACCGAACGCGGACGCCAGTGGCACGCCGTGGCCGAGGCCTTCTCACCCGCGACCGCCGACCGCTGGCTCGCCGTCAACGACGAGTGCGACGAGTTGTGGCAGTACCTGCGCTTCCACGGCACCGAGCGTCCCTACGTCGCGCTCGACCCACTCCCCGCTCGACGCGGTCTCCGGAACGCCCTCTCACGCCGCCGCACAGAAACCCGGGACGGCGCCCCCACCACCACCCTCCACGAGCTCGCCGACCGCGCCGGTGACCCCCATCTCGCCACGATCGTGCTCGACCACGCCTCCCTCGCCGGGACCGATCGCCTCGACACCGCCCCCGCCCTGCTGGGCAGTCGTCTCGCCGTCGAGCGCATCTTCGGACGCTGGCACCTCGCCGACGCCGACGGCCCGCTCCCCGCGTCCGTCCTGGTCACACTGCTGTCGGACCGTCTCGACCTGCGCGGGGTCCTCCGGGTCTCACTGCCCACGCAGACGGCGATGCTCACCACCCAGGTCGTCCCCGACGGACGCCCACCTGCCCTCGCCCCCACCATCACCCACACCCTCACCGACACCGCTCCTCCCGAGGGCATCGTCGAGACCGTCGACCACACCTCGCGTGGGCCGATCGTCAGCTGGGCCAGGGCGTCCCGGCCTGACGGCGGCACCCTCGTCAGCCGCCACGACCACACCGCGACCCGACCCGACCCCGTCTGGGGTCTTGCCCCGGAGTCACTGGACGCCTGGCGATCGCGACCCACCCTGCGTCCCACACCCGACCCGCACTGGCACGCCTCGGCAGCAAGTCACGCCGGAAACGAACCATGGGCCGAGATCCTCTCGGCCGCACTGGCCGTCTACGAGGTCCACGAACACCTCACCGGCGCCGACATCCGCCCCACCAACAAGGCGCAGTGACCCCTGCCCCACGGGGTGATCACCGACGTGCACAACTCCTTACGGGTGCGTAAGATTGGAAGACAGCCCAGAACGAGGACGGTGAATGGACGCGCTGCATCTCCCCCAGGACGCGCTGTCGCGTGAACTCGCCCTTGAGCAGGCCCACGTCGATCGGGTCTACGCACAACTCGTCATCGCCACCGCCTCTGCGAAGTCCCTCCAGGCAGAAGGCCGCGCGCGCTTCCAGACCGACCGCGCGAACTTCCTGCGCGAGGAGGACGGCACCGCCCTTTTCGAGCGCGACGCCTTCGCCTTCCAGGCCGCGAAACGCCTGGCCATCCTCGATTCCGAGCATGAGGGTCTCGTCTTCGGACGCATCGACACCGCCGATCCGCAGACCCACTACATCGGACGCATCGGCGTCCGGGACGACGACTACGAACCCCTCGTCATCGACTGGCGCGCCCCCGCAGCCGAACCCTTCTACCGCGCGACGCCCTCGTCGCCGATGGGCGTGGTCCGCCGCCGGGTGCTGCGCTGTCGCAACGACATCGTGATCGGGATCGAGGACGACCTGCTCGACGCGTCCACCGAATCAGACCTCGTCGTGATCGGCGAGGGTGCACTGATGGCCGCCCTCAAACGAGCCCGTGGCCACTCCATGCGCGACATCGTCTCGACGATCCAGGCCGAGCAGGACGAGGCGATCCGCGCCCCCTACCCGGGCGTCACGATCATCGCCGGCGGCCCCGGCACCGGCAAGACCGTCGTCGCGCTGCACCGCGCCGCCTACCTGCTCTACAGCCACCGCAAGCGGCTCGAGAAGGGCGGCGTGCTGGTCGTCGGCCCGAGCGCCGTCTTCATGAACTACATCGAGCGCGTCCTGCCCAGCCTGGGTGAGGATTCGGTCACCCTGCGCAGCATCGGCGCGGTCGCGTCCGATGTGATCGGACGCGTCGCCGAGCGCGTCGACCCCGCGCCCGCCGCGATGGTCAAGGGAAGCCTCCGCATGCTGCAGGTGCTGGCCAACCTGGTCAACACCCCGTACGAGCCCGTGAGCGAACCGGTTCGCGTGAGCACCAAGGGCGAGATCCTCACCCTCACGCCCGAGCGGGCCGCGCGGATCCGCACCGACATCCTGGTCAACCACCGTGCCAACCAGGCGCGCGAGCAGGCGCACCACGCGGTCATCAGCCACCTGTTCACCAAGCTCCCCGACAGCATCGAACTGACGCGCGACCAGTTCGACGACCTCATCAGCTCACAGGCCGCCTTCAGCATGTTCATGCACGCCTGGTGGCCGACCCTCGACGCGCCCGACCTCCTGCTGAGGCTGGGCGATCGTGCCCTGCTCGACCGCATCGCGCCCGCGCTCGACGCGTCCGAGAAGGACGCCCTGGCTGCCTCCTACCGCGGTCGGACGCTCCAGCGTCCGAACTGGACGATCGCCGACATGGCACTGCTCGACGAACTCGTCGCCAAGATCGGCCCCGCCCCGCGCGACGCCGAGTACGAGCCGTCGCTGTTCCTCGACTCGTCCGTCGAGGAACTGGTCACGACGGCCGACCTGCTCACCGACGTCCGGGAGCACGACCACGACGCCGAACCCCACGACACCTTCGCCCACGTTCTCGTCGACGAGAGCCAGGACGTCACCCCGATGCAGTGGCGCATGCTGCGCCGGCGCGGGCCCCAGGCGTCCTGGACGCTGGTCGGCGATCCCGCCCAGAGTTCGTGGCCGGTCGCCGACGAGACCGACGCAGCACTCACGACCCTCATCGGGCACGCCCCCCGACGCACCTTCCGCCTGTCGACCAACTACCGGTCGCCCGCCGAGGTCTTCACCATGGCTGCCAAGGTCATCCAGACCGTCTACCCGGACGCCGACCTCCCCCAGGCCGTTCGCAGCACGGGCATCGAGCCCCTGCTGGTGACCGCGCCCCACGACGCCCTGCTCGCGCACATCGACGCCCACATCACCGAACTCGCCATCCAGGTCGAGGGGACGATCGGCATCGTCCTGCCCCCGTCGCTCGTCCAGACGGTGGTCGAGGCGTCCGGCGAACTGCCGGCACTCGCGGAGCACGTCGAACGGCTGGCCATCGTCACCGCCCAGCAGTCCAAGGGTCTGGAGTACGACGCCGTGCTGGTGGTCTCACCCGACGACATCGTGGCCGAGACGGCGGGTGGCGTCCGGGTTCTCTACGTCGCGCTCACGCGTCCGACGCAACGCCTCGTCGTGCTCGACGTCGTCCCGTCCGACCAACCGGACGCCGTCGGCGCCTGGCGCGAGGCCCTCGGCTGAGGGTTGCCGGCCGTTACCAACGCCGTTCGAGCAGCATCGAGACGATCTCGCGGGTGGCGGTCGACCGGTTCTGGGTGAAGAAATGCAGGCCCGGTGCTCCCCCGCGCAGCAGGGTCACCGACAGTTCGGACGCGATCTCGGCGCCCACGTGGCGGACCGCAGCGCGATCGTCCCCGACGCTGCGGAGGCGCTCGACGACGGACGCCGGCAGGTCAGCGCCGGACAGTTCGGCGAATCGCTCGATCTGCGCGAGGTTCGTCACCGGCATGATGCCGGGGATGATCGGGATCTCGCAGCCAAGACCCCGGACGCGCTCGACCAGCGCGAAATAGGCGTCCGCGTCGAAGAACAACTGGGTGATCGCGAATTCCGCGCCCGCTTCGGCCTTCTCGACGAGGATCCTCGCGTCCAGGTCGGCGTCCCGGCGTTCGGGGTGGACGTCGGGGAAGGCGGCGACGCCCACGCAGAAGTCGCCGCGCGACTTCACGACGCGCACGAGTTCGGTCGCATTGCCGAGACCCTCGGGGTGGCTGACCCACGGCACCGTCGGCCCGCCGGGCATGTCACCCCGGATGGCCAGCACGTGCCGAACCCCCACCTCGCCGTAGGCGTCGATCGTGGCCTCGAGATCGGCGCGGCTCTGGTCGACGCAGGTGAGGTGGGCGACGGTCTGCATCGAGGTGGCGGCGATGCGCCGGGTGAGGTCGATCGTGCGATGGCGGGTCGACCCGTTGGCACCGTAGGTCACCGAGACGAAATCGGGGTGCAGGGTTTCGAGGTGCTCGATCGCCTGCCACAGGGCGGCAGCGGCCGCGTCGTCCCGCGGAGGGGAGAACTCGAAGCTCCACAGGGGGCTCTTCCCCGCGGCGAGGAGGTCGGCGATGGTGGGCCGGTCGTCGAGGGGCGTGGGCATGGCGACCACCCTATAGGCTCGACGAGTGCCCACCCGTTTCGATCCACGAGACCCCGCGAGCGCCGATTTCCGTGCTGCAGTGGGGTCGGCGATCACCGAATTCCTGGACGCACGGGCCATCGAACTGGACGCGATCGGCCCCGACCTGGCACCCCTTCACTCCCTGGCCGGGGAGTTCACGGCCGGTGGGAAGAGACTGCGTCCGGCGTTCGCCTTCTGGGGGTGCGTCGCGGCCGGCGGGCACCCTGCCGACCCGGCGCCTCTCGTGGCTGCTGCCGCCAGCCTCGACCTGCTGCACGTCTCGGCCCTCGTGCATGACGACCTCATGGACGCGTCCGACACGCGACGCGGCGTCCCGGCCGTGCATCGTCAACTCGAAGACCTGCACCGCGCCCGACGGGGTCGCGGCACGCCCGAGGCCTTCGGACGCGCCGGCGCGATCCTGCTGGGTGACCTGCTGATCGTGTGGAGCGAGGAGATGCTCGCCCGGTCGGGCGTCGACCCGGCGTCCCTCGCACGAGCCCTCCCCCTGGTCGAGGCCATGCGCACCGAGGTCACCTGCGGCCAGTGGCTCGACGTCGTCGCCCAGTCGGCGCCCGCGTCCCTCGACTTCGACCACGCCCTCGCCACGGCCCACCGCGTGGTCGAGTTCAAGACCAATCGCTACACGGTCCAGCGTCCCGTGCAGTTCGGGGCCGCGCTGGGCGGTGCATCCGAACACGTGCTGGACGCGCTGGCCGCCTTCGCGTCCCCCCTCGGACGCGCCTTCCAGTTCCGCGACGACGTGCTCGGCATCTTCGGCGACGAGGAACTCACCGGCAAACCCGCCGGGGACGACCTCCGCGAGGGCAAACGGACCGTCCTGATGGCCCACGCGCTGCACGGGTCGAGCGATGCGGACGCCGCCGAACTCGACGCCATGCTGGGCGACCACGCCCTGACCGCGGACGACGTCGCGCGGGGCCGGGCGATCATCGAGGCGTCCGGAGCGCTGGACGCGATGGAACACACGATCGAGGACGGCTACCGCGCCGCGCTCGATGCCCTGGACGCTGCCGAGATCACCGACGAGGGACGCACAGCCCTCGCGGCACTCGCCGAGGCCTGTGTGCGACGCAGTTTCTGAGCCGTGGACGTCTCTTGGTCAGGAGCTCACAGGCTGAGTCCCGAGGTGTCCTCGACGGGTTCGCCGGGCGCCAGGGTGGCTGTGGCCGGGGGTGTCTGGGCGATCACGTAGGCCTCCATCGCCGGGTCGGACGCCCACGCAGCGTCGAGAGCGTCCCTGAGTTCGCGGGCTGCAGCCTGCGGGTCGGACGCGCGGGTCACCGCCGCCGAGACAGCCACGCGACGCGCCCCTGCAGCCAACACGTCGGGCAGGGTGGCCGCCGTGATGCCGCCGACCGCGAACCACGGGACGCCGTCGGGCTTGCCCGCGGGCACCCGTGAGGCCGCGGCCTCGACGAGCGCGAGGCCAGGGATCTCGGCCCCCTTCACCTGGCCGAAGACAGGCCCGACGAAGAGGTAGTTGACACCCGTCGACTTGAGAGCGCGTCCGAGGTCGTCGGTGTCGTGCACCGACTGCCCGAGCAGACCCCACTTGTGCAGGAACCTGCGTCCCTGCCGGGGAGTCATCCCGGACGCCGCCCCCAGGTGAAGCGCGTCGGCCTTGGCACGGGACGCGGCGTCGGGCGCGTTCCCCGCCACGACCAACCCATTGGACGCGTAGGCGATCTCGCGTGCCTGTTCGAGCGCGCCGGACAGGGCCGCGTCGCCGGCGGACGCGTCCCGGATCTGGATCACGTCGACACCGCCGGCGAAGGCTGCGGCCACGAAATCACCGAAATCGTGGCTCGATTCGCGGACGTCGGTGATCAGGTGGAGTTTCGCCAGTCGAAGGCGGGCATCAAGTGCCATGAGAGCAGTCACGAGGCCCACCTTATTCAGCGCGGACGCCCGCGAACACCCTTTCCGCGCAGGGCGGCACGCGGGCGCCGGCCGAGACTCGCCCGCCGACAGCTTCGCGATTGCCCGGACCCCGGCCTACACTGGCACTCCATAGGGCTGACACGGCCTTCCTTCCCCGACCGTGTTCTTTGGAGTTTTGTGTGTCCACGACAAGCATGAGCGACCCGCTGGTCGGGCGTGTGCTGGACGGTCGCTACGAAATCCTTGCGAAGTTGGCACGTGGCGGCATGGCGACGGTCTACCGCGCCCAGGACCGCCGCCTCACCCGCACCGTCGCCGTCAAGGTCATGCACGACGGGCTCGGCGACGACCACGACTTCGCCCGCAAGTTCGACCGCGAGGCGCGCGCCGCTGCCCGGCTCACCCACTCCCACGTCGTGGGCGTGTTCGACCAGGGCCACGATGCCGGACGTCCCTACATCGTCATGGAGTACATCCAGGGCTGCACCCTGCGTCACGTGATCACCCGCGAGGGTCCGCTCGCCCCGTTGCGCGCGCTCGACCTGATGGAACCCGTCATCAGCGCACTCGCCTCAGCCCACGAGGCCGGGCTCGTGCACCGCGACGTGAAGCCCGAGAACGTGCTCATCAGCGATCGTGGCGAGATCAAGGTCGCCGACTTCGGTCTGGCGCGCGCCCTCACCGGGCAGACGGCCACCGCGACGCAGGGGCTTCTCATCGGCACCGTCAGCTACCTGCCCCCCGAACTCGTCGTCTCGGGTCTCGCCGACACCCGCAGCGACGTCTACTCCGCCGGGGTCGTGCTGTTCGAACTCCTGACCGGCAAGAAGCCCCACACGGGTGACACGCCGATCCAGGTGGCCTACAGCCACGTGCACAACAACATCCCGGCGCCGTCAACCCTGTTGGCCAGGTCGAACGACTCCCGACGGATCATCCCGCCCTACCTGGACGCCCTGGTGCTGGCCTGCACGCGTCGCGACCCGTCCGATCGGCCCGCTGACGGACGAGCGATGCTCGACCTTCTGCGGCGGGCACGCCGGGCGCTCGCCCAGGGCATCATGGACGACCCTGCCCTCACCGCGCAGATGTCGGCGTCCATGCGCACCCGACCGGCGGACGCGACGGTGACCGCGCCGCTCGTGCCCGTGCGTCCGGTGTCGCCGGGCTCGGCCCCCACGACCGCCCTGCCGCGGGTGCGTGCACGGACGCCGGTCAGCCCGGTCGACTACCACTCCGAGCGCGTCTCCGACTCGGGACGCGTGATCACCCCTGTTCCCGGCGTCCCCGCGTCCGCACGCAGTTCGGTCACGCCCCACTCGGTCCCCGTGCCCCGCAGTCCCCGGACGCCCAGCCACTACAACTTCTCCCAGGCACCCGTCCACCGCCGTCGACGCGGCGTCGTCGGGCTCGTGCTGGTGCTGCTGCTGGCACTCGCCGTCGCCCTGGGCAGCTACTGGTACCTGTCGGTCGGTCGTTACACGGCCGTCCCGGTCGTCCAGGGGCTCAGCGAGGACGGGGCCGCGCAGGTGGCGCGCGCCAACGAACTCACGATCTCGTTCGGCTCGGAGTACTCCGAGACCGTCGCGAAGGGGACGGTCATCCGGTCTGACCACGACGCCGGTGAAGAGGTGCGTCGCGGCTCGGAGATCCACGCCTGGCTCTCGCTGGGCCCGGAGCGGTACGCCGTCCCCACCCTCGTGGGGCTGAGCCAGACGGCCGCCACGAGCGCCCTGACCACGAACTCGCTGCGGGCGGGCACGGTGACGCAGCAGTACAGCGAGACCATCGCCAGCGGCATCGTGCTGAAGGCCTCACTCGAGCCGGGCGTGAAGGTCAAGCGTCAGACCACGGTCGACCTGGTCGTCTCGAAGGGGCCCAAGCCGATCCCGATCCCGAGCGTGAACAAGCTCACCCTGGACGCCGCCACCAAGCAGCTGGAGAAGCTGGGCTTCGTCGTCACCTCGACCACGGCCAACTCGAAGACCGTCGCATCCGGGCTGGTCATCTCGCAGGACCCCGCCAAGGGCGAGGGCAAGAAGGGCGACACGGTCGCCCTCGTCGTCTCGAAGGGCCCGGTCATGGTGACCGTGCCCGGTGTGACGTTCAAGGGCGAGGCGGCCGGGGTGAAGCTGCTCAAGGACGCCGGTTTCGCCGTCAAGATCGAGTACGCCACCCCCAGCTGGCTGCGCCTGGGAATCATCTCGGCGACGGTCCCGGGCGCACGGGCGTCCGCTCCCCAGGGTTCGACCATCACTGTCTACGTGAGTTGAACCACCCCTCGCACCGTGA
Organism: uncultured Propionibacteriaceae bacterium; assembly: GCA_937988865.1. Classification (GTDB taxonomy): domain Bacteria; phylum Actinomycetota; class Actinomycetes; order Propionibacteriales; family Propionibacteriaceae; genus CALKHV01. The sequence continues at coordinate 2,945 of CALKHV010000014.1, read as the reverse complement.
AAACTGCGGCATGCTGGCTTTGCGTCCGCAAGATCATTTGCGATAGACTCAATCCATGAGAGAATTTAGCGCGCACCGCCTGGCCACCGCAGCAATGCTGGTGATGGCGGCACTGTGGGGGTCGACGTTCTTCGTCCTGAAGGACCTCGTCGACCGTCTGCCCGCGCCCGACCTCCTCTTCCTCCGCTTCGCGCTGGCCTTCGTCGTCCTGGCCGTCATCACCCCGCGCAGCCTGCGGATGGATCGCGCCACGCTCGTCAAGGGCCTGTCGATGGGTGCTGCCTTCAGCGTCGCCCAGGTGCTGCAGACCAGTGCGCTGCCGTTCACGTCGGCGTCCATCAGTGGTTTCGTCACCGGCCTCTACGTCGTGGCCACCCCCCTGCTCGCCGCGGTCTTCCTCGGCAAGCGGATCACCCGCGTGATCGGCGGCGCCGCCGTGCTCGCCACCGTCGGGATGGGCATCCTGTCGTTGACCCCGTCTGCGGGCGGCACCGGCCCCGGCGTCGGTGAGCTCATGACCTTGGTCGCCGCCCTCGCCTTCGCCGGCCACATCATCCTCGCCGGTGAGTTCGCCACGCCGAAGAACTCGATGAGCCTGACGATCGTGCAGACCGGCGTCCTCGTGGTGACGTGCGGCATCTTCGCAGCGCCGGGTGGCCTGACCGTCCCGACGTCCGCCCTCGACTGGGGACGCATCGCCTACCTCGGCGTCCTCTGCGGAGCCCTCACCCTGTTCCTGCAGATCTGGGCACAGGCCCACGTCGAGCCCACCCGCGCCGCCGTCATCATGAGCTCCGAGCCCGTCTGGGCTGCGTTCTTCGCGATCCTGCTGGGTGGCGAACTGCTCGACTGGCGCATCCTCGTCGGGGGTGCCACCGTGATGGCCGCGTCCTGGCTCGTGATCCGTCCGCAGCGCCGCTTCAGCCGACCTGTGCGCGTCCCGGAGCCCGTGCTCGAGCCCGCGTACGTCAGGGTAACCTGACCCTGACCCTGGGCCGACCGGCCGGGATGAGGAGCGGGCATGTATCTGGGCAACCTCGTCATCGTCGCGCTCCTCGCGATCCCGGTCCTGGTGGGTTCAGTCTTCATCGTCCGGTACGTGCTGCGTCGCCGCTATGTGGCCGAACTCACGGCCCATGGCTGGGCGTTCGTCGAGACACCGTCACCCCGGGTCGCGTGGGGGCTCAATCGCCCCCCGTTCGGCCTCGGACGCGGCCGCGAGGTCGACGACCAGATCATCGGACGCACGGCCGGTGGGCGGGAGTTCCAGTGCTTCGAGTACCGCTGTGACGCGGTGCGGGTGCCCGGCCACGTCGTCACCATGCGACTCCCCCACTCGCTGCCCGAGTTCTACGTGGTGCCGACCGGAGGCGACCTTCCTGGTGTCACGGGGACGCAGATCGCTGACCACCCTGCCGTCGTCACCTCGGACGTCGCTTTCGGGCAACAGGCGTGGGCGTCCATCCGGGCCTCCCTCGACGCCTTCCCCACACCGGTGACCCTCACCGTCGACCATGACCAGGTGGTCGCCCTCGGCGCACCCCGGGACGCGGAGGAGCTCGCGTCCTTCCTGGAGCGTCTGGCGCCGATCGCGGACGCCCTGTCGAGTCCCGGGTTCGGATCCTTCGCGGGCGAGCAGCCGCCCGCCGAACTGAGCGTCCACCACCACCCCGACTGGGTCTACCGGCGCAGTGACGACAGTGCGCTCGACCTCGTCGAGGTCACCGGGGGCGGGACGCACCACGCCGCCTCGGACGTCCTGTTCGGCGACACCCGCTCACCCATCAGCTTCGTCGCGCTCACCCACACCTGGCAGACGACCCACACCGAGACGACGACCACCAACGGCCAGACGCACACGCGCACCGTCACCGATCACCACAGCGAAGAGGTCACGGAGTTCCACCCGAGCTTCCGGTTCCCGCCCTTCTCGGTGAACCGGGGGTGGTTCGGCGAAGGGAAGCGGCGCACGTTCGAGTCGGTCGACTTCGACCGCGAGTTCACGGTGCGGTGTGATGACGCGAAGTTCGCGTCCGACCTGTTCCACCCGCAGACGATGAGCTACCTGCTGGCCACGCGCCCCTACCCGTTCCGCGTGGACGAGCGTGGGGCGATCCAGATGGACGTCCCGAATCAGGAACCGGCGACGCTCGCCGCCTGCCTCGACTTCCTCGAGGGATTCTTCGGACGCGTCCCCGACTTCGTGTGGCAGAACATCGGCATCTGGCCGCGACCCATCGACGAGGTCATCGGCTGAGTGCCACGACTCACACCGTCCAGGCAGCCTGGTCGCGTCGGTCGGTGAACGTCGTGGGAGTCATGTCGTTGTAGCGTCCGAAGGCCAGACCCCACCCCCGCTCGCTCAGCAGGCCGTCGTGGATGAGGAACCCGGTGGACGCGCCGACCGCGCGGATGAAGTCGATGTGCTCCTTCATCGCCGCCCAGGGCCCGTGGGCCGGGCACGCCAGCACGTCGATGCCCTGGGGAACCGCGGCGAGGCAGTCGCCGGGGTGGAAGAGCGTGGGTTCGCCCTCGGCTGACAGGACGAGCCCGACGTTGCCGACCAGAGGGATGTCGCGGTGGATCATGGCGTGGGTGCCGCCGACGGCCGCGATCGTGAGGCCGCCCAGGGTCACCGACCCGTCCGCACCCAGGACCTCGGCGCGCGGCAGGTCCACGGTGGCCGACACGCCGGGTTCGACGATCACCCGGGCGTCCGGGTTGGCTGCCACCAGGGCAGGGACGTGGGCCGGGTCGACATGGTCGGGGTGCAGGTGGGTGACGCAGATGGCGTCGAGGTCGGTGAGTCCGTGCCAGGCGTCCGAGAAGTTGCCGGGATCGATGAGGACGCGGAGGCCCGCGGTCTCGACGAGAACGGCTGCGTGTCCGAGATGGGTGAGCTGCATGCGTCCCAGTCTGCCGCTCACGGCCGCAGCAGGCCACCC
>CALKHV010000013.1 GCA_937988865.1 uncultured Propionibacteriaceae bacterium | reverse complement strand
CCGTCACCAGAACCCAGATCTGTGGAACGTTCCGGGCCATCCACAGGAACCCGAGGGCCTGGGTGACCAACCACCCCCCGGCCGGGACCGCTCCCTTGCATCCGCAGGGAAACACCCCCCAACCGTCCCCCGGACGCGCCGATTCGTTGCGTCCGCAGGGAAGCAGGTCCATCCCAGTCCCGGGTGTAAGAAGCTGACGGTCCCGGGTCGGTGCGGGGATGTGGGTCGAGGTCAACCGATGATGGAACACCGCCCATCGGGAAGACCTCGACGTGTCACACCCCCCCTCACAGCACCTGACCACGTTCATTGGTCTTGCCGAGGTGGCGGTGTACGTCGCGACGCTCCGACTGGTCTTGCCGTTGCAGATCACGTGCCCGAGCAGATCTCTGGACAGCCCAACAACGTCCACCAGGAACTCGGGTCACCCGGGGTAGCTACTCAGCCGACTCCAGAAACTCCGCCCGCGCCAGTAACCGCGATGCCCAGTTCTTGTTCAGCGCCGGCGCAACGGCCAGCAGGCGCAATTCGGCGGCTTCTGCGTCCTGATTCATCTCGGCTGCGTGATAGCGGGCCAGCGTCAGCCCGGGCGAGGGCCGCTCGAGCAAGTCGACCTCATCGCCCACGCCACACTCACCCGGCGTCCGCACCCTGAAGTACCAGCCCGTGCACCCGGTGCGGTTGACCACCTCGATCAGCCCCTCAGCCTCGAACCGTGCCTCGATCTTCCAGCACGGCCTCCTCAGCTGCGAGACCTCGAGTTCTGCCGTGCCCACACGATAGACGTCGCCGATGCACACGTCCGCCTCGGTCAGACCGCCGGAGAGGTTCTCCCCGAGCGAGCCAGGCACCAGCACCGGGGCCAACTCCGGCCGGTGCGCTGCAAGAGTCGCGTAACTCGCTGCCGGGTAGTAATGGACGGCCTTCTCGGGCCCGCCGTGCACACGCCGATCACCCTGCTCGTCACCCTCGATTCCGGTCACGCCGATCTGCACCATCCCCGACACGGGCGTCTTCAGGATCCCGCTGGGCAGCCCTTTCGGGCCGAGGGGCTGGAGCCGACCGGTGAACACGGCGTCGAGGGAGGTCACAACAGGGGCGAGGGAGGTCACAACAGAAGAGCCTACGGCGCCCCCATCGGGGAGACGCCGCAGGCCCTGGTGAGTCTGGCGGATCAGCTCTTCCGAGGCGCCCCCGGACGCGCGTAGCGCACCCACACGATGCCGATGCACATGAGGGCCCAGACGATGCCAAGTGCGTAGAACGGCACGACGCCGATCGTGGTGAGGCCCATGCCGAAGAGGAACGGCCCGAAGGCCGCGATGGCCGCCGTCCACCCGATGACTCCGCCGGCCTGGCGCGGTTCGAAGATCATCGGCATCTGCTTGAAGGTCGAGGCGTTGCCGATCCCCGAGAACAGGAAGATCGCGAGCATGCCCCACAGGAAGCGCGAGAAGCCACTGTCGAGCGTGGCCGCTGACGTCGTGTCAGGTACGAGGCCCGTCATCGTGAAGGCGATGGACCCGACGAGGCCGACGCCCGAGACGAGCGACCAGATCGCGCCACCCATCTTGTCGGTGAGGGGTGAGAAGGCGACGCGGGCGCCCGCGCCGATCAGCGGCCCGAGGAAGACGTACTTGACCGGATCGGGAACCGTGTAGCCCTCGATCAGCACCTTGTAGGCCGCACCCGTACCCGAGACGATCTCTGAGTTGCCCGTGCCGTAGAGGTTGGCCATGAGCAGGCCGAACTGGGCCGCGAGCCCCGAGAAGGTGCCGAAGGTCATGATGTAGAGCACGGTCATCAGCCAGGTGTCGACGTTGCCGAAGATGTCGAACTGCTGACGGATGTTGGCCTTGATCGGCACGGACTTCAGGAAGAACCACGCGATGACGCCGATGATGACCATGAGCGGGATCCACACGAAGGCCGCGTTCTGGTACCAGACCTCCTTGACACCCGCACCCACCTTCATCTGCTGGCTGCTACCCAGGAAGCCGATCATCGAGAAGCCGATGAGCCACGGGGTGGCGAGCTGCACCAGCGAGACGCCGAAGTTGCCGATGCCGGCCTGCAGGCCGAGCGCGGTTCCCTGGAGTCGCTTCGGGAAGAAGTACGAGGTCGAGGGCATGAAGCCCGAGAAGGCGCCGCCGCCGATGCCGGCGAGGAAGGCCAGAACCATCAGTTCCCAGTAGGGGGCCGTCGGCGACATGACGCGGACGCCCCAGCCGAGCGTGGGCGCCACCAGGAGCAGCGAGGTGATCGCCACCATCTTGCGCGTCCCGATCATGGGCGGGAGCACCATCCAGGCCATGCGGAGGAAGCCGGCGGCCAGACCGGGCATGGACGCCATCCAGTAGAGCTGCGACTTCGTGAAGCTGTAGCCGAGCGCATTGAGCTTGGGGATGATCGCGCTGGGGAGGAACCAGGCGACGAAGCACATGGTCAGCGAGAAGGTCGTGATCCACAGCGTCCGCCAGGCGAGCGACTTGTTCCAGGTCGCCTCGTCCTGCGGGTTCCACTGCTGGAGCCACTCTCCGCCGGTGCGGGTGTCCCCACTCATTGAAGTACTGCTCATGGTTTGGTCAGCTCCTTGGCTCGAGTACTGCGGGTTCGACGACGTCGTTGGGGAACTCGTTGGCGGTGCGCTTCAGGTTCCGGATGGCGAAGTGCATCCAGACGGACGCGCTGAGGGTGAAGAGGAAGAGGACGACGAAGGTGCTCGACGAGAGGTTCGTCCACTCCCTCGTGTACGCGAACAGGGGTGGCAGGAAGAACCCGCCCAGGCCGCCGAGCATGCCCACGAGCCCACCGACCGAACCGACGTTCGTGGGGAAGTAGGTGGGGATGTGCTTGTAGACCGCAGCCTTCCCGATGCCCATCGAGCACCCCACGAGGAAGACGATGGAGACGAACACCCAGAGAGGGAGCCCGAAGGCCTCCCCGTTCCTGACACCGCTGGGGATCGAGAGGATCGCGGTGGTCAGCATCATCATGGTCAGCGAGAAGTACATGGCGTTGCGGGCGCCCCACAGATCGGACGCCCAGCCGCCCAGCGGCCGCAGCAGGGACGCCGGGAAGATGAACGTCGTCGTGATCAGTCCGGCCCTGGCCAGGCTGAGGCCGAAGTTGTCCATGTAGTACTTGGGAAGCACGGCGGACAGTGCGACGTAGGCACCGAATACGACGACGTAGTAGAGGCTGAAGCGCCACACCTGCACGTGCTTGAGCGGTTCCAGCATCTGGCGGATCGTCTTCGACGACCCTGCCATCCGGTCCTGGCTGGGCGTGATGAACCAGGTCAGCACAGCCCAGACTGCGAGCAGGACCGCGTAAATCACCGGGATGACCCGCCAGCCGCCCTGGACGCCGAAGTACCACGTGGTGCCCGCTGTCGCGCTGATGATGACCGGGCCGATGAGCTTCGTCACCGATGCCCCCACGTTGCCGGCGCCGAACAGGCCGAGGGCGAACCCCTGGCGGTGCGGGGTGAACCAGGCGGAGTTCCACGCGATGCCCACGCTGAAGGAGTTGCCGACGAAGCCGACGACGAAGGCCAGGACGAGCAGCATGTGGTAGCTGCTGGCGTACTGCACCAGCCAGGCGCCCACCGCGCCGCTGGCCAGCAGGAAGGTCATGACCTTGCGTCCGCCGATGCGGTCGGCGAGCATGCCGGCAGGCAGCCGCCACATCGAGCCGTTGAGGACCGCCACGGCGCTCACCCACGAGAGCTGGACGTCGGTGAGCTTGAACTCCTGCTGGATGGGCTTGCCCAGGATTCCGAACATCAGCCACGTGGCGAACATCAAGGTGAACGCCACCGTCGACATCGTCAGGACGCGTCCCGAGCCCGGTGCCTCGTGGTGGGTCTCGGTCATGATTCCCCTTCGAAGGTAAATAGCGGAGAGGTCTCCGTCAAACTTGCCGCGGCTGAGCCTACACTGCGGACCGGTCGCGCGTGGCGGGTACGACAAGGACGCGAGCGCGTGGCGTCCCGGATCCTTCAAGGTCAAGGCTTTACGCTCAATCAGGCAGCTGCGAGGCCCTTCACAATCAGGCAGAGGTCGAGGCTCAGGAGAATCTGCCACGGTCTGGATATTCACAGATCCTTCCGTTATATGGTGCTGGCAGATCGTCTTCACGCCCGTGTCCACGTCACCCAGGGGGCCCCATGACCGCCGAGCCCGGCGCAGCAGTCGCCCTGCTCGCGTCCCCGGTTCGTCGCGACATCGTCGACACCCTCGCCAACCTGCCCCTCGTCGCCACCCCGACCGAGCGCCACACCCGCGCCGAGGGGCTCCGCGCGAGCGACCTCGGACGCCGCCTCGGTCTGCACGTCACCACGATCCGCTTCCACGTCGACCAGCTCGTCGCAGGGGGGCTCCTCGTCCCCCGCGACGAACGCGCAGGCGTGGGACGCCCCCGCCGTTACTACAGCGTCCACCCGGGCACCCTCACCGAGGTCACGTCACCGGACGCCTACCGCATGCTGGCCGAGATCCTCGCCGACGGCATGTTGGTCGACCCACCCGTCAACGCGGAGGAGGCCGGACGGATCTGGGTCCTGCGCCACGCGTCCGAGATCGTCGACCCGGGCGTCCCCCGGACGCCGGCCCGCACGCCGGGCGCCTGGCTCGCGACCATCGGCGTCCTCATCGACGTGCTGCTGCGCTGGCGGTACGCACCCAGCGTCCACACCACCGACGGCGGACACACCGCCGAACTGGCCCTCGGCCACTGCCCCATGCGCGAACTGGCCCTCGACAACCCCGCTGTCGCGTGCGGGGTCCATCGAGGCCTGATTGAGGGCACACTCGAACTACTGGGGGAGACGGACGCAGAGGTCCGCCTCGTCCCGTTCGTCGAACCGCACCTGTGCCTGGCACGGATCACCACCCGCACCGAATTTGCTGCCCAAGGAGGAAACCATGACGGACACCCAGCGTCGGGCGACTGACCCCGTTGGACTGGACGGTCCGATCGAGAACGCACTCGTCAGCACCCGGCGATTCTTCACGAAGGCCGAGGTCAGCGGCGACATGCGCTCGATCTACAACACGGGCGGACGCGCGGACTGGTTCTACCGTGACCGTTGGGCCTACGACAAGGTGGTTCGCTCCACCCACGGCGTCAACTGCACCGGCTCGTGCTCGTGGAAGGTCTACGTCAAGGACGGGATCATCACGTGGGAGGCCCAGCAGACCGACTACCCGTCGGTGGGCCCTGACAAGCCCGAGTACGAACCGCGCGGCTGCCCGCGCGGCGCGGCCTTCTCGTGGTACACCTACTCACCGACCCGCGTGCGCTACCCGTACCTGCGTGGCGTCCTGCTCGACATGTACCGCGAGGCGAAGGCCACCTACGGCGACCCGGTGCTCGCCTGGGCGTCCATCGTGCAGGATCCCGAGAAGGCGAAGCGGTACAAGAGCGCCCGTGGCAAGGGCGGTCTCGTGCGCGCCAGTTGGGACGAGGCCGTCGAACTGGTCGCCGCCGCCCACACCTACACGATCAAGCGCTGGGGCCCCGACCGGATCGCCGGCTTCTCGCCCATCCCGGCCATGTCGATGGTCTCCCACGCCTCCGGCGCCCGGTACACCAGTCTCATCGGCGGCGCCATGCTCAGCTTCTACGACTGGTACGCCGACCTTCCGGTCGCCAGCCCGCAGGTCTTCGGCGACCAGACGGACGTCCCCGAGTCAGGTGACTGGTGGGACGCCGGCTACCTCATCATGTGGGGCAGCAACGTCCCACTGACACGCACCCCGGACGCCCACTGGATGACCGAGGCCCGCTACCGCGGCCAGAAGGTCGTCGTGATGAGCCCCGACTACGCCGAGAACGTGAAGTTCGCAGACGAGTGGCTGCCCGTCGCTCCCGGGACGGACGCCGCCCTCGGCATGGCCATGGGGCACGTCGTGCTCAAGGAATTCTTCGTCGACAAGGAGGTCGACTACTTCACGCACTACAACCGCCACTACACCGACCTGCCCTTCCTGATCGCCCTCGAGCAACAGCCCGACGGCACGTGGAAGCCCGGCAAGAACCTGGTGGCCGGCGACTTCGAGGGGCCACAGCAGGACTCCGAGAACGCCATGTTCAAGCCGGCGATGTGGGACCGCGTCACCAACGCTCCCGCGATCCCCAACGGCACCCTCGGGCACCGCTTCGGCGACGAAGGCATGGGCAAGTGGAACCTGGAACTGGGTGACCTCGACCCGGCCCTCACCCTCTACGGCGAGGACGCCGAGACCGTCGAACTCGTGCTCACCCGCTTCGACACCCCTGACGACCAGGTGGCGGCGATCCATCGTGGCGTCCCCGTGCGTCGCGTGGGTGACCGGGTCGTCACGACAGTGTTCGACCTGCTGCTCGCGCAGTACGGCGTCGGACGCCCGGGCCTGCCGGGTGTCTGGGCGTCCGGCCTGGACGACGAGTCGGTGCCCTACACGCCGGCCTGGCAGGAGGCGATCACCAACGTCTCGGCCGAACAGGTCACGCGCATCGCCCGCGAGTTCGCCCAGAACGCTGTCGACACGCAGGGTCGCTCGATGATCCTCATGGGTGCCGGGACGAACCACTGGTACCACTCCGACGTCATCTACCGAACGATGCTGACCCTCACCAACCTCTGCGGTTGCCAGGGACGCAACGGCGGCGGCTGGGCGCACTACGTCGGCCAGGAGAAGGCGCGTCCGATCACGGGCTGGGCCCAGATGGCCTTCGCCCTCGACTGGCAGCGTCCCCCGCGCCAGATGATCCAGACCGGCTACTGGTACATCAACACCGACCAGTACCGCTATGACACCTACGACGCCAACGTGCTGTCGGCGAAGGACCTGGGCAACAACGCGTTCGAGGGCAAGACGACGGCCGACCTGTTCGTGCAGTCCGCACGCCAGGGCTGGATGCCGAGCTTCCCGCAGTTCGACCGCAGCCCGTTGACGCTGGCCGATGACGCGAAGGCTGCGGGCATGGCACCCGGCCCCTACGTGGTCAAGTCCCTCAAGGACGGCACCCTGAAGTTCGCTGTCGAAGACCCGGACGCCGAGGAGAACTGGCCCCGCGCCCTCACACTGTGGCGTGCCAACCTGTTCGGCAACTCCGCGAAGGGTGACGAGTACTTCCTGCGTCACCTGCTGGGGACCGACCACGCCGTGACCGCGGAGGAGGCGCCGGAGCACCTGCGTCCCAAGGAGATGACGTGGCGCGAGAAGGCCCCTGAGGGCAAGCTCGACCTCGTCCTCACCCTCGACTTCCGCATGACGAGCTCGACCCTCATGTCGGACGTCATCCTTCCCGCTGCCACCTGGTACGAGAAGCACGACATCAACACGACCGACATGCACCCGTTCATCCACCCGTTCACGCCGGCCATCAACCCGCCGTGGCAGGCCAAGACCGACTGGGAGACCTTCCAGCTCCTCGCCGACAAGCTCTCGGAGTTCGCCGTCACCCATCTGGGGACGCGGACCGACATCGTCGCCGGGCCCATCGCCCACGACACCCCTGAGGCCATGGCGACGGTCCACGGCATCGTGAAGGACTGGAAGACCGGCGAGGTCGAGCCCATCCCGGGCGTGACGATGCCGAAGATCGTGGCCGTCGAGCGCGACTACACGGCTATCGGCGCCAAGTACGGCGCCATCGGCCCCCTGCTCGACAAGCTGGGCGCCACCACGAAGGGCGTCACCTTCGAGGAGGGACGCACTGTCGAGTACCTGAAGCACAAGAACGGCGTGCGGCACGGCGGCATCGCCGACGGGCGTCCGAAGCTCGACAACGGCATCAACGTGGCCGAGGCGATCATGGGCATCGCGGGGACGACGAACGGGCACGTGGCGACGCAGGGCTTCAAGCAGCTCGAGAAGCGCACCGGCATCATGTTGCACGACCTGTCGGCCGAGCACGAGGGCAAGATGATCACCTTCGCCGACATCGTCGCCCAGCCGACCCCGGTCATCACGTCGCCCGAGTGGTCGGGCTCGGAGTCGGGCGGACGCCGGTACTCGGCGTTCACCATCAACGTCGAGCGCATGAAGCCGTGGCACACCCTCACCGGACGCATGCACTTCTACCTCGACCACGACTGGATGCAGGCGGTCGGCGAGACCATGCCGACGTACCGGGGTCCGCTGCACATGAGCAGCCTGTTCGCCGAGACCCCGCTGGGCCAGACGAACGAGCTGGGAGTGAGCGTCCGCTACCTGACGCCCCACTTCAAGTGGGCGATCCACAGCCAGTACCAGGACAACTGGTTCATGCAGAACCTGTCACGCGGCGGCCAGCAGGTCTGGATGAGCGTGCAGGACGCCGACAAGGTGGGCATCGCCGACAACGACTGGGTCGAGTTGGTGAACCGCAACGGCGTGGTGTCGGCGCGAGCGATCGTGTCGCACCGCATGCCCGAGGGGACCGTGTACATGTACCACGCGCAGGACAGGCTCGTGAACGTGCCGCTGACCGACACCAACGGTCGGCGCGGCGGCATCCACAACTCGATGACACGCATCCTGATCAAACCCACCCACATCGTCGGCGGGTACGCGCAACTCGCGTACGCCTTCAACTACATCGGCCCCACGGGCAACAACCGCGATGAAGTCACGATGATCCGCAAGCGTTCCCAAGACGTCGAGTACTGAGCGAAAGGACACTCACCATGCGCGTCATGGCACAAATGGCGATGGTCATGAACCTCGACAAGTGCATCGGCTGCCACACCTGCACGGTCACGTGCAAGCAGGCCTGGACCAACCGGACCGGCCTTGAGTACGTGTGGTTCAACAACGTCGAGACACGTCCGGGGCTCGGTTACCCGCGCCGCTACGAAGACCAGGAGCAGTGGAAGGGCGGCTGGGAACTCAACCGCACCGGCCACCTCAAGCTCAAGGCGGGGGGACGCTTCCAAAAGCTCCTCAACATCTTCTCGAACCCGAAGATGCCCGGAATCCAGGACTACTACGAGCCGTGGACCTACGACTACGAGACCCTGCTCAACGCCCCCGCCCAGAAGAACTTCCCCGTCGCGCAGCCGAAGTCGTTGCTGACAGGCAAGTCGATGAGCATCAAGTGGGGTTCGAACTGGGACGACGACCTCGGCGGCACGCACGTCACCGGCAAGGACGACGTGATGCTCAAGGGCATCGAGGACAAGGTCAAGTTCGAGTTCGAGCAGACCTTCATGTTCTACCTGCCCCGCATCTGCGAACACTGCCTCAACCCCAGTTGCGTCGCGTCCTGCCCGTCGGGTGCCATCTACAAGCGCACCGAGGACGGCATCGTGCTGGTCGACCAGAACCGCTGCCGCGGCTGGCGCATGTGCATCTCGGGCTGCCCGTACAAGAAGATCTACTTCAACCACAAGACCGGCAAGGCCGAGAAGTGCACCTTCTGCTACCCGCGCATCGAGGTGGGCATCCCGACGGTGTGCTCCGAGACCTGCGTCGGACGCCTGCGCTACATCGGCCTCATGTTGTACGACGCGGACGCGGTGCTGGCGGCTGCGTCCACGAAGGACACGACCGGGCTCTACGAGGCCCAGCGCGGGGTCTTCCTCGACCCGTTCGATCCCGAGGTGCAGCGCGAGGCCGAGCGCCAGGGCATCCCGATCGACTGGATCGAGGCCGCCAAGAAGTCGCCCGTGCGTCGCCTGATCATGGACTACAAGCTGGCCCTGCCCCTGCACCCGGAATACCGGACGATGCCGATGGTCTGGTACATCCCGCCGCTCTCCCCCATCGTGGACGCCCTGTCGAGGACGGGTCACGACGCCGAGGACGCCGGGAACCTGTTCGGGGCCATCGACTCGCTCCGCATCCCGATCGAGTACCTCGCCAACCTGTTCACGGCCGGTGAGGTCGCGCCGGTGCGTCGCGTCCTCGACAAGATGGCCGCGATGCGCGCCTACATGCGCGACATCAACCTCGGACGCGAGGGCAACGAAGAGATCGCCGCAGCCGTTGGCATGGACGGCGCGGAGATGTACGAGATGTTCCGCCTGCTCGCCATCGCCAAGTACGACGAGCGGTACGTCATCCCCACGACCCACACCGAGCAGGCGCACGCGCTGGAGGAACTGGCCACCGAGTGCCCGGTCGGCGAGGGATCATCCGGCCTCTTCGGCAGCGGCTCGGGCGGGCCCGTGCCGGTGGCCATCCAGACCAGGGCCGAGGCGAAGGCCCGCTTCGAGGCAGATTCGACCTCCGAGGCACCCGGCTTCGCCGACTACCGCGACTGGGACGGCCGTGGGCTGCCCGGTGGCACCGGGGGGGCGTGATGCTCGAACGTCTGTTGGGTGCGCGCGGGAAGGCGGCAGCGCGTCCGACCCTGCCCGAGCACCAGACCCGGACGGCCTGGCAGGCCGTCTCCCTGCTGCTCGGGTACCCCTCCGACGAGTTGCGCGACCAGTTGCCGCTGATCCGCGGCGCGGTGGCCCCGCTGCCCGCCGGGGTGCGAGACCCCCTCGTCCGGTTGATCGACCACCTCGAGAACTCGGACGCGGAGCAGACCCGCATCGCGTACGTCGACACGTTCGACCACACCCGACGCTGCGCGCTGCACCTCACCTACTTCGTGCACGGTGACACCCGCAAGCGCGGGATCGCCCTCGTGCAGTTCAAGCAGGCCTACCGCCGGGGCGGCCTCGAGGTCACCGAGGACGAGCTGCCCGACCACCTGTGCGTCCTGCTCGAGTTCGGCGCACTGGGCGATCTCGACATCGCCTGGAAGCTCCTGACCTCGCACAGGGCGAGCATCGAGGTGCTGCGCCTGGCCCTCGACGACCGCCACTCGCCCTGGGCGGACGCGATGCACGCGCTCGTCGCGACCCTCCCCGCGCTCGAAGGCGACCAGGCCACGGCGGTGGCCCGGCTGATCGAGCAGGGACCACCCAACGAGGACGTCGGCATGGACGCCTACGCCCTCGACCCACGGCTCAACCCGCACCCCGAAGCCGAGGCCGAGTCGCTGGTCTACCTCGGCATGCCGCAAGGTTCGTCCGCCACCGCAGGAGCACGCTCATGAAGACCATCGCGTTCGTCATCCTCCCCTACATCTGCCTGGCCGTCTTCGTCGTCGGCCACCTGTGGCGATACCGCTACGACAAGCTCGGATGGACCACCCGCAGCTCACAGCTGTACGAGAGCCGACTGCTGCGCATCGGTAGTCCCCTGTTCCACTTCGGGACGCTCTTCGCCATCCTGGGCCACGCCATGGGCCTGCTGCTCCCCAAGAAGTGGACGGACGGTTTCGGCATCTCGCAGGAGCTCTACCACGTGATCGCGGTGGTCGGCGGCCTCGCGGCCGGGGTCGCCGTCGTGGCGGGCATGACGATCCTCGTCTACCGCCGCCGTACGAACGCCACCGTCTTCAGCGCCACGACGCGCAACGACAAGCTCATGTACGCCCTCCTCGGCACCACCATCGCCCTCGGCATGTGGAACACCATCGGCACCGCCATCGGAGCCAACGACCACTTCAACTACCGCGAGAGCGTCTCGGTGTGGTTCCGCCAGATCTTCTGGCTCCAGCCCAACCCCGACCTCATCGCCAACGCCCCGATCCAGTTCCAGCTGCACGCCGTGCTCGCCTTCCTGCTGTTCGCGCTGTGGCCCTTCACCCGCCTCGTGCACGTCTTCAGCGCGCCGATCGGGTACTTCACGCGTCCCTACATCGTCTACCGTTCGGCCGGCGAGGCCCCCGGAGCACCGCTCGGGTCGCGCGCACCGAAGGGAACCTGGGAGAGCCCCACCGGCGCACGCAGGCGGTAGGGTCCGGACGTATGAGCGACCGAGCACCGCGTCCGGATGTCGATGCCACAACCTGGAAGGCCTGGATCGCGCACGTCTGCGCGGCCCTCGAGGTGGATCCTGCGCGGGTCGACGTTGCCGCGGTCCACGGCCTGACCGGGACGATCGCGAGCCGGTTCACGCGTCCGATGGCGCCCGTCGCGGCCCACCTGTGGGGCCTGGCGCAGGGCGCCCACCCGGACGCCGACCCCCTGACGCTCCGGGACGCGATCATCGCGAGCATCCCGGCCGGGGCGTCCGCGTGAGGATTCCGTTGTCGGCGTCCGTCGTACCCCTGACCGACGCCGAGCGTGCCCGGTACGCCCGCAACGTGGCGATCCCCGAGGTCGGCGAGGCCGGCCAGCAGCGGCTCCGTGCCGCGAACGTGTGCGTCATCGGTGCAGGCGGCCTGGGTTCCCCGGTGCTCGCCTATCTCGCAGCCGCCGGCGTCGGGCGGCTCACGGTGATCGACCACGACGACGTCGAGGAGCACAACCTGCAGCGGCAGGTGCTGCACGACATGGCTCGTGTCGGGCACGCGAAGGCGCTCAGCGCCCGCGACCGGCTCGTCGCGCTCAACCCGGGTGTCGCCGTGCGTCCGGTGGTCGGGAAGCTGGACGCGGAGTCGGCGTCCACGCTGCTCGCCGGCCATGACATCGTCGTCGACGCGACCGACAATCTGGCGACCCGCTTCGCGATCGACGACGCGTGTGCGGAGTTGGGCGTCCCGTTGGTGTGGGGTGCGGTGCAGAGCACGATCGGCCAGGTGTCGGTCTTCTGGCACGCGCACGGGCCCTGCCTGCGCGACCTCGTGCCCGCGGACGCCGTGCCGCTGGCCACCATCGACTCCGTCGGCGCTTTCGGGCCGATGGTGGGCGTCATCGGGTCGGCCATGGCCGTCGAGATCGTCAAGGTCATCACCGGGGCGGGTGAACCGCTCTTCGGACGCGTCCTGCTCGTCGACACGCTCGCCGGGCGCACGTCCGAGGTGCCGCTGCGGACGGCACGAGTCGTCGCACCCCTTCCCTCCGACGTGGTCGGGGACGCGTCGTGACGCGGGAACTGCTCACGGTCGAGGAGTACCTGGCCGAAGTGTTGGCCCTTGTCAGTCCACTGTCAGGGGTCGAGGAGACCGTGCTGACCGAGGCGGGTGGACGCGTCCTCGCCTCGGACGTCGCGACCCGCACCGCCGTCCCTGCCTTCGCGAACTCGGCGATGGACGGCTTCGCGGTGCGTCACGCCGACCTGTCCCCGGGAGTCGCCCTGCGGGTGGTCGGCGAGGTCGCGGCCGGATCGTCCGCCGATCCTGCGATCGGGGTCGGCGAGTGCGTCCGCATCATGACCGGGGCGGTGCTGCCGACAGCCGCCGACACGGTCGTCCAGGTGGAACACACCCACGTCACGTCTGACGGCATCGTCATCGACATCGTCCCTGCCCAGGGCACGCACGTGCGCGGCGTGGGCGACGACATGGCCGAGGGCGACCGCGTGCTGGCCGCGGGCACGCGGCTGGGGCCACGCGAGTTGTCTGCGCTGGCCGCCGCCGGATGGGGCGAGGTGCCGTGCGTCCGGCGACCCGTCATCGGGGTGGCGTCCACCGGCGACGAACTGGTCACGCCCGGCGGCACCCTCGGACGCGGCCAGATCTTCGAGTCGAACGCGACCTACCTCGCGTCCGCCGTGCTGCGCGACGGCGGCGAGCCCATCGTCGCGGGGCCGGTGAGGGACGACGAGGACTCCCTGCGCCAGACCCTCGACAGCCTCGGACGCCAGTGCGACCTCATCGTCGCGTCCGGTGGGGTGAGCGTGGGCGACCACGACGTCGTCCGCCTGACGCTGGCCGACGGGACCTTCCGCCACGTCGCCATCCAGCCGGGCAAACCGCAGGGCTGGGCCGTGTGGCGCGTGGGTGGTCGCAGCGTCCCCGTGATCGGCCTGCCCGGCAACCCGCTCAGCGCAGCCCTGTCGTACGAGATGTTCGTGCGTCCGATGCTGGCCACCTTCCTCGGCGCCACCACCCCCACGTGGACGCCCGCCGTCGCGTCCGAACCCTGGACCTCCCCGAGCGGACGCGTCCAGATCGTCCCCGTCGTCGTCGAGGTGGACGCCACCGGCCGCCAGACCGTGCGTCCCGCCCACCGGCGCGGCTCGGCCTCCCACATGGTCACCTCGCTGGCCGCCGCGGACGCGATCGCGCGCGTCGCCGCCGATGTCACGCAGGTGCGCGCCGGAGACCTCGTCACGATCAGGAGCCTCACATGAGCGACCAGCCCTTCACCCACCTGGACGCCGACGGCCACGCGCGCATGGTCGACGTGACCGCCAAGCAGATCACGACGCGCTCCGCCACCGCGGCCGGCCGGGTGGTCTGCAGCCCCGAGGTGGTCGCGCTGCTGCGCGACCGTCGCGTCCCCAAGGGGGACGTGCTGGGCGTCGCCCGGGTGGCCGGCATCCAAGGGGCGAAGAAGTGCGCCGAACTGCTGCCGCTGGCCCACGTGATCGGCGTCCACGGGGTCACCGTCGACCTCGAGATCTGCGACGACGGCGTCGAGATCGTCGCCCAGGTGCGCACGGCTGACCGGACGGGCGTCGAGATGGAAGCGTTGACCGCCGTGTCGGTGGCCGCCTTGGCCGTGGTCGACATGATCAAGGGACAGGACCGCACCGCGCGCATCGCGGACGTCCGGTTGCTCGCCAAGGAGGGCGGACGCTCGGGCTCCTGGAGGCGCGATGAGTGAGGCGTTCGACGCGATCATCCTCGCCGGGGGCCGCGGCTCGCGGATGGGCGGCATCAGCAAGGCCGACCTCGTCGTGGGCGGCGAGCGACTGCTCGACGGCGTCCTGCGCGCGGCCTCGTCGGCTGCCCGGATCGTCGTGGTCGGCGACACGCCCGTGCCCCCCGGTGTGCTCGTGACCAGGGAGGACCCGCCCGGCACCGGCCCGGCTGCCGGCCTCGTCGCCGGACTCGCGGCCATCACCGACCCTTCACCCTGGACGCTCGTGCTGGCCTGTGACCTGCCCGACGCGCCGGCCGCAGTGGCGCGACTGCTGGCGTCCGACCCCGACCCGGCGTCCGACGGACGAGCCGTGGTCGACGATGCCGGACGTCCCCAGCACCTGCTCGCCCTCTATCGCAGCGCGTCCCTCCGCAGGGCCGCCGTCGCCTACGGCGACCCGGCGAACCGTTCGGTCCGGGGGCTCGTGGCAGGACTCCTCCTCGACGCCGTCGACCCCGGGGACGCCGACCCGGACGATGTCGACACCTGGGAGCAGCACGCGCGGTGGGAGGCACGCCGGGCCGACGCACGACGATCGAAGGAGACGCACATGGACGAGGACCGCAGCACCTGGCGTGGCTTCATCGAGCGGGCCTGCGCCGCCCTCGACCTCGACCCCGCGGGGGTCGACGAGGACGCCATCCTGGCACTCGCCCGCACCACGTCCCAGTCGGGCGCCCGACCCATGTCCCCGGTCTCGGGCTACATCCTGGGACTCGCCCAGGGTGCACGCCCCGAGGCGGACCCCGCGTCCCTGCTGGCAACCGTTCAGACCGCTGTGACCGACGCCCCCCGACCCGAGGAGTCCTGATGGCCACCGTTCGTTTCTTCGCCGCGGCCGCGCAAGCGGCCGGCACCACCCACGAGACCGTGGACGCCGAGACCCTCGGTGCACTGATCACGTCTGTCACCACCGACCGCGACGACCATTTCGCCGCAGTCCTGGGACGCTGCTCGATCCTCGTGGACGGACTCAGGACCGACGACCGTTCGACGGCGCTGGGGGCGACCTCGGTCGTCGACGTGCTGCCGCCGTTCGCCGGCGGCTGAGGCTCAGCCGCCGATCGCGCTCATCGGACGTCGGGGTTGCAGGAAACCCGGGTCGTTGATGCCGTGACCGGGCGCCTTGGACGCCAGGCAGCCGTGGATGATCTGCTCCAGGTCGGCGTGGGTGGCCCCGGCGCGGAGCGGCGTCCGCAGGTCTGATTCACCGGCTGCGAACAGGCACGACCGCAACTGCCCGTCGGCCGTGAGTCGCAGCCGGTCGCAGTTGCCGCAGAACGGATGGCTCACCGACGCGATGATCCCCACCGAGGCGGGCCCGCCGTCGATCAGGAAACGTTCGGCGGGGGCGGCTCCGCGTCCCGGGACCGGGGTGAGGTCGAAGGACCTCGAGAGTGCGTCCATCACCTCGGCCGCGGTCACCATCGTGGCGCGATTCCAGGTGTGACCGGCGTCCAGCGGCATCTGCTCGATGAACCGGATCTCGTGCCCGCGTTCGATGGCCCAGCTGACGAGGTCGACGGCCTCGTCGTCGTTGACGCCGCGCATCAGCACCGTGTTGAGCTTCAGGGGCGCCAACCCCACCGCGGCGGACGCCTCGATCCCCGCCAGCGTGTCGTCGAGCCGGTCCCGGCGGGCGAGGGCCAGGAACCTCTCGGGACGCAACGTGTCGAGCGAGATGTTGATGCGCGCGAGGCCCGCGTCCTTCAGTGGCTGTGCGAGGGACGCCAGGCCGATGCCGTTGGTGGTCATCGAGACCTCGGGACGTCCGTGGGGGCCCTCGAGGGACGCGATCCCGGCGACCACCTCGACGACGTCGGGACGCAGCAGTGGCTCACCGCCGGTGAGCCTCACCTCCGAGATGCCGGCCTCGACTGCCACCTTCACGACGGTGATGAGTTCGGGCAGCGTCAGCAGCGTGCCTCGCGGCAACCACGGGACGCCCTCAGCGGGCATGCAGTAGGTGCAACGAAGGTTGCAGTGGTCGGTCAACGAGATGCGCAGGTCGCGATGGGTGCGTCCGTGGCCGTCGACGAGCAGGCCGTTCACCCGGCGTCCCCCCGGGTGGTCGGCGGGAGCGCGAGGTGCGACCAGACCTCGCGACCGTCGGCCTCGAACTGCTGCTTCCAGATCGGCAGGTCACGCTTCACGCGCTCGACGAGCGCCTCGCAGACGGCGAAGGCGAGGGCGCGGTGGGCGGTGCCCACGCACGCCACCAGCGCGAGATCGCCCACGCCGAGCCGTCCCACGCGGTGCGAGACGGCGACGTCGGCATGGCCATCGGGGTCGAGTTCGACCAGCACGTCGGACGCCAGTCGAGCGAGGATCGCCCCGGCGTCCGGGTGGTGGGTGTAGTCGATGGCGGTGACCTCGCCGAGCGCCTCGGGGTCGTGGTTACGGATGCGTCCGACGAACGACGCGACGGCTCCCGTACCGGCGCGCTGCACGAGGCGCAGATGGGCGTCGAGGTCGAGCGGGCGATCGACCACGGCCGCCAGCAGGACACCCATCAGTGGTCCCCGGACGCCAGTTGGTCGAGCACGTGCCCGACGAGAGGGAGCACGACCTCGAGCCCTTCGAGCACGGCGGCGGGCTTGCCGGGCAGGTTGATGACCAGGCACCCCGGACGCGGAGTCCTCGCGTCGACCACTCCCGCGATGCCGCGCGTGAGGAAGGCGTGGGGTGAGGACGCACCGCCCCGGGCCCGGAGCAGTTCCATCAGGCCGGGCAGTTCGCGATCGATGACCTGGGCTGTCCCTTCGGGCGTCCGGTCGCGGGGAGCGACGCCGGTGCCACCGGTCGTGACGATCAGGTCGGGGCCGGCCGCCAGGGCGACACGGAGCGCGGCGGTGACCTCGGAGCTTCCGTCAGGGACGACGCCGGACGTCACCACCCAGCCGGCGGCCTCCAGCCGTCGCACGGCAACGGAACCCGAGACGTCGACGCGTTCACCGCGCGCGGAGCGATCAGACACCGTCAGCACGTGGGCGCGGCGCAGCTCGGCGTCCGGGCGTGTGCCTGGTGCCGCGTCGTTCACGATGTCCTCCTTGGTCGCACTCGGGTGGTCAGCCGTCCCAGCCTAGCCAGCGGGCAGTGCCTCGACGTCGACCATGACGAGGCTCAGGTGGCTCGGCTCGTCGGCGACGAGCGAGTGGCGTTCGCCGGGCGCCAGGTAGACGAGGTCGCCGGTGGTCATCGCGACCTCGTGCCCCGCATGGGTGAAGCGGATCGCCCCACTCAACACCTGCACCACGACCGCGCGCGGCGAGGAGTGGTCGGTGAGGAGCTCGCCGGTGTCGAAGGCGAAGTACACGACGCGGATCAGCGGGTTGTTGAGCAGGACGCGCGACGTCGTGGACTCTGCGGTCACGGGGAGCGCGGCGAGGACTCCGAGCTGGTCGGCGGACTCGTCGAGGGTGGTGATCTTCTGTGCCATGGGTCGAGTGTGCGCCTGCGCGGGCTGGATAAACCAGTCAGCCCGCGTGGTGGGCCACGTCGGGGGTGAGCAGCACGCGGCACGGGTGCGGCGCGGGCAGCGGCTCGAGTCGGACGCCCTCGCGTCCCCCCAGCGAGGTGATGACGCCCTCGATCATCCCCTGGTGCAGGTCGCACATCACCGACCCGCCAGCCGGACGGGCGGTGTCCAGGAGTGAGCAGGTCTGCAGCACCACGACCGGCCCCTCCGGTGAGTCGGCGCGCGCCGGGGTGAAGCCCAGCATGTCGAGCACCTCGATCAGTGCGTCGATCGGTTCGTCGGCGGTGACACTCCGGGCTCGCCTGCGTCCCCAGCTGTCGCCCACCTCACGGGCCGCCCCGACGGGATCGTCCTGTTTCACGAGGTAGGCGGCGAACGCCCCGACGAGTTCCGGAAGTTCGGTGGACGCGGGCACCTGGGCGGCGAGCCTGCGTCCCCGTGGTGTGGCGGTGAACCCCAGGGGGCGCCGGCCGGGCCCCGCGTGGGGTAGCGGTTCCGACTCGACGAATCCTGCTGCGAGCAACCCGTCCAGGTGCTGGCGGGACGTGTTGGGATGTCCGCCGACGGCGGCCTGTACCTCCTTGAGCGTCACCGGCCCGTCACCCCCCAGGTCGACGACGACGCGCAGGACGCGCAGCCGAGGTGGGGAGGGGGTCCGGTCAGCAGTCGGATTCCGCATGGTCACGTCACGATCCTACGCTTTGTTCCACACC
>CALKHV010000012.1 GCA_937988865.1 uncultured Propionibacteriaceae bacterium | reverse complement strand
CTCTGAGGTGCTCTGACTCTGAGGTGCTCTGACTCTGAGGTGCTCTGACTCTGAGGTGCTCTGTCTCTGAGGTGCCCAGACTCAGGGCTACCGCCTCTGGGGTCACCCACCTATCATCGGCGCATGAGGATCCCCCTCACCCGGACGCTGGATTCCGCCAGCCAGCCGCAGCGCGCGGCGGGGCCGTCGGTGGAACACTTCGTGGCGTTCGCCCGCCGCGATCGAGCCCGTCGCCTCGCCCGGATCGGCGTGGTCTCAACGCTCATCCTCGCCCTCGCGCTGGCCGGCTGGTGGTGGAAACCCACCCTGACGAGGGATGTCGCCGACCCCACACCGACGGTCGCGTCCTCGGGGGACGCCACGCCGGAACCCCTTCCCCGCGCCGCCGTCCCCGGACGCTGGGGCGACCACCGCGTCGCCCTCACCGTCGCCGAGGTCGCCGGTCGCTGCAGTGATCGACCGGCTGGCTCGACTCTTGACGACTACCCCTACGCCGTCGGCGGGTTGGCCATGGTGAAGCTCGTCGACGGCCGCTACACCACCTGCGCCTACGGCATCGACCAGGCTGGTGACCCGGTCTACTACACGACCTTCGGTCCTGACGTCGCCACCGACCAGGGCGCCATCGAGGCGTGCACGAGACACCTCGGCTACGACTTCAGCGGCTGGACCGTGATCGGCCACAGCGACCTCGACCTGGGCTGGGATCCCCTGGCCGGGGACTTCGATCGCACCAGCACCCTCCGCCTGATCGGCCTCGTGTCGGAGGACCGCCATGTCGCCGACTGCAACCTGCCCTACCCCGGCCGTGGCTACGGCAGCGTCCGCAACCTGGACGAGTTCGTCGCGCCCGGCGTCACCGCGTCCCTCGGCCTGGCGCGGGTTCCGGCGGGAACGGGCCTCGGACGCGTGATCGGGTTGACCGTC
The DNA here is from genome assembly GCA_937988865.1 of uncultured Propionibacteriaceae bacterium. GTDB lineage: Bacteria > Actinomycetota > Actinomycetes > Propionibacteriales > Propionibacteriaceae > CALKHV01. The sequence goes on along the minus strand of CALKHV010000012.1, from coordinate 39,102 downwards.
GAGGGGATCGGCGTCGTGCTCGACGAAGCGGGTCGGCCCGACACGCGGGCCGCGCGCGTCGAGGCCCACTTCGACGACACGGACGCCGTCCTGACGCTCCCCGTCCACGACGGGTGGATCGTGTCGCAGGAAAGGATCGACTTCCCGGCCGTCCGCGAGGACGCCAACTTCGACCCGAACTGGCTGGTCTACGACGCGACCGGCGTCCTCATCGGCAATTACGGACACTAGGGTGGCGTCCATGAACCGCAAACTCCTCGTGCTCGCTGCGGGCCTCGTGGTGCTGGCCGTCCTGCAGGGACGCCACAACGCCCGGCAACGCGAGCGGACGCGCGACCTGTGGGAGCGCGCCACCGCCGACTGACCAACCCAGCCGACTGACCAACCCAGCCGACTGACCAAACCAGCCGAGTGACCACTCGTGGGGCGGGAGATCAGGACGTGTACTCGGTGCGCGTTCCGGCGGCCCAGTCGAGTTCGAGCACGTGCCCGCGTCCGGCCACCTCGAGCCGTTCGGGGTTGCGGGGGGCGCTCACCCAATCGGTGTCGTAACGCTGGTAGTCACCGCTCACGGAGCGTCCGTCGACCGTGAAGCCACCCTTCGGCGAGAGCGCGAACCGATGGGCGCCGTTCTGGAAACTCAGCGTCCCCCGCGTGTAGCGCAGGTGGTGGCCCTTGAGGGCGTCGACGAAACGTCCGAGGGAGCCGTAGTCGGAACGGTCGGCCATGATCACGGCGTAGGCCGTCACCTCGCCCCGCTGGACGAGCTCGGCCTCGCTGGCCAGGTCGAGCGGCAGCAGCGACACGACCCCGAGGTAGGAGTCGTCCACGCGTCCGGCCACGACGTGGTGGCCGACGCGGGTCTCGTCGAACTTCACGAGGGGGAAGTAGAGGTGGGACAACTCGTGCCGGCGTCCCTCAAGGTACCCACGGCGGACGCGCAGGTCGTGCAGCACGAGCAGCACGTTGCCGAACTGGGCCGTGTCGGGGTTGATGCCGTTGCCCACCCAGGCCGACGGCGTGGCCGGACGCGATTCGCCCGACAGGGCGGTTGACCCCGGGTGCGTCCCGAAGACGGTCACGTCACCCGGGAGGGCAGCCGTCCAGAGGCTCTGCTGGTCGCCGAAGCCGCCCGGCTGGTAGTGCTGGACGCTGGACAGCAGGTACTCAGGGGTCCGGCGGGTCTGGACGTTGGCCCGTTGCAGCGCCGCCCCCGCGTGCATGGGATTCATCGACCTGACCAGCGTGGGCAGCGCCAGGGACGGCAGCTTCGCGAAGGGCTCCAGGGGGGCGAGGAACCGGTTGGTGGCCAACTTGTACTCACGGAAGGCACGCACGGTCGTGGGGATCGCCTCAGCGGACGCGAACGCCTTGGCTCCCCAGTACTGGCGCAACAGGGCCTCGTGCAGGCCCGTGATCCCTTCGGACGAGTGGTGCAGCGCCACCTGCGGCCCCACCTCGGGGAGGTCGAGTCCAGTGGACGTCTTGATCGTGTGCCCCCCACTGGACGCTGCGATCTCGCGGATCGAGTCGGGCACGCGGTAGCGCTCGCGATCGATGAAGACCCCCGTGTAGTGGTCGGGTCGCAGCGGGGGGCGGGTGCCGAAGGCGGACGCCAGCACGTCGTTGATCTCGGCCCTGGCAGGGTTCGTCTTCTGCGTCGTGTAGGCGCGTCCCGCGCTGGCGACGAAGCGTCCATCGATGCGGTGCATCGCGAGGTCGAGCATCAACACGTCGAGCACCATGGACGCCCGGGTCGCCAGCGGCTCGTCGGCGTAGTCGGCGAGCAGGGCGAGGGCGCTGGCGTTGACCGCGTAGTACGAACTCGACAGCCATTCCGAGAATCCCCAGCGGAAGCGGTCGCCCAGCCACCCGTTCAGCCTCGCGGCGCCGCGTGCCTTCTTGCGGGCCCCCGAGCGTCCGTCATTGCGGAAGCTGGCGTCCGGGAGCAGGTGTCCGGCGAAGTACTCGCACGTCGCGAAGGCCAGGTAGTGGCTCTCGCTCCACTGGCACATGGAGTCGCTGCCCGGCTCGTCCATCCAGTACTTGAAGGTGGTGAGTGTGGCGTCGATGTCGGCACGGAGATCGGGCGGGAGCACGTCGCCGCCGGCGAGGACGAGCTTCAACACCACGAGCAGGCGATGATCCGACAGGTCGAGCCGTGCGTCCGCGAAGTCGAGCATCCTGCGCAGCCAGACGGCGTCGCCACCCGCCGCCAGTGCGTGGGCGACGTCGAGGTATCCACGCGGAGCAGCGCCGGTGCGCGTGAACTCGCCCATCGGTGCTCCTCTCCGCGTCCACCCTCTCAGGAAACACTCAACGTAACGAGGGGCGCAGCGCCATTGTGACCGAATCGGGACCCGGGTCGCCGCAGACACCGGTCGCCGGAGACCCGGGTCGTGCCCGGTGCGGCGTTTCGAGGACCCTGGTCCGATGGGGGCACGCGGCACCGAGCCTAGGCTGGACTCGACATGACTGCGGCCCCGTACACCGTCTCCCAGCGCGCCCGGATGACAGACCTCCTGATCACCGGCGTGCTGGGCGTCGTCCTCGTGGGGCCCTACCTCCTCGGCTTCGCCGAGACCAACGCCCGGACGTACGGCTGGGCGACCCTCACGGGCGCCGTGATGGTCGGTTCGCTGGCCGCCCGACGCGCGCACCCGTGGCTCATGGTCGCCGGATTGTTCGTCGGCGGCGTGGTCCAGGCGATGACCGTCCCGTTCCCGGTGGCGTCCATCCTGGCCGTGCCGTACGCCACCTACTCGGTGGCCCGCTGGGTGCCGGGATCAAGCGCGCGGATGGTCCTGCTTCCCGCCCTCTTCGGGGCGGTCCTCGGTCCGAGCCAGTGGTTCGGCTTCCTGACCAGCGGTTTCGTCCGCGGGTCGGGCGTCCCGTGGGTGTTCTACGTGCTGGCGGTGATGGTCTGCGCCGGACTGGTCGTCACCCCCTACGCCGTCGGACGTCGCGTCCGCGAGTCGGCCCTGATCAGGACGCAAAGTCAACGTGTCGCCGCCGAGCGCTATCAGGCGCTGCTCAGCGAACGCGAGCAGAACGCCCGCATCGCCGAGGCGCGCGCCCGCACCCAGATCGCCCGCGAGTTGCACGACATCGTCGCCCACTCCCTCTCGGTGATGATCGTCCAGGCCGAGGGCGGGAAGGCCCTGGCCACGAAGAAGCCCGAAGCGGCCGTCGAGGTGCTGGGCACGATCGCCGACACCGGACGCGAGGCGCTCGACGAGATGCGCCGCATCGTCGGCGTCCTGCGCAACGACCCCCAGGACGCGGCGACCCCCGACTACGCTCCGGTTCCGGGGCTGGAGGACATCCCCGAGATGGTGGCGCGCGCAGGTGATCGCGTCCATCTCAGGATCGAGGGCGAGGTGCCCCGCGTCCCGGCGACGCTCGGGCTGACGGCCTACCGGGTGGTGCAGGAGGCCCTGACCAACTTCCTCAAGCACGCCGGCAAGGTGGCCCACGCACAGGTCACCATCACCTACGGGCCCAGCGTCGTCGTGGTCGAGGTGGCCGACGACGGCCTCGGTGCCGGCGTGTTCTCCGACGGCCAGGGCAACGGCCTCAAGGGCATGGGCGAACGTGTGGCGTCCATGGGTGGTCAACTCATCGCCCGACCCCAGCCCACCGGCGGATACCTCGTCCGTGCGATCCTTCCCGGTGTGGACGCCCAACAGCAGTTCACCCCCACCCCCTACCGACCCGGGAGTATTCGATGAGCGATCCGATCCGCGTCCTGCTGGTCGATGACCAGGCCCTCGTCCGCAGCGGCTTCCGCATGCTGATCGAGGCCGAGGACGACCTGGTCGTCGTGGGGGAGGCGTCCGACGGACTGGAGGCTCTTCGCCTGCTCGCCCAGTACACCGTCGACGTGGTGCTGATGGACATCCGCATGCCCCAGATGGACGGCGTCGAGGCCACCCACCGCATCGTGGACGCGGGCCTCCCCACCCGGGTGCTCGTCCTCACGACGTTCGACCTCGACGAGTACGTGTTCGCCGCCCTCAAGGCGGGGGCGTCCGGGTTCCTGCTCAAGGACGCACGCCCGAGCGATCTGCTGAACGCCATCCGCACCGTCGCGGCCGGGGAAGCCGTCGTCGCGCCCAGCGCGACCCGCCGTCTCCTCGACCACGTGGTGCCCAATCTCCCCGACACCCCCGGACAACCGGACGCACGCCTGGGCCTGCTGACCGACCGGGAGAAGGAGGTTCTCGTCGAGATCGCCAGGGGCGCGACGAACGGTGAGATCGCCTCGACCCTCTACATGGCCGAGGGCACGGTCAAGACACACATCGGACGCCTGCTCGCCAAGTTGCAGAGCCGCGACCGGGTCGGTCTCGTCCTGTTCGCCCACGAGGTGGGGCTGACGAAGAAGTAGGGGTGCCGCACGCATGCCCGGACTAGGCTTTTCAGCATGCCGCAGCCGTTCCTGCACGACCTGACGATCAGCCTTCACGCACCAGTCCAGAGCTGGGCGGCCGCTGATGGCGGGGTCGACGGGACGTCGCCCGGGACCGTCGTGCAGGGCCTGTTCTGCGGCGATGAGCGCGTGGTCTCCCAGGTCCTCCTGCAGGTCCCCGGGCACCGGCTCGACCACCTCCACACCCACGCGCCCGACGGGAGCGTCACCTACGCGCACGCCGTGCGGGCTGACGACGACGTCACCGACCCGACACTGAGCCTGACGCGCGTCCGCACCGCTGACGCCTTCGGTGTGACCGAGACCGTCCACGTCGCGTCCGTGCCGGGCCATCCCGTCGATCTGCCGATCGTGCTGCGGATCCGCCCCGATGCCACGCCGATGGAACTCATCCGCATCGGACGCAACGCCACCGACGCCGACCTGGCCGTCGTCCGTGCGTCCCTCCGGACGACGGACAAGGGCGCCAGGTGGTCCTGGCGCGACACGTCGACCACAGCCACCCTCACCACGGACGCCGACGTCTCGCTCGACGACGGCGGCATCGTGCTTCGGTGGCACCTGCGCGGAGAGCGGACGGCTGCAGGGTCCTGGCGGGTCGAGCTGCGCGACGGGGACGCACCCTTCGTCGCCACCACGGCCGAGCCCCTCGTGCACACCCCCAGCGGACGTCCGGAGCTCGATCGTCTGCTCACCCTGGCCTTCAGCGACCTGAACGGGCTCCGGATGGCCGAACCCGAGCGTCCGACCGACGCGTTCCTCGCCGCCGGGGCCCCGTGGTACCTGACCCTGTTCGGACGCGACAGCCTGATCGCGGCGCGCCTGCTGCTCCCTGACCACTGGCAGGTTGCCGCCTCGACCCTGCGCGTCCTCGCGGGACGCCAGGGCACCAGGACCGACGTCGACTCGGCGGAACAACCCGGCAAGATCCTCCACGAGGTGCGCCGGGTGGCACTCGCGCTGGCCGAGTCCCGCCAGGACGACGCCGGGGGCACCCAGCAGGTGGTGCTGCCGCCCGAGTACTACGGCACCATCGACGCCACCCCCTTGTGGATCCTGTTGCTCGCCGACGCCCACCGGGCCGGCATGCCGCGCGCGGAGGTCGAGGACCTGCTGCCGCACCTGCGCCGTGCCCTCGTCTGGCTGCGCGACCACGGGGACGCCGACGGCGACGGTTTCCTGGAGTACCACGACACGTCCGGGCACGGTCTGGCGAATCAGGGCTGGAAGGACTCCGGCGACGCGATCCGCTGGGCCGATGGCAGGCAGGCCACGTCGCCCATCGCCCTGTGCGAGGTGCAGGGGTACGCCCATGGGGCCGCGCTGGCCGGCGCCGAACTGCTTGAGGCGTTCGGTGACGCAGGCGCGGCGGCCGACTGGCGAGCCTGGGCGGACGCCATGGCCACCCGCTTCCGCGCCGCCTTCTGGGTCTCCGATGACCATGGTCCGTACCCCGCACTGGCGTTGGACGCAGACAAGCGTCCCGTTGACGCAGTGGCGTCCAACATGGGTCACCTGCTCGGCACGGGCATCCTCAACCACGACGAGGCAGCCACTGTCGTGGCGCGCCTCATGAGGCCCGAGATGGCGTCCGGCTACGGCATTCGCACCCTGTCGACCGACAACGGGGGGTACTGGCCGCTCAGCTACCACTGTGGTTCGGTGTGGACGCACGACACCGCCGTGATCATCGACGGCATGGGACGCGAGGGCTTCGTCGACGAGGCGAGGATCCTCGCCGAAGGTCTCCTCCACGCTGCGGGCGGCTTCGACAACCGGATGCCCGAACTCTTCGGCGGGCAGTCGGCCGACGAGGTCTACCCGCCGTTCCCGTACCCGGCGTCCTGTCGGCCGCAGGCCTGGGCGGCGGCGAGCGCGGCAGCGGTGGCACGGGCATTGGCGGTCCCGGCGCAGGAGTGTTCCCGGGTCGGTTCCTACGGACATGGGCCCCGTCATTGGTGCCCAACTCGGTAGGAACTCCGACCCTGGTGCCGGCGCTGCGACGACAGGAGTGGACCTGGGGCCGACGTCCTGGCGCTCAACGCTCACTAGGGTGGACGCGTCCGACTCCTTCACGGTCGGCGTCCGCTGTCGAAAGGCACCCCATGTCCGCCGTGCAGGCTCCCCCCGCCCATCTGGCCCCCGAACCGTCCATCGACGTCGTCGCCCGGGCGGTCGACCTCGTCAAGGTCTACGGCAGTGACAAGACCCAGGTCCTCGCGCTCGACCGCGTGTCCGTCGACTTCGCTCGCGGCAGCTTCACCGCCATCATGGGGCCGTCAGGGTCGGGGAAGTCGACGCTCATGCACTGCCTCGCCGGGCTCGACCACATCACGGCGGGACGCGTGTTCCTCGGCGGGCAGGAACTCAATGCCCTCCCGGACAAGGCCCTCACCAAGGTGCGGCGCGACCAGGTCGGCTTCGTCTTCCAGAGCTTCAACCTGCTCCCCACGCTGACGGCGAAACAGAACATCCTGCTTCCCCTCGACCTGGCCGGACGCAAGCCTGACCAGGACTACTTCGACCAACTCGTCGCGTCCCTCGGTCTGGGTGACCGCCTGGAGCACCGTCCGAGCGAGCTGTCGGGTGGCCAGCAGCAGCGCGTTGCCGTGGCCCGCGCGATGATCACGCGTCCGGATGTGATCTTCGCCGACGAGCCCACGGGGGCGCTCGACTCGAAGACCAGTTCGCAACTCCTGTCGTACCTGCGCAACTGCGTCCGGGAACTGGGCCAGACGATCATCATGGTCACGCACGACCCCAAGGCCGCCGGCTACGCCGATCGCGCCCTCCTCCTGCTCGACGGCCACATCGTCGCCGACCTGGCGCACCCCTCCACCGAGACCCTCGCCACCGCGATCACCGGGATGGACTCCTGATGTTCGCCGATGCGGTCAGAGAGGTCCGGTTCCACCCGGGACGCGTCGTCGCGACCATCGTCGCGATCGCGATCTCGGTGGCGTTCATGGTGGCGTCCTCGACGTTCATCACCACCCAGCAGCACTCGCTGGGCAAGCAACTGGCGTTGCAGATCTCGAAGGCCGACCTCGTGGTCACCGCCGGTGACCCCGAGACGCAGGCCAAGGTCGCACCCGCGGTCGAGGCGGTCCCGGGTGTGGCCAGGGTGGAGGAGTCGATCGTCACCACCGGGCCCCTGCGCAGCGAGCAGGCGACGGTCATGGCCGTCCTGTACGTGGTGCCGAGCGAGGAGTTCCGCTGGGCGACGGTGCGCGAGGGGGCGTGGCCCACCACGGACGCGCAGATCACCCTGGCGAAGGAGGCCGCCGACAAGTTGGGGGTCGGAGTCGGCGACACCGTCACCTACAGCGGTGACGATCTGGTCGTGACAGGCATCACGAATGATCCGCGGTCGATCTTCCAGCAGACGGCCTACGTGTCGATGGCATGGGCAAGGGCGACCGGGCTGACCGACCAGTCGAGCGGACAGTGGCTCGTCAAGGCCGAGCCCGGCACAGACCTCGACGCGCTGGTGCCGCGGCTGGTGGCAGCGACCTCGGCGCTCGGCGCAGAGGTCAAGACCGCCGAGACTTACGCCAACGAGCAGCTCGACGAGTTGACCGAGCAGACCAACGTCATGAAATTGATGCTCGGTGGCTTCGCTGCAGTCGCGCTGGTCGTGGGCATGATCATCATCGCCAACACCTTCACGATCCTGCTGGCCCAGCGCCGTCGCCAGATCGGTCTGTTGCGAGCCGTCGGTGCGTCCGGGTCGCAGGTGCGGCGCAAGTTCCTCGCCGAGGCGATCCTGCTCGGTGCCATCGGCAGCGCGCTCGGTGTCGTCCTCGGGGTGCTCGTGGCCGCGATCGGCACGTGGTTCGTCGGCACACTCAGTCTGGGCATGACCATTCCGTGGCTCGAGGTCGGGGCTGAGTTCATCGTGGGCGTGGTCATCACCGTGCTGGCGGCGATCGTCCCGATGTTGAGGTCCACACGCGTGGCGCCCCTCGAAGCGCTGCAGCCGGTGCAGACCGTTGAGGCGGCGCGCGCGTCGAGCAGGGTTCGCATGGTGATCTGCGGCGTGCTCGTGGTGGCGGGGGCCGGGTTGGCGCTGGTGAGCCAGTTCACCGACTCGTGGCCGCTGGTCTGGGCGCTGGGCGGTGCGATGCTGCTCACCCTGGGCGTCCTGGGTGGGGCGCCGCTGTACGTCCCATCCCTCGTCAAGGCCTTCGGACGCGTGGTCGGCCTGACCGGCCCGACAGCCCGGTTGGCGACGACCAATGCCGTGCGCAATCCCGGTCGGGCATCAGCCACCGCAACCGCGCTCATGCTGGCGGTCGGGCTGATCGTGACCCTCCAGGTGGGCACGGCGACCATCGAGAAGACGGTTCTGGCCAAGATCGACGAGCGCTACCCGGTCGACATCTCGCTGGCCGCGACCCTCGACTGGAGCGACCCCAACCCGTCGACGACCGATCCACTCGTGCTTCCAGCCGACGTCATCGCGCAGGGCGAGAAGTTGTCGGGAGTGACAGCGTCCGCCGTGCTGGAGGGCACGACGGCGACCGACGTCAACAAGATGATGTGGAACCTCAGCGCCCTCACACCCGAGGCGGCCGCCGCTGCCCCGACGGCGCCCACGTCGATCCCGGACGGCACCATCTACATCGGACGCACGGACGACTCCTCGCTGAAGTCCGGAGGCGAGATCGACCTCTGGGGCGACAAGGGCAAGGCGACCCTGACGATCGTCCACACCACCCTCGTTGAAGGTCAGGCCGCCCTGGTCAGTCCAGCGACACTGGCCGACCTGACAGCTGAACCCGTCAACAACCTGATGTGGCTGAAGCTCGCCGACCGGGGCGACATGGCGTCCGCGTTCCTCGACCTGCAGACGATCATGGAGAAGTACATGACCACCGTGAGCGTGGGCGGTGGGGCCCTGATGGCGTACATGATCGAGCGCGTCCTCGGCATCCTGCTGCTCATCACGACGGCGCTGCTGGGGGTTGCGGTGCTGATCGCCCTCGTCGGTGTGTCGAACACCCTCGGGTTGAGCGTCATCGAGCGGACGCGCGAGTCGGCCCTGTTGCGCGCGATGGGCATGCAGAAGGGTTCACTTCGCCTGATGCTGCTCGTCGAGGCCATGCTGCTCGCGCTCACGGGTGTGATCGTCGGCGTGGTGTTCGGCGCGTTCTTCGGTTGGCTGGGCATCTCGGCGGTGTTGCGGCAGGCAGATCTCGCCGAGTCGACGAAGATCCGCTTCGCGATCGATCCCTGGTTGACGCTGGCCCTGCTGGCGGTGGCTGCCGTGGCGGCTGCGCTGGCGTCCGTCCTGCCTGGACGCCGGGCCGCGAACGCGGCCCCGGTCGAGGCGCTGGCTGAGGAATAGACCCCGGAGAAGGCTCCAGAGGGCTGCTGGTCACCCCCAGCAACCCCCTGGGCGCTCATCGGTCGGGAGGACTCGTGGAGTGGTCCGGTACCCGATTGGTTTATTGTGCCTGTTTCTCTCAGTATTGGCGAACGTTCCGCAGCGTGGACGCGGTCAAAGTTGAGGATTCGCCAACAAATCTTCACTTCTCCCACGGATTCACGTCTGACTGTGCGTGTTCGCCACGAAGTCGTGACGTGATCCCGTGACGTCCGCGGGTCTGCGTGAGCGACGCGCTCACCTCGAACGAGCATCAGGCGGCCAACAGCGCGTCCCGGTGAACGCGCAGCCGCCGGATCGTCGACGACGATCGCTGCCGCGCAGCCGCGTGAGTCAGGCCGTGGACGCTGGCCGCGAGCGCAGGCGCCATCCCGTCGTCGTAGATCGACCGCAGCAGGGCGGCCGTCGAGTCGGTCACCAGGTGGAGCGCACGGGCGCGGTCGAGCAGGGGTTCGGCGTCCGACCTGTCTGCACACGCCCACGCCAGGGCGAGGTCGTCGTCGAGGGTGGCCAGCAGGTCGAGGCGGCTTCGGCGGCCCTTCTCGCGAGAGAGCACCTTCAGGGTGTCGAGCACGAGCCGCGTGAGGACCGCCCGACGGACGCGGGCCCCGTCGAGCGACATGATCACGAGCCACGCGGTGCTGACGTACTCCTCGGGTTCCACGCCCGGATGCCTGGACGCGATCTCCATCAGAGCGGGCACCATCGCCTGGAGGACGACGCGTCCCGCCAGCGTGCCCAGGGGCCCACGCGACTGGGCCAGCGCGAGCAACGCCCGGCACACCCGGTCGTCCCCGCAGCAGGTGACGATGTCGTCGAGGGTGTCGCACCCGAGGAGTGCGTCGCACGCACTCGCGTGCACCAGCGCCAACGCGGACGCCGCCTCAGCCAGACCGTCCCATTCACGATTCATGGAGTCCTTGACCTGCCATGCCAACATCTGGAGCCACCTTTCGTTTCGGTGGTCCCAGACTCGTCCGGGGCTGTCGTCAGGGGTGTTGTCGGCTCCGGCGGGGTGTTGTCCGCGTCCCGGATGTGTTGTCCGGCCGCGCGAAGGAAGGGACGGGCGTCAGCCGGCGTCCAGCCGCCACTGCAGGTATTCGCCGATGTCACCGGTCTCGCCGTCGCGTCCGCCGCGTCCCACGACCAGGGGCGGCAGGGTCGGGCTGAGCTTGACCCCGGTGAAGCGCGCCATGGCACCCCCCGGAACCGTCAGCACGTAGTAACCGCCGTCGACGCCGATGCCGATCGACTTGTTCTTGCGGAGGTACCACCCCTCGCGGTCGGTCTTGACGCTCTGCCCGCTCAGGAGGGTGGCGCGCAGGGGCTCGGACGCGATGCCACGCGCCTTCGCCTCGACGACGAACGCATCGATCAACTTCTGTGCGGCCACGGCCTCACCACGCGCGGCGTCCTGGGTCATCTGCAGCCTGCGACGGGCGTCCTCCTGGCGTTGACTCATGCACCCAGATTACGTGTGTGAATCGGGACGTGGGTGCCTTCGTGGACGCGGGCACCCGCGCGTGCGACGCGTCCCGGGGGGTGCGCCGATAGTGTGGGGAGACGTCCAGCGGGCCCGCTGCCCGCGACGACCCACCATCGGGAGGCGTCCACATGGAGCTGGCGAACAGCCTGCGTCGGTTGTGGCGCCACAGTCGGTTCCGCAAGCTGCTGGCCATCCGTTACGTCAGTCAGACCGCCGACGGGACGCTGCAGGTGGGCATGGCGAGCTACGTGCTGCTCTCCCCCACCGAACAGCCCAACGCGTGGGCGATCACGTCGGTGCTGGCCATCACGCTGCTGCCGTTCTCGATCTTCGGTCCGTTCGTCAGCGTGACGCTCGACCGGTGGTCGCGTCGACAGGTGGCGGTCGTGGTCGAGGTGGCGAGGCTGGTGCTCTCCATCGCCCTGGCCGCGACCGTGTGGCTGGGTGATCGGGGGACGGCGTCCACGATCGTCCTGTACGGACTGCTCCTCGTGTCGTTGAGCCTGAACCGCTACCTGCTCGCCGGTCTGAGCGCCGCGCTCCCGCACACCATCGACGACGACGAATTCCTGATGGCCAACTCGATCATGCCGACGATCGGGCCGGCGGGCGTGCTGGTCGGCGCCGGCATCGCGGCGAGCCTGCGCTGGCTGCTCAGCAGGTGGATGCCGATGAACCACGCCGACGCATTCGTCTTCCTCGCCGCCGGATTCGGGTTCGCCAACTCGGCCATGCTGGCCCTGCGGTTCGGTCGGCACGACCTGGGCCCGGACGCACATGAGGTGCGGACGACGACAGCGTCCGAGGTGATGTCGGGTCTGGTGGGGGCTGGACGCCACCTGCGGCGGAAGTCCCCGGCCCTGTTGGGCCTGATCGTGATCGGGTCGCAGCGCTTCCTGTTCGGCATGTGGAGCGTGGCGAGCGTGCTGGTGTTCCGCAACCACTTCCACTCCGAAGCCGACCTGCCTCGCGCGACGCGCGACCTGGTGATCTGGGCCGGGATGACCGGCGCGGGATTCGTCGCGTCCGCCGTGCTGGTGCCGATGCTGACGAAGCGACTGGGATTGCGGAAGTCCCTCGTGGCGCTGCTGCTGGCCCTCGCGGTGGTGTCGGTGGTGCCCGGGATGATCATCCAGCGCTGGCCGCTGTTCGCCGCGTCCTTCCTGGTCGGGTTGTTCAGCCAGGCGATCAAGGCCGGCGTCGACACGCTCGTTCAGGCCCATGTGGATGACGACATGAAGGGCCGCGTCTTCGTGATCTACGACATCATCTACAACGTCGCGATGGTTGCCGCGGCCGCCCTTGCGGCGGCGGTGCTGCCCCTGGGCGGGGTCTCGCTCCCGGTGTACGGGGCGTGGGCTCTCACCTATCTCGGGCTCGCCGGGCTCTTCCTCGTGGCCAGCCATCGGATCGGGGACGCCCGCTTCAACCGTGGAACCGAGGCGTCCCAGCACGCGGCCGGGCCGCCCGACTGAGCGTCCTGCCCGCGCCGCGGGTTCTCTGACCCAGTCTCACGCGCGACGAGCGCGGGGCCGTCCCTCGACGACGTCCTGAAGCACCTCGATGGTCTCGTCTGACAGGTCGACGCCCAGCGTGCGGGCCTGGCGCGTGAGGTGCAGGACGAGTCGATCGACCTCGCCGCGGTTCCCGGCCAAGTGTTCGGTGCGGATGCGCGCGCACATCAGCACCTCATCCTCGGGAGCCGCGACCAGGGCTCGGGACGCCGCCCAACGCGCGACGTCGAGGTCGCCCGCCGCCAGTGCGCGATCGGCCAGCACGGCGCCGATGTCACGGATCGTGGACGCCATGTCGGTGCGCATCTCCTCGGCCCAGTGCCACTGGCCCGGGGCCGCGTCCGCGAGCGGAGCGCCGCGAACCAGCTGGAGGGCATCGGCCAGGGCATCACTGGACGCACGGTTGACGCCGCCGTGGACGAGCGTCTGGAGCCGTTCCCAGTCGGACGTGATGCCCGGGTGGAGCTCGATGACGCCGGAGTAGGCGTCCGGCAGGTAGGGCTCACCGAACGGGTCGTCGCCGAGCCACGAGCGCAGGCGTGACATGTTCGAGCGTCGCGTCCCCTCCGCGACGAGCAGCGAGCGCATCATGTGGACGGCTCGGCGTCCGGGGTGGGTGTGGATCCACGCGGCGTACTCGACGCACTGCTTGACCGCACGCGTCGGGGCAGGGCCACGAGCGCCGTGGAGCTCGATCGGCCCGAGCAGGCGGATCACGGGGTCTGGGCTGGAGGCGAACGGGTCCACAGGCTCCTCCGACAGGGGGGTGCTGCGCCGGGGCAGGACGGCGAGGTTGGGGGGCAGGTCGTCATCGTCCGACCACCAGGGCGCCGGAGTGGTGTCCAGGGAGCCGCTGACGTCGTGCAATTCGACGAGGGCATGGCGGGCGGGTGCATCGAGGAGCTGCGGCGTGAAGACACGCCCACCGATGGACGCGGAGTCGCCGTCGTAGGTGACGACCTCACCGCGATCGGCCAGCAATCCGGCCGGGTGCGCAGAGGCTGCCACCACGGCACTGACGCCGACCTCGATCCCCGACACTGCTCTGACCAGGCGGTTGGCCTGGTCAGCGCCGAGTGGCTCGGCGAACAGGTAGACCTCCGGGTCCCATTCGGCAACGATGGCCTCACCCTGGCGGGTCAGCTCGAGCCGGCGTCCGGCAGTGCTGCGTTCGAGGGCGGCGAGGCCGTCGTCGGTGGCCGTCCAGACACGGGAGAGTGGATTGTCGAACGACCGCGCCCAGCCGAGTTGGGCACCGACGACCTGCGTCGAGACGCGGCACGACCAGGTCGCGCCCACCAGGCCCGTGACGAGCGCGGCGACCACCTGCGGACGCACGTCGGCGTCCGGGCAGGCCAGCCATGTCAATCGTGCGGCACCCACGTCGTGGAGGACGAGATCGTCTCCGTCAAGGCCGAGGATGACGGTCGTGGGGGTCAGGGGGACATCCTCCGCGCGGGTGGCGACGCGGGCGAGGGCGGACTCGAAACGCTGCGCCTCGGGGCTGGCGTGGAGGATGCGTTCACCGAGACCCCGGTGCAGCAGTTGTCCGCGCCGGCGGACGGCCAGTCCAGCGGCGAGCGAGAGTGCCAGCAGGCTGGTCAATCCCCCGACGAGGGCACGGGCCGGATCGGACTCGCCCTCACTCGCCTCGGTGAGGACCGGATTCGCTGCCGAGGCCGACAGGATCGGGGCCGACGAGGTCACAGGGACGCCGGTGCCGCGTGATGAACCGAGGGCGCCGGTTCCCGTCGCAGGAAGCCCGGATGCGGGTGCGTCAGCAGCCACGGACACGTCGGCATCGTGGTCGAGGTGCGGTGTCGATCGCGGGTCGAAGGGTGCGTCCGGCGCGACGGGCGCTGCCGACGGCACGTCGGTCGCCGGCACGGGGGTGGCGGTCGCGGGTGTCGAGGGGGCTGGGCGAGGGGCGGCGGCCTTCGCGTCCGCGTCAGTGGTTTGCACGTGGGCCTGCGCCCCCTGGACGCGCAACACCCACCCCGGCTGGATGAGGTCGGGATCGGTGATGCGGTCGCGATTGGCGTGCAGGAGCTCCCGCCAGCGGTCAGCGTCCCCGAGGTGGGTCGCGGCCAGCGAGGTCAGGGTGTCACCCTCCGACACGACGATCGGTGTGCCGGCGCCCTTCGTGCGGACGCCGTCGGGCACGATCAGGTGCTGGCCGGGCTGCAGATGGGCAGCGGCATCCAGGCCCGGGTTGGCGTCCCGGATCTCGCGCCATCGCGATCCGTCGCCGTAGTAGTGGGACGCGAGACTCCACAGGTCGTCACCACGGACGACCGTGTGCACGAGGGACGCGGGGGTGTCCGCTGTCGACGTCGTGACGGCCTCGGCTGCGGACGCCACAGGCGCGGCTGTCGTCACGGGGCGTGAGCCCTCCGGGGCCGTGGCCTCGGTAGGCGCCGCCGCCGCCGGGGTCACCACGCCTGACACCGCGATGCCCGCGATGGCGACGACCAGGGACGCAGCCAGGGGCTGCGCCCACGACAGTCCCGGCAGGCGGATGGCCGGTCGGCGGCGCGACACGGCCACCAGTTCGACCGCGAACGACGCGACGATGGCCAGCCAGGCCACCCAACCGATCAGGGACACCAGCAGGAGCAGGACGCTACCGTCGTCGGGAGTCGACCAGACAAGGGCCCAGTCGATGGAGCCCAGGACGTCCAGGCGTCCCCAGGTCACCAGCAGAACCGGGACGCCGACCACGAGGCCGAGGGTCGCCACCAGTGCCAGCACGCCCTTCAGGAGTCGGTTCATGGCCGCCTTTCCGCGAAGGTGTCGAGGCGCTCGGTGGCTCTCGCCTTCACCACGATGGATCCCGGCGTCCCGGGCAGGAGCAGGTCAGAGAAGGTGACGCGACAACTGACGGCCACCGTCACGTCCCCCCGCGTCCCCACGGGCTTGGCGAAATCGCCGACGTCCACCGTCGTCGCCGGGACGCACTCGACGTGCAGGGTCTCCAGGTTCGCGGACGCCACCCTCTCGGCGATGCTGCGGGCCTGCGTCCCGGTCAGTTGCAACGAGGCCGACCTCGCGGCCGCCTGCGCAGCCGCCTCGGCCCCCTGACGCGCCGCCCAGACACGCCAACCCGCCACGAGCATGCCCACGACGAGCAGCAGCACCGGGACCAGCAGCACGACCTCGATGGCAATCGCTCCCCGCTCACGTCGTCGCATCAGGGCACCTCGGCAGGCATGACGGCACTCGACACGACGTGCGACGAGGGGCCCACATCGAGGATCACCTGGGCCTTCGCCTTCACCGTGACGGTGACGAGCCCGGCCGACGTCGTCATCGTGACCTGGACGTCGCGCAGGCCGGCGTCGCCCGCGACGTCACGGGCGGCGAGGGTGGCCGCGCTGTTCGACCCACCGACGGCCGCGATCTCGGCAGCGGTGAGGGCTGCGTTGTCGGCGACGGTGCGTGCGTGGAGGACGATGCCCGCCTGGATGCCGCCCAGCAACGCCAGCAGGATCACCGGCACGAGCAACGCCCACTGCACGGAATCCGACAGCCCACGATCACCGCGCGACGAACTCACGCGGTGTCCGGGGCCTGTCGAGCGCGTCATTGGGGCAGGTGACCCTGGACGTAGTTGGTGATGACGGCGATCACGATCATGGCGACGGCCACCGCACCGGCGAGCAGGATCGCGTTCTCCGTCGACTGGGACAGCCCGCGTTCGTCCTGACGAGGGCGCACGATCAACAGCACCGTGGTCAACAAGCTCAACATGTTCTCTCCTTCATGGTTCATTCCAGTGGTTGCGTGGACGCCCGAACGGACTGTCCACAGGGCAATTCGTCACCCGCTGACTCCGGTGAGCCGGAGCAGTGGGGGAATCAGGAAGACGAGGGCGAAGATCATCGCGGGCACGACCATCCAGAGGGTCAAGGCCTCGCTGGCCTCTTGTGCCTTGATCTTCTCCCTGGTCAGGTGCGCGTCCCTCAGTTCGCGGACGCGACTGCGGAGTGCGTCCGCAAGCGCTGCACCCTGTTCGTCGAGTCGCATGACGTCGGCCACGTCACCAATCTCTGGCATGCCCAGCTCGATCGAGAGGCGACGCAGTTCAGCCCAGGGCGGACGCTGTTCGAGCCTCGCCCTTTCGAGGGCGACCCGGATCTGCATGAACAGCGGGTGCTCGCTCATGCCCGCTGCCGCATGCAACGACTGGGTCGCCGACCGGTTCGCCATGCGTTCGAGCGTGACGAGGTCGAAGAAGGTGAACAACGCCTCGCCGGCGTCCGCCCTGGAGGCCGACGCAGAACGTCGGAGCAACACGTCGGGCACGAAGTAGCCGACGACCATGCCTGCCAGGGACGCGCCGATCGGTGCCGGGCCCACCGGGCGTCCCATGATGAGGAGGGCGCCCGCGAACAGCAGGGGCGCGAACAGACCCATCATCGAGTAGACGAGTTTCTCGGCGAAGAAGTCGCTGACCGGACGTCCCTGCAGGGCCAGTGCCTTGGTCGTGGCCTCTGACAAGGGCAGACGCAGGGACGCGTAGGCGCGCGCCGCGAGCCGGTCCAGGCGTCCGGACGCAGGGTCGACCGCGGCTGCGGACGCTCGGGGCGTCTGGGGAGCGAGCGACGAGAGGGCATCACTGAGACGGATCGGCTGGGGCAGGAGCGCGGCCACGGCCGTGAACACGCCGAAGGACGCCAGTGCCCCGCTTGCGAGGGCGAGCACGAGCGTGTCAACCACGATCCACCGCCAACCGGCTGCGCCGTTGGAGGATGCGCTCGCGACGCCGCGGCATGGTGCGCCGACGCAGCATGATCAGCGACCCCGCATAGGCCGACGCCAGCCCCAGCATCGCCAACTGCCCGATGGGCGTCCGGTACGGATCGAAGAAGCTGCCACCGGTGAGCAACGCGGCGGTGAGCGCCAGGACGGTGATGAGCGTGATCTGCTTCACGACCGCCCGAGGCTTCGCGCGTTCGGCCTCGATCTCGCGCAGCGCGCGGAGCCGTTCCTGGATGTTCTCCGACAGCGCCGTCAGCGTCTGCGTCGCGCCCACACCGCCACGCTCGGCAGCCAACGACAGGGACGCGACGACCGCGTCCGAGTCGGGTGAGTCGAGCTCGTCGGCGAAGGCCAACAGCGCCTCAGCGGTGGTCCACCGCTCGTCGAGCCGGGCCACCAGCAGCCGCACATCGCCCGCGATCAGGGGCGGGGCCTGACCCCGCGTGGCGCGGATGGCGTCGGTGATCGACTTGCCGGTCGGGATTGAGGACGCCAACCCGCGCACCCAGCGATCGAGCGCCTGGAGCAGGTCGATATCGCGGTTCGGGGGCTCTGCCAAGAGGATGGGTAGTCCCCACACCGCGAGCGGGACGATGACCAGAGCCAGCAGCCACCCCGTCCACGCGAAAGCGGCCAGGCCTCCGAGCACAGCCGCAGCGCCGATCACCTGCTGGCGCCGCGACACGGTGTGCACGGCCCGACGAAGGCGCGTCCGCACCCCCGGCGACGAGGGCGCTTCGGCTTGGCGTTCCCGAGGCACCAGTCCGGCCACGACGAGCAGGACCGCCAGCCCGAGCAGAGCCCCGCTCACCACCACGATCGCGGGGCTCACGGCTGACCCCACGCCGACTGGAACTCGGCCAGTTCGTCGAGCGCCAGGGGATCGGGGTGGAAGACCGACGTCTGCCCCTCGTTGTCGGCCAGGTAGACCAGGTGCGTTGTCGGGCGATCGCCCTCCATGGCCCCGGTCAACTGCCGCACCTCCGACACGAAGCGGCGTCGGCGTCCACCGCGCCAGGTGTCGTCGACGAGCTTCACGTGGATCAACAGGTGGATGTTGTGCGCGATCTGACGGTAGGCCTCGTCGATCGTGAGGACGCCGCCCTGGGCGACCCGGCTTGCGAGCCGGTCCATGGTCGAGGACGCGGAGTGCGAGTGCGTCGTCGACATCGTGCCTGCCCCGGACTGCATCGCCTCGAACATCGCTCCTGCCTCCGACCCACGAACCTCCCCCACGACCAGCCGCGACAGGTTCTGCCGCAGGGCCTCGGGAATCAGGTCGGCGACGGAGTACTCGCCGAGATGGCGTCCCTCCATCCGCTCGCCCAGACCCACCTTGGCCTGCAGGGCGAGGATGTTCCGGCGTCCGGGTTGCAGGTGGGTGAGCAGTTCGTAGTCGGTCTCGAGCGTCCCGAACCGTTCGGTGGCGGGGATCGCGCTGATCAGTCCGCGCAGCAGGGTCGTCTTCCCGGCGCCCTGGTCACCCGAGATCACCATCGACTTGCGGGCCAGCACGCTCGCGTGGAGGTATCGCGCCACCTCGACCGGCATCATCCCCGTCCCCGCCAGCTCGGCAAGATTGACGGCGGTGAGGATGTGCTGGCGAATGATGATCGACGGCCGGAACGACAGGCCGAATCCGATGGCGTGGAGGCGGTACCGGTCGCCGAGGGCGAGCGTCATCATCGGGTGCGCGTCGTCGAACGGACGTGGCGGGTTCGCCATTTCGCCCAGGAAGCGGATCGCCGCTACGAGCTCCTCGTCCGAGTCGGCCACGGGCGGGTGCTCGTCGCGGTGGCCGTCGCCGTACTGAACCATCACCGAGTCCCACCCGTGGATCTCGATGTTCTCGGCGTCCGGGATGTCGAAGATGGGTTGCAGGCGTCCATAGCCGAAGATCGCGTTCTCAACGGCGACGACGTACGCGTGCTCGACGTCGCGGGGCCACAGAGCCTGGCCGTTGGCCGCGATCTGCTCGGCGTGATGGCTGACCACGCTCGTGATGACCGAGCGTCCCATCTGTTGGCGGTCGTCCGCGGGCATCGGACGCGCATGGTCTGCGAGCCATGCCTCGGTGTTCTGGGTGATCTCTGCGGACGCGCGGTGCCGCAGGTCGACCACGAGGTCCCAGTCGACATCAACCGCCCTGGACGCCAGCTCGCGGCGCGGGGACGCCGGCGAGGGCCCCTGGACGTCGTCGTCGAGTGTCCAGTCGAAGCCCGCAAGAATGCTCGAGAGGTCGGCGCTCATGCCGCGCCCCCGATCAGTCGGGCGCGCGCCGTGACGCCCGCCCGGGTTCCGGAGGCTGCCGCACGCAGCGAGCGCAGCAGCGACCCCTCGCCGAACCGGCGGGTTTCGACCGCGCCATCGCTCAACACGGACGCCTGACCGGGCTCGTGCGGAAGCGTGAACGCGACGGTCACCCCGAACGCCTTCGCGATCTCGGACGCCGAATGCGGCTGGCCCTCACCGATGACCACCAGGCCGAGCTCGGCGTGACCCGGCAGCGACTCGAGCTGGTCCACCAGCCCGGGCAGGTGCAACCGGAGTGCAGCCAGCGACCGCAGCGAACTTCGGACGCACACCAGCACCGCGTCCGCCTCGATGAGCAGTGGGGTGGGAAGGCCGTCGCGTCCGATGCGGCCGGCGTCCACGATGACGTCGGTGCCCGCAGCCCCCAGACCCGACAGCGCGTGCGCGAGGTCGGGCCACACCTGGCCGAACACGGACGCCGCACCGGGGTGGGCGAAGCCGGGCAGGAAGCGCCGGGTCACTCCCTCGTCGCTCGTCAGCGGCACGGACTGACGCGTCAGCTCGTCATGCAGCGGCCTGCGTTCGCGATGGGCGCGGGCGAGACCCGCGAGTCCGCGTCCCCCCAGGTCGGCTCCACGCAGATAGCCGGCCTGGATGGCCTGGGAGGGGTCGCGGTCGGCATCGACGAGGAGCACGTCGCGATCCCAGGTCAGGGCGAGCCCGAGCGCGGTGGTGGTGACGCCCGGTGACCCGACGACGGACGCGCAGGCGACGACGGCCATCAGTTGCCGCCCTCACGGACGATGACGAGCTGCTCCCTGGCCGCCAGGTCGGCGACCTGCTGCGCCGACGCCTGCGGGACAGCCACGTCGAGCACATAACTCGCGCCGTCGGCGAGGGGCACCGGCGACGACACGATCTGCCCGGTGACGCGCAGGCTCGGGACACCGTCATCGGCGCCGGTCCGCGTCCCGGTAACGGCCACGAGCGTGACGCGTGTTCCGGCTGGCATCACCTTCACCGGCAGGCGCCCTGCAGCGAGGCGCAGCCCGAGTTGGGACGTCCCCTTGGCCACCTCGGGCTCACCTACCGCCCCGTCGCCGACGAGGGAGCCACTGGGCAGGTCGACACGTGCCTCGCCTCCGACGAGGGACGACAACTCGGACGCCGGCACCGTGTTGACGCCGGGGGCCGAACCGATCGTCACGACCGCCAGGTCGGACGTCTGCACGACCTCGCCACGCGAGACGTCCCGGGCGGCCATCAGCACTTGCGCAGAACTGGACGTCTCGGCGTGCACGACTGCCGCACCGAGCCCGCCGAGGGCGGCGCACAGGACGCCGGCGATGACGAGGCGGGGATTGCGTCGTGCGCGCAATTGCACTGCATCGGGACGCGTCGGCAGGCCTGCTGGCGCGGTACGTTCGGTCATGATGTTCCTGCTCCGGCCCTGAGTATGCGAAAAGAGGTACGGGGAGGGAATCTACGTGGTAATGCAGGGGGTCTCACGTCGCGGACCACAATCTGTGGACAATTCAACCGTCCTCGGCAATCTGTGCGTGAGTTGTCCACACCCCCCTGTGGAAACCCTGCCCCAACAGTGAATGGCCATGTCACAGCCGAATGACAGGAACGTGACGAGAGGAAGTCCAGTGGATGACGTCGAGGCACTCGCGCGCGATGTCCGCGTCCGACTTGTTGACCTGGGCGACAACGAACGTGCACAGGCACAACGGAAGTACATGAAGTCAGACATGCCCTACCGGGGCGTGACCAGCCCGCAGATGAAGATCCTCATGCGGGACGTCCTGACCGAGTTCCCCGTTCACACGTCCGGGGAGTGGGAGTCGGTCACCCGGGAATTGTTCGACAACGCCTCCTTCCGCGAAGAGCGGTACGCGGCCCTCGGCGTCGCGGGGCACCGCCGGTACGCGACGTGGGCGTCCCGCCTGGAATCCCTTCCCCTCTACGAACACCTGATCCGCGAGGGCGCGTGGTGGGACATCGTCGACGGGACGTCCGCACTCGTCGGACGCGTGGTGCGCGCCCACCCGGGCCCGGCGTCGGCAGTGATGCGTCTCTGGGCCCACGACGAGACCGTCTGGGTGAGGCGGGCGTCCATCATCTGCCAACTGGACGCGAAGGCCTCGACCGATCTCACCCTTCTCGTGGACGCCATCACCCCGAGCCTCGGCGACCGCGACTTCTTCGCCCGCAAGGCGATCGGCTGGGCGCTCCGCCAGTACGCGCGGACCGATCCCGAGTGGGTGCGCGCCTACGTCAGCGAGCTGGGCGACCGGCTGTCGCCCCTGTCGCGCCGTGAGGCGATGAAGCACCTCGGCGACAACCCGCGCTGACGTCAGGCCGGGGCGTCCATGGCGTTCGTGCCGTCCGACATGATCGGCGAGATGAACCCGAAGATGTTGCCGTCCGGGTCGATGAGGTAGGCCAGGCGTCCAACACCGGGCATGTCGTTCGGGGCAACCGCGTCCACCCCACCCAACGCGAGCCCCTTGGCGAAGGTGGCGTCCACGTCGTCGACCGCCATGACGAGGTTGGCGCCTGCCACCGGACCACCGATCTCGGGACGCGCACCCATGCGCTTGACCAGCCCCCCGTTGATGCCGTGGCCGGGAGCGTCGAGGCTGTTCGAGCCCTCGCCGGTCTGGATCGACCAGTAGTCCATGTCGCCGAACCTGGTGAACTCCCAGCCCAGGAGGTCGGAGTAGAAGTCGATCAGCTGCTGTGGCTCGGTTGCGTGGATTTCGAAGTGCACCACGAGATTCGCCATGTGTCCTCCTCAGACGGGTGCAGGACGCCGCCTGCCGAAGCGTCCAGTCTGGCTGCGCGGGTCGGAGGCCGCAAGGGGTGGTCTGGCGTGTGTCAGTGGGACGTGGCACGATCCCCAGATGACCAGCAGACACCCGGACGCGAACCTCCCGGCCACCCACGTCGCCGACAGCCACGACGTGATCCGCGTCCTCGGCGCCCGCGAGAACAACCTCAAGGACATCGACGTCGACATCCCGAAACGGCGCCTCACCGTCTTCACCGGCATCTCGGGCTCGGGCAAGAGCTCCCTGGTCTTCGACACCATCGCCGCCGAGTCGCAGCGCCTCATCAACGAGACCTATAGCGCGTTCATCCAGGGATTCATGCCGAACCTGGCGCGTCCCGATGTCGACGTCCTCGAGGGCCTGACCACGGCGATCATCGTCGACCAGGAGCGCATGGGCGCGAATTCCCGCTCCACCGTCGGCACCGCCACGGACGCCAACGCCATGCTCCGGATCGTCTTCAGCCGCCTCGCCCAACCCCACATCGGCACACCCAAGGCCTATTCGTTCAACGTCCCCTCGGTGCGCGGTGGCGGCGCGATCACGGTCGAGAAGGGCGAGAAGACGACCGTCCGCAAGACGTTCACGGTCATCGGCGGCATGTGCCCGCGCTGCGAAGGCATGGGCACGGTCACCGACTTCGAGATGACGGCGCTCCTCGACCGGGACAAGTCGATCCTGGACGGTGCGATCCTCGTGCCCGGGTACAGCATGGAGGGCTGGTACGGACGCATCTACGGCGGCTGCGGCTTCTTCGATGCCACCAAACCCGTGCGTGAGTTCACGAAGACCGAACTCCACGACCTGCTCCACAAGGAGCCCACCAAGATCAGGATCCAGGGCATCAACCTCACCTACGAGGGGCTCATCCCGAAGATCCAGAAGTCGTTCCTGACCAAGGACGTGGACGCGATGCAGCCGCACATTCGCGCCTTCGTCGAACGGGCGGTGACGTTCGCCGATTGCCCCGATTGCGACGGCACCCGCCTGAATGCTGCGGCCCGCTCCTCGACGATCAACGGCGTCAGCATCGCGGACGCCTGCGCCATGCAGATCAGTGATCTCGCTGAATGGGTGCGGACCCTCAAGGAGCCAACCGTCGCCCCTCTGCTCGCCAAGCTGCAGCAGAGTCTGGACGCGTTCGTCGAGATCGGCCTCGGCTATCTCAGCCTTGATCGTCCGTCGGGAACGCTGTCGGGCGGTGAGTCACAGCGCGTGAAGATGCTCCGGGACCTCGGGTCGTCCCTCACCGACGTCACCTATGTGTTCGACGAGCCGACCGTCGGACTGCACCCGCACGACATCGCGAAGATGAACGACCTGCTGCTTCGGCTGCGCGACAAGGGCAACACGGTGCTCGTAGTGGAACACAAGCCCGAACTGATCGCCATCGCCGACCACGTCATCGACCTCGGTCCGGGCGCGGGCACGGGGGGCGGGCAGGTCTGTTTCGAGGGGTCCGTCGAGGAGTTGCGGACGTCCGACACGCTCACCGGTCGCCATTTCGACGATCGTGCGTCCCTGAAGTCGTCGGTGCGTCCGCCCACGGGTTCGCTCGCGGTGCGCGGTGCGACCCTGCACAATCTGCGCGGCGTCGACGTCGACATCCCCCTCGGAACCCTCGTGGTGCTGACGGGCGTGGCCGGGTCGGGCAAGAGTTCGCTCGTCCAGGGCTCCGTGGCGGGACGCGAGGGCGTCGTAATGGTCGACCAGGGCGCCATCAAGGGTTCGCGACGGAGCAATCCGGCGACCTACACCGGGCTGCTGGAACCCATTCGGAAGGCCTTCGCGAAGGCCAACGGCGTCAAGCCCGCGCTGTTCAGCGCCAATTCCGAGGGGGCCTGCCCCACGTGCAGCGGGGCCGGCGTCATCTTCACCGACCTGGCCATGATGGCCGGCGTCGCGACCACCTGCGAAGACTGTGAAGGCAAGCGGTTCGATGCGTCCGTGCTGGAGTACCACTTCGGTGGACGCGACATCAGCGAGGTGCTCGCCATGCCGATCACCGAGGCCTTCGACTTCTTCGGTGCGGGCGAGGCCCGGACGCCTGCTGCCCACACCATCCTCGGACGCCTGGTCGACGTCGGGCTCGGCTATGTGAGTCTGGGGCAGCCACTGACGACGTTGTCGGGCGGGGAACGGCAGAGGCTCAAGCTCGCGACGCACATGGCAGCGAACGGTGGCATCTACGTGCTGGACGAGCCGACGAGCGGGCTCCACCTCGCGGACGTCGAGCAGTTGCTCGGCCTCCTCGACCGCCTCGTGGACGCAGGCAAGTCGGTCATCGTGATCGAGCACCACCAGGCTGTCATGGCGCACGCCGACTGGATCATCGACCTCGGTCCGGGCGCAGGCCACGACGGGGGACGCGTCGTGTTCGAGGGGACGCCGGCAGATCTCGTGGCGTCCGGGTCGACGCTGACGGGGGCGCACCTGGCGTCCTACGTGGGGCGCGCCTGACACCGGTTTCCTTGAGGACGCAAGGTAACCGCCCGTCCAGCGTCCACATCTGGGCGCCATCGCGGCCCACGCAAGGAAACACGCCCCCGGCGGAGGGCGGCGCCCCCACCCGCCACCTCGACCCCGCCACGCCCCGCCCACCCCCACCCTGCCGGCGGCGGTTTCCTTGCGGACGCAAGGTAACCGCCCTCCCAGCGTCCAATTCGGGGCGCTATCGCTGCCCGCGCAAGGAAACACGCCCTCCCAGCGTCCACGTCTGGGCGCCAGCGCTGCCGACGCAAGGAAACACGCCCTCGGCGGAAGGCCGCCCGCCCACTAGGGTTGCCCGATGGACTATCGCGACGTCAACCGCGCCAACTGGGACAGCCGCGCCGCGATCCACGCGGCCAACTACGGCATCGACACATTGCTGGCCGACCCGACGGCCCTCTCGGACGTCGTCCGGTTCGACGTCCCCCTCCTCGGCGACCTCACCGGGCTCGATGTCGTCCATCTCCAGTGCCACATCGGCACCGACACGCTGAGCCTGCAGCGCCTCGGCGGACGCGTCACCGGTCTCGACCTCTCCCCTGCGTCCCTCGCCGAGGCGCGAGCCCTCGCGACGAAAGCGGGGGCGTCGATCGACTATGTCGAGTCCGACGTCTACTCCGCCCCGGACGCCCTCGCCGGACGCCAGTTCGACCTCGTCTTCACCGGGATCGGCGCCCTGTGCTGGCTCCCGAACATCGCCAGGTGGGCCGAGGTCGTCGCGTCCCTGCTTCGACCCGGTGGACGCCTCTTCCTCCGCGAGGGCCACCCCGTGATGTGGGCCTCGGTGGTGGTGACGCTGGGTGACGATCCCGTCGACCGGGCCCAGCAGCCGTGGATCTCGGCGTCCGGGCACCAGACCGTCGCGCTCGAGTTGCCCTATTTCGAACGTCCCGAGCCGCTGGTCTGGCACGAGGAGTTCACGTACGCCGGCGACGAGCGGCTCGCGTCCCCCGTGTCGATGGAGTGGAATCACGGTCTGGGCGAGATCATCACGGCACTCCTGGACGCCGGCCTGCACCTGACCTCGCTCACCGAGCACGACAGCCTGCCGTGGGAGGGGGTGCCCGGGCTGATGGACCTCGACGAGGCGACGGGCGAGTACCGCCTGCGCGATCGTCCCAACCGTCTCCCGGTCAGCTACACCCTCACGGCGACCAAGCCCTGAACCCGATGGTTCAGGACGTCGCCTTCGGGCGACGCACCCACCACTGCCAGCCGGCGGTGACGATGACCGCACCCACGAACGACCCGATGAGGCCCGAGGGACGCAGGGCCAGTCCGTCGCCCGCGAGGAGGCTGGACAGCAGTCCACCCACGAAGGATCCCGCCAGCCCGCTCGACAGGGCCATGGCCCAATCGATGCCCGCACGCGAGCGCCCGAGCGCCAACTGGGCGGCAGCGCCGACGAGCATTCCGAACAGGATCAGGCCGAGGATCAACATGCGGGCAGCGTAACAGCGCCCCCGCGTGGCACCCCGCATTCGTTCGGCCGCGAACAGGCTCGCCCCGGACGACCAAGGGGGTCACGGGGCCGCCAGCAGCTCCACCAGATCGGACGCCAGCGAACCGAGCAGCCCCGGCAACCTGGGGTCGTCGGCAGGCAGCAGCGCGACCTGCGTCCAGCGGGCCTCGGCGTCCACCGGGACGATCTCGCACGACGCGAGGTGGGTGAGCATCCTCTTCTCGCCCGGGTGGAATCGGCGGTTCAGCGCGAAGGCCGCGTCGAACCACGCCGTCTGCGCCACCGCCCGACGATGGGTGACCGACGTCCAGTCGTGGCGTCCCTGCGCCTTGCGCACCTGGTCGACGTACTCGGCCAACTCCCCGGGCGTCTGGGCGAGGATGCGCCGCCGCGTCGGCTCCGGATACGTGCGCAACCGCCCCTGAATGGCCGCGAGGTCACCGTGGTCGTCCACGAGTGGGACGCCGAGCGCCAGCGTGTGGAGGAACGCGGTCGTGTACCCGGTCGGGGCGGCCCCGGCGTCGTAGAAGGCGTCCACCCCGAGTGTCCCGGCGTCCAGGTGGACGATCTCGACCAGCGCTCCCGCCACACGGAGGTGGTCCTCGGACCCCCACGCCGTGACGTGGGTGACGCGTCCATCGTCGGCCAGGGGCGCGAGCGCCCGGACGCTGAGTTGGGCGTCCGGGAACCCGTGGCACAGCGCGTACAGGTCGGTGTCGGAGGAGTCGTCCGCGGTGCCCGACGCGCGCGAGCCGCCCAGGAACACAGCTCGCACTCCCGGCAGGCCGGCAAGGGCTTCAGCGATGGCGCGGTCGGTGGCGGTGATGGTCGTGGTGGGCGTGATGGTCGGGTTCGTCACGTCCCCGACGCTAGCGACTCCCCACCCGGACGCGCAGATCGGGGCAGGACACTCGCCTCGGAGTGCGCAGGACTACCGTTGATGGATGCAGTCCGCGCGTCCCGATCTGACTTGGCAACCCCTCTACAAGATCGGTGGTATCTCGGCCTGGGTGTTCGTGGCGATGGTGCTGGTGCCGGTCATCCTGGTCTTCACCGCACCTGTGCCACCGACCGAGGGGCGCGCCCTCCTCATCTACATCGCCGACCACAAGGCCGTCTACCTCGTCCAGCTCATCTGCTTCGTCGGCCTCGGCATTCCCGCGCTCATCGCGTTCGCGGCCATGGCCGTCGCCCTGGCCGGGGTGAACAAGGGTCTGGCTGCGATCGGAGGGCTGCTCGGGGTGGCGTCCGAGATCATCGCCCTGGCGGTCGGCAGCAGCCCGCAGTCGCTGCACGGGGGGCTGGTCCTGCTGAGCAACGACTACGCGTCCGCAACCTCGGACGCCGAACGCGACAGCCTCGTCAGCGCCGCGAACGCCCTCGTCGCCATCGCGAACGGGATGCCGTGGGCGGGGATCCTCACCGCAGCAGGCATCCTCGTGCTGTCCTGGGTGATGTTGCCGGCAGGCAGCTTCGGACGCGCACTCGCCATCGTCGGCATCGCCACGGGCGCCCTGGGGATCGTGTCGGAGGCGTTGCGTCCGATGATCGGTTCGGCCTACCTGCTGTACGGGATGCTGTTGCCGGTCTGGTTCGGGTGGGTGGGAGTGACGTTGCTCCGCGTCCCGCGTCGTTCCGTCGACGCGGCGGCGTCGTCCGCTTCCTGATTCGGTCGAGACCCACGCCACCCCTTGCACCGGGGGCGCGTCCACCGCAGGATGGGTGGACACCACAGGATGGGTGGACACCTCTGCAAGGGAGCACGACATGACCACTGACGTCTGGCCCATCGAGCCACCCATGGCGGGCACCGAACTGGAGCACCTCTTCGGGATGCTGGACCGGCTCCGGGCCACCTTCCGGTGGAAGGCGGGCGGGCTCGACGCTGAGGGATTGAACACGCGCATCGGAGCGTCCACCCTCACCCTCGGTGGCCTGCTCAAGCACCTCGCCCGAGTCGAGGACGTGAAGTTCACCTGGGACGCCTTCGGCACCGATCCCGGCGAGCCATGGCGCTCGGTCGACTGGGACGCCGACCCCGACTGGGACTTCCACTCGGCGGCGGACGACTCACCCGAGGAGCTCTACGCCCTCTACGACGGGGCAGTCGGACGCACACGCCGCCGCCTCGCGGACGCCGTCGCCGCCGGCGGCCTCGACCAGCCAACGCGGCTCGGCTGGAACGGCCAGTTCGCCAGCCTGCGCCGCGTCGTCTGCGACATCGTCGAGGAGTACGGACGCCACACCGGCCACGCCGACCTCCTGCGCGAGTCGGTGGACGGCCTCGTCGGCGAGGACCCGCCGCAGGGCTGGCAGCCGAGCTGACATCACGGACGATTGACGAAGGCCCCGGGATCATCCCGGGGCCCTCGTCACTGCCGTCAACTCGACCAGGCGAGCGTCACTCGGCCGGTGCGCTGCCCTCGTCGGACGCGATCTCACCGTGGATCGTCCCGGTGCTGCGGCTCAGCTGGATCTTCCGGGGCTTGGCCGCCTCGGCGATCGGGATGGTCAGCGTGAGCACGCCGTCGGCGTAGGACGCCGTGATCTGGTCACCGGCCAGGCCTCGCCCGAGCGTGAGCTGGCGGGCGAACGTGCCCACTGCCCGCTCCCGCGCCAACCACTGGGCGCCCTCGCCGGCTGCCGTCTGGCGCTCGGCCCGGATCGTCACAGTGTCGGCGTCCATGTCGATGTCGATGCTGCCCGGGTCGACCCCGGGCAGGTCGATCTGGGCGACGAACTGGTCGTCGATGCGGTACAGGTCCATCGGCATCCCGACGGACGCAGGGGTGCGGGTGACATCGCCCAGGAGGCGATCCATCTCGCGGAACGGATCGAAGGTGCGTGCCATGGTGTTCTCCTCTCGGATGGGTGGAATGGCCCCCACCGGCACGGTGGGAGGGCTCTCATCTCCCATTATTGACGCGTTCGGCGAAGAGTCAAGTCCACGTTGAGTCGACCACGCTCAACTTTGGATACGTCCTGAGCGAAACCCGCATGTGCGGTGAAACCACCCCTAGGAGACCGCAGGCGCGGTAGTTTCGAGCCGTGCCCACCTTCAGGATTCGGGAAGCCGCCGACCTGCTCGGCGTCAGCGACGACACCCTCCGCCGCTGGGTCGATGCCGGCAGACTCACCACGACCACCGACGACTCCTCCCGGCAGGTGGTCGACGGTGCCGAGTTGGCCAGGTTCGCGTCCGATTCCTCGACCCAGACCGATCGACTTCGACCGGGCCCGGTCACCTCCGAGTCGGTGCGCAACCGCTTCGTCGGACTCGTGACGAGGGTCGTGCGCGACACCGTGATGGCACAGGTCGAGATCCAGGCGGGTCCGCACCGCTTCGTCTCACTCATCAGTCGCGAGGCCGCCGACGAACTGGGGCTCGAGCCCGGCGTCCTCGCCATCGCCGCCGTGAAGTCGACCAATGTGGCGGTGGAAGTGCCGTCTCGGCCATGAGGGTGCTGCGAACCGTCCAGCGCCACCCTGCGGCGGTCGCGCTCCTCGCGCTGGCACTCGCGGGGTGCAGTACGTCCGGGGCGGCGTCGCCACCGAGCACCACCATCACCGTGCTCGCAGCCTCCTCCCTGACCGGTGCGTTCACCGAACTCGGCACGCGCTTCGAGGCAGACCACCCCGGGACGCACGTGGTCTTCAGCTTCGGCGGCAGTTCGACGCTGGCGACGCAGATCACCCAGGGCGCGTCCGCGGACGTCTTCGCCTCGGCCGGCACGACGATCATGGACGCCGTCGTGACGTCCGGGGACGCTGACCAGCCGACCGTCTTCGCCCGCAACCACCTCGCGATCGCCGTTCCCTCCGACAATCCGGCCGGCATCGCGTCCCTGGCTGATCTCGCCCGGTCGGGCGTCAAGGTCGCCGTCTGCCAGCCCGCCGTGCCCTGCGGCGCGCTCGCCACCACGGTGCTCAGGCAGGCCGGCCTCACCCTCACCCCCGTGAGCCTGGACGCCGACGTCAAGGCCGTGTTGACCAAGGTCACCCTCGGTGAGGTGGACGCCGGCCTCGTCTACGTCACCGACGTCGCGTCCGCCCGCGACGAGGTCGTGGGCATCGAGATCCCGGCGGACGTCAACGCCTCGACCGACTACCCGATCGCGACGCTGTCGGCGTCACCGCACCGCGAGACCGCCCAGGCCTTCACCGACTACATCTCGTCGGACGCTGCATCGCCGGTGCTCACGGACGCAGGGTTCACGGCACCATGAACGGCACAGCGGTCAGCAGGGGACGCGGTCGGGCAACCCCGGACCGGCGCCCGGCGTCCCTCCCCTGGGTCATGAAGGCCCCAGCCCTGGTCGCGATCGCGTTCCTCCTGCTCCCCCTGCTCGGGCTCGTGGCCCGGGCCCCCTGGTCGGGCCTCGGACGTATCCTGCGTAGTCAGCAGGTTTTGGACGCCCTTCGCCTCTCGCTGTTCACGTCCACGACCGCCACTGTGATCTCGCTCGTCCTCGGCGTTCCCCTCGCCTGGGTGCTGGCCCGGTCGAGGGCCACGGGGATCACCCTCCTGCGCGCCCTCGTGACCCTGCCCCTCGTCTTCCCGCCCGTGGTCGCCGGGGTCGCCCTTCTCATGGCCTTCGGACGCCGTGGCGTCCTGGGCAGCCTCCTCGACCAGTGGTTCGGCGTCACCCTGCCCTTCACCACGGCCGCCGTCGTCATGGCCGAGACCTTCGTCGCCATGCCGTTCCTCGTCGTCACCGTCGAGGCCGCCTTCCGCTCGTCCGATCGGGGGCTCGAGGAGGCCGCGTCCACGCTGGGAGCATCCCGCCTCACGACCCTGCGGCGCGTCACGCTCCCCCTGGTTGCGCCAGCCGTGGCCGCGGGCGCGGTGTTGTGCTGGGCCCGGGCGCTGGGTGAGTTCGGGGCGACGATCACGTTCGCGGGCAACTTCCCGGGACGGACGCAGACCATGCCGCTGGCGGTCTACCTGGCCATGGAATCAGACCCGGACGCGGCGATCGCCCTCTCGCTGGTGCTGCTGGTCGTGTCGGTCGGCGTCCTCGTGGGTCTGCGCAGTTCGTGGTGGCCGGGCGGTGCCCGGTGAGCGGGGCTCTGGAGATCACGGGAGTGGTCGAGGTGGGCGGGTTCACGCTGGACGTCGACGCCAGCGTCGCCCCCGGCCAGGTCGTCGGCGTGGTGGGGCCGAACGGGGCGGGCAAGAGCGTCCTCCTGCGGACGCTGGCCGGGCTGATCCCCCTCTCCCGCGGCCGCATCGCCCTCGGCGACACGGTCGTCGACGACGTGGACGCGGACACGTTCGTCCCCGCCGAGCGGCGCCCGGTGGGCCTGGTCTTCCAGGACTTCAGGCTGTTCGGTCATCTGGACGTCCGCGACAACGTGGCCTTCGGGCCGCGATGCCGGGGTCAGTCCCGCCGAGCGTCCCGTGAGATCGCGGACGCCTGGCTCGACCGCCTCGGCCTGGCAGGGCTGGGCGGCCGGCGTCCGGGTGAGATCTCGGGCGGGCAGGCGCAGCGGGTCGCCCTCGCGCGCGCCCTGGCCGTCGACCCGCACCTGCTCCTCCTCGACGAACCCATGGCGTCCCTGGACGCGCGCACCCGCGTGGACGTCCGGGCCGAACTGCGCGAGCACCTGCGCGACTTCGCCGGACCGGTCGTGCTGGTGACCCACGACCCGATCGAGGCCCTCGTGCTCGCCGACCACCTGGTCGTCCTCGAGCACGGACGCATCGTGCAGCAGGGGACGCCGTCCGAAGTCGCCCGGCATCCACGCACCGACTACGTCGCCCGACTCGTGGGCATCAACCTCTACACCGGGACGCTCGACCCGGCGTCCCATCGGGTCGAGCTCGACCAGGGTGGGACGTTGTTCGCAGTGCCCACCGAGGGCGCGGAGAGCTGTGCGCGCGTCGTCGTGGGCCTGCGTCCGTCGGCGATCAGCGTCCACACGGAACGTCCCGAGCACGCGAGCCCCCGCAACGTGTGGTCGGGGACGATCGCGAGCCTTGACCTGCTGGGTGACCGCGTCCGGGTGCAGGTGGACGGCGCACCGCCCGCGATGGTCGACGTCACCCCCGCGGCCGTCGCCGACCTGCGGCTGCACGAGGGCCTGGGCGTGTGGCTTTCGGCGAAGGCGACCGAGACCGAGGCGTACCCGGCGGGGTGAGGTTTCACTCCTGCGAAACTGTCTGAACTCACACACGTTCGCAGGAGTCAGCGGCACGATGGAGGGATGAAGGCCGTCGTCGTCTACGAGTCACTGTGGGGCAACACCGCGAAGGTCGCCCACGCCATCGCCGAAGGGCTCGGGCCCGAGGTCAGGGCGCTGCCCACCGACGAGGCCACAGGGGACGCCATCGCGGGCGCCGACCTGATCGTCGCGGGAGGACCGGTGTTCGCGTTCCACCTGTCGTCAGAGCGGACGCGGGAGAGCATCCGCAGGAATCCCGGCACCACCAGGGCGCCTGACCTCTCGCACCAGTCGCTCCGGTCGTGGATGGAAGCCCTCCCCGCAGGGCAGGGACGCTGCGCCGGCTTCGACACCGAGGTGCGCGGCCCGTTCGGCAAGGGTGCGCCCACCATCGTGGACGCCCTGGAGGCCAAGGGGTACGCGCGCCTCGCCGAGCCGCTGGGGTTCATCGTGACCGACAAGGAAGGTCCCCTGAAGGAGGGCGAGCTCGAACGGGCCCGAGCCTGGGGAGCCGAATTGCTCCGACTCATGGGTTGAGTGGCGCCGAGCCGAACCCCTGCGGGCTGTCAGCGTCCGAATTCTGAATACTGGGACACCAGTTGCACTCTCAACAATTGCGTGGCAACATTTCACCCATGCGTACCCAAGACGTCTCGATCGGCTGCAATCGCGTTGCTGCCAACTCGATGATGCGTGCGCGAATGTGTTGTTGAGACCGCCCCTGAGCGTCCCGTCTGACAGCACGTCCCGTATCGCCCCTCGTCACAGAGCTGTGTAGCGATCGGATCAGGTTCCTCCACTTTGGCGGAGCGCAGCAGGGCGTGCTTGTCATTCTCGTAATTCCCCTTGGCAATTCCGCCCCCTTCATCGCCCCCGAAAGGTACTTCCATGCCCATTTCCCTGACCGTCAATGAGCCGCGCGTCGACATTCCCGCCGGCCACCACATCCGTCCGCAGGTGACGGCGAGCCTGCGCCCAGGCACCGCGACCGAGGTCAGCGTCCGGGCCGGACGCCACGCCTTCACGATCGACGAGCCCGCGTCCCTGGGTGGCACCGACCTCGGGGCCAACCCGATCGAGCACCTCCTCGCCGCCCTCGGCGCCTGCAACGTGATCAGCTACCAGGTCTGGGCCCAGAAGTTGGGCCTGACCCTGGACGCGGTCGACGTCTCCCTCACGGGTGATCTCGACACGCGCGGCTTCTTCGGCCTCGACGACGGCGTTCGCGCCGGGTACCAGGGCATCCAGGTCGACGTCACCCTTCGCGGGCCCGACCCGGTCGGACGCTACCTCGAGCTGCACGAAGCCGTCGAGACGCACTGCCCCGTGCTCGACAACCTCACCAACGCGGTGCCCGTTCGCGTGAACGTCGACGTCTCGGCCCAGTTGGAGGCCGTCGCCTCGTAACGTCACGGTATCGGCCAACGCGTCCTCTGGACATATCGATTATCGAGATGTAGCGTCTGTCGTACAGATCGATCATCGATATGAAGGAGGCGGTCATGGGCGCTTTGAAGGTCACGACCCGGGTCACCGGGGCACAGGACGGACGGGTCGCCGTCGCCATTGCGGAAGCGGGCCTCTGGGTCTCGTT
This sequence comes from uncultured Propionibacteriaceae bacterium, assembly GCA_937988865.1. Lineage (GTDB taxonomy): Bacteria > Actinomycetota > Actinomycetes > Propionibacteriales > Propionibacteriaceae > CALKHV01. The sequence goes on along the minus strand of CALKHV010000012.1, from coordinate 4,719 downwards.
GCTCGGGGGGCTCCTTGGACTGCTTTCGGCCCTGCGGACGACGGTCTACGGGCTCACGGGCTGGAGCTTCCTTGTGGCGCCTCGATGGCTCCCGAACCTGTACATGCCGTCACTTCCGGCCACAATCAGGTCGGACGACCCGGGACTGCAATTGCCGGCGCTGGCCTGGAAGGACACGGTGGACGGCACGGTGGACGCCGCCACAGGCCTCCTGCCTGTGTCGATCGGCGGGCCGGTTCGGGCCGTCGTCGAGTGGCCCGGCTTCACGACCCTCACGCCGATGGAGACCATCGTGTGGCTGTCCCCCGCGTGGATCGCGGCGGTGGGCGTCCTCGTCGGGTCGTGGCTGCTGCTGCGCATCGCCCGGTCGGCTCGAAAGGGAGAGGTCTTCACGCTGCCCAACGCCCACCGGCTGCGCTGGCTCGCGCTGCTGATCGCCGTGGCGGGACTGGCGCACAACGCGGTGGCATCGTGGGGCCCCATCTGGATCCTCACCCGCTCCGCCGCGGCGTCCCACCTTGAGACCGACCACTGGACGATGAGCTTTTCCCCCGCGTTGTTCGCCCTGGTCGTCGCGGCGCTCGCCGTCATCTGGGAGGGTGGCGTCCGCCTGGCCCAGGACTCCGACGGGCTCATTTGATGAGCGAGGACGACGTCGATCTGCACCAGGTCACCGTTCACCTCGACCGGATCCTCGACACGCAGGGCGTCACCATCGTCGAACTCGCACGACGTACGGGGATCACGGTGGCGAACCTGTCGGTGCTCAAGAACAATCGGGCCAAGGCGATCCGGTTCTCGACCCTCACGGCCATCTGCCACGCGCTCGCGTGCCAGCCGGGCGACCTGCTCAGCGTCACCTTGGGCGACGGGTGAGCCGGGCACGGTGGACGCTCAGGCAGTGACCACGCCCCTGGGCTCAGAACCCCGGTGGCAGAAGATGCCTGGCTACTGACCGCTCGACCGAGAAGGCGTGGGCGCGGTCCTCGATCTCCTTGTCCTGGGCGGTGAGGCGTCCGCTGTGCTGACGCTGGTGTTCCTCCCAGGAGGGCACTTCGAACGTCTCGAGGAAGTGGTCGGGCTGTTCACCGATCCGGTAGAGGTCCCAGCGGGTGGCCCCGCTCCGGCGGCGGGAGCGGCGCATGTCCTGCATCGCGGCGAAGTACTCGGCCTCGCTCTCGGGCGGGACGACGTACTCGACCGTGACGACGATCGGGCCGTCGTTGGGGTCGGGCTCGGTGAGCACGGCGGCCTCACCCCAGAAGGCGAGAGGCGCGCGATCCATGTGACCGGTCTCGGGGATCCTCCAGAACAGCCCACCGACCACGGCGAGCAGGGAGACACCGGCGGCGGTGAAGATGGCCGTCCGGAGCCCCCAGTGCTGGGCCACCTGCCCCCAGATCGGGGAGCCGATGGACTGGGCGATCATGAAGCTCATCAGGTAGATCGCAATGCCGCGGGCGCGCACCCAGACGGGCAGGTAGAGCTGGAGTTCGGCGTTGAGGGTGGCGATGGTCGCCGTCCAGCCGAAGCCGGCCAGCACGAGGACGGGGAGGGCGGTCCAGAAGTTCGGAACGATCACCGTGAGCGCGAGGCTGACGGCGAAGAGGGTTCCGCAGCCGAGGATGAGTGTGTTGGTGGACACGTAGGCGCGGATCTTCCCGAGGGTGAGCGCCCCCATCACGGCGCCGGTGCCCATGGCTGCGAAGAGGAGGCCGTAGCCGGACGCCTCCAGCCCCAGTCGCTGGCTGGCGATGATGGCGAGCAGGGCCCAGATCGCGCAGGCGGGAAAGATGAACATGACGAGGCGCAGGATGATGCGGCGCACGACGGGTTCGTGGGAGACGTAGCGGCCACCGGCGCGGAGGGCGGGGATGAAGCGCTCGCGTCGTTCGACAACGATCCTCGGACGCCTCCAGGCGAGCAGGGTGCCGGCGAGCAGCAACACGGACGCGGCGTTCAGCGCGAAGACCCATGGCACACCCCAGGCTGCGATGACGAAACCGGCGATCGCGGGGCCGGCCGCGCGTCCGGCGTTCACGCTGACCTGCTCCAGGCGACTGGCGGCGGGGACCTGTTCCCTCGGGACGATCTCCGGAATCAGGGACTGCCAGGCGGGGGTCTGGATGGCCCCGGCGCACGCGATCAGGAAGGTGAAGGCGATCAGCATCGGCGCGGTCACCTTGTCCATGAAGGTGAGGACGGCAAGGCTGAACGCGACGCCGATCACGTAGATCTGGACCGAGAACATGAGCCAGCGACGGTCGAAGATGTCGGCCAGCACCCCGGCGGGGAAGGCCAGCAGCACCATGGGCAGCGACTGCGCCATCTGGATGAACGACACGATGGTGGCTGCGTTCGGCTCCTTCACGAAGAGCCACTGGGCGCCGACCATCTGCATCCAGCCGCCGATGGAGCTCACGAGTGCGCCGAGCCACAGCCACCGCCAGAAGCCCGACTTGAGGGGTGCCAAGGCCGACGTGTCACCCTGGACGGCCGCGGCATGGTGCTCGACGACCGGGATCGGGTGGTCGCTCTGGTCGGTTGCCGCGCGATCACTCATGTCACTCCCCTGCTGGACGGTGTGGCACAACTGTCCCAGTTACCCGTGCCGCGAGACAGGGACTGGTACTACCCCCCCGTTCGCCGGGCCCCTGTCGCCTCGGCACACGACCCATCCCGGACGCCTGCCGGGTCTCGCGGGTCGACCCCGCCCTCCCGCCTGGAGACCAGAGTGGAAGGATCGGACCGGCCACGAGGAGGTCGTCCATGTCGAAGGTGAAGTTCTTCAGCGGTGAACAGTTCCCGCTGGAGATGCACAAGGTCCGGATCATCCAGAAGCTCACGCTGCTGCCCATCGAGAAGCGGCTGGAGGCGATCGAGGACGCCGGCTACAACACCTTCCTGTTGCAGAACGTCGACGTGTTCCTCGACATGCTCACCGATTCGGGCGTCAACGCGATGAGCCAGGAGCAACAGGCCGCGATGTTCCGCGCTGATGACGCCTACGCCGGCAGCGCCACCTACACACGCCTGTACGACAAGCTCGTCGAGATCTTCGGGATGGACTACTTCCTGCCCACCCACCAGGGGCGGGCCGCGGAGAACATCCTGTCGATGGTGCTCGTGCGTCCGGAGACGTACGTGCCGATGAATTACCACTTCACGACCAGCAAGCAGCACATCGTCGTCAACGGCGGGGAAGTGCTCGAACTGATCCCGGCCGAGGGACTCGAGGTCACCAGCGACAACCCGTTCAAGGGGAACTTCGACGTCGCCGCACTGGAGGCGCTGGTCGCCGAGAAGGGCGCGGACGCCATCAGCTTCGTCCGCATGGAGGCCGGGACGAATCTCATCGGCGGCCAGCCGTTCTCGCTGGCGAACCTCCGGGCCGTCGCCGCGTCCTGTCGGACGCACGGCTTCCCCCTCGTGCTCGACGCCTCCCTCCTGGCCGACAACCTCTACTTCATCAAGATGCGCGAGGCCAGTTGCGCGTCCATGACCATCCCCGACATCACGCGAGCCATCGCCGACTGCGCCGACGTCATCTACTTCTCCGCGCGCAAGCTGGGCTTCGGACGCGGCGGTGGCATCTGCATCCGCGACGAGGCGGTCTACAAGCAGTTGCGCGGCTTCGTGCCGATGTTCGAGGGCTTCCTCACCTACGGCGGCATGTCGGTGCGGGAGATGGAGGCGATCACCGTCGGGCTCGACGAGACCATGGACGAGGACATGATCAACCAGGGCCCGCAGTTCATCGCGTACATGGTGAACGAACTTGAGAAGCGTGGTGTCCCTGTCATCACGCCTCCCGGTGGTCTTGGCGCACACGTCGACGCCATGCGATTCCTCGACCACGTGCCCCAGCTCGAGTACCCCGCGGCGGCGCTCGCGTCGGCGATCTTCCTCGCGTCCGGGGTGCGTGGCATGGAACGCGGCACCATGTCGGAACAGCGCGGCCCGGACGGCGTCGAACCACTGGCGCACATGGAACTCGTGCGCCTCGCCCTACCGCGCCGCGTGTTCACGTTGTCCCAGGTCAGCTACGCGATCGACAGGATCGACTGGCTATACCGGAACCGGGCGTTGATCGGCGGCATGGAATGGGTCGAGGAGCCCGAGATCCTGCGCTTCTTCTACGGACGCCTCGCCCCCAAGTCGGGCTGGCCGCTGGCGCTGCTCGCCAAGTTCAGGGAGGACTTCGGCGACAGCCTCTGAGTCGGGACACCGCACGTCAGCCCGCGTCCGCACGGGCTCTCCGCCGACGCGGCTTGGGGGCCAGGCGAGCTTCCAGGTGGCGCAGCAGCACCACCGCGTGGTTCTGGTCGGGGTCGTGCGCCGCGTAAACCAACGTCACCTGGTCGTGCCGGCGAACCTCATCGAGGAAGGATGCCACGGCCGGGGACGCCGCGAGTTCCGCGTCGTACTTCTCGGCGAACTCGTCGAAGTCCATGTCGGCGTGGAACGCCTTCCGGAGGTCGTTGGAAGGCGCCAGTTCCTTGCGCCACTCATCCAGCGCCGCCCGCTCCTTCGTGACCCCGCGGGGCCACAACCGGTCCATCAGCACGCGGTAGCCGTCGTCGTCCGCGACGGGTTCATAGATTCGCTTGATCTGCATGCGTCCGAGCGTCCGCCCGACTTCCCCTCGCGACAAGGGGCGCGCTCGAATCTGTGGACAAACAGGCCGAAGCTCCCGGCTGTGGACAACTACGACAACCG
>CALKHV010000011.1 GCA_937988865.1 uncultured Propionibacteriaceae bacterium | reverse complement strand
GCGTTGTACGCGACCATGATCGGCAGGAAGTAGAACACGGAGCGCCACAGCGCGTCCACGAAGACCCAGGACGCCGACTTGTCGGCGGCGCGGAAGTCGACGACGCCCAGGGCGTCCAGGACGGCGGCGAACGCGATGATCAGCGAGGCGCCCAGCAGCACGCCGAGGAGCGGGCGGAAGCTGTCGGACAGGTACTCGAAGAAGGCGTCGAGCCAGGCAACCTTGCCACGTGCCTTCGCGCGGGCAGCGGCCTTGACGTCAGCATCGCTGCTGCCGCCGGTCGAGGCTGCCCCACCCTTGCCCATCGTGGGGAGGTTCATGATCTCGTTGTAGACGGTCTGCACGCCGCCACCGATGACGACCTGGTAGCGATCGCCGCTCTGCGGGACGGCGCCGAGGACGCCGGGAACTGCCTCGACGACCTTGCTGTCGACGATCGATCCGTCCTTGAGTTCGAAGCGCAGACGCGTTGCGCAGTGCGTCAGGCTCGTGATGTTGGAGGGTCCGCCGAGACTCTCGATGATCTGTTCGGCGGCAGTCCCTGTCGTGGGTGCCATGCGGGTTTCCTTGTCTCTTCGTGCCGTTGAAGGGCAGAAAAAAGGACCCGAGAGACACGCGGGGCGTGCGTCTCAGGTCTTGCCCCGAACGGGTAACAATCCTTGGAGCGGAAGCTCACGACGAACTCTAGACCCGGGGTGAAGCGGCCGCAACACCGGGGGGTGGATTTCTATTCCCCTCCCCGACGTGTTCCGCTCGGCGCCCGCCTCGCTACTCAGGCGTGTGGACGCGAAGACCGATCAGCGTCCCGATGGGTTGGCGCGGGCCACCACGATGCACGACCTCATTGCCCACCACCATGAGCTGGGACGTGTGGTGCCGCAAGGCCTTCCGCACGGTCGGCAACTCGGACGCCAGGTCGAGCCACTGCCCATCCGGGAAGTCCTCGCGTCGACCGGGCGGGATGATCTCGAGAACGCCGACCCCGGTTGCGTGTCCCGTGGCCACGGTGACGTGGTGCATTCGCACATGGTCCACGTGCCCGTAGCCGCCGTTGGCGTCGTAGGTCACCAGCAGATCGGGACGCCAGGCATCGACCGCAGCGACCAGGTCTGAGACTTCTGCGCTGATGTCGGCGAGGGAGAAACAATCGACGTCCGCGTCCCGGGCTCGCCCCGCCTGGGTCGGCGTCACCCACGTCAGGCCTGAATCGGGGTACACGGTGGGGTCCTGACCGGGCGTGCGGGCGGGCGGGGTCCCCAGGTAGGCATGGTGCGCGACGCCGAGTTCCTTCATCGCTCCGTCGAGCTCGTGTCGACGGCGGGCAGCCACTCCCCTCGACCCCATCAGACGGCTCAACGGCCTGACGACCCCGCCCCGCTCACCCCGTGTGGCCGTCACGACATCGCACCTCACCCCGTGGCGAGAGAGCCAGGCGATGAGCGCGCCGGTCCAGAGGGTCTCGTCGTCGGGGTGTGCGTGACAGAACAGGACGCGTCGCGCACGGTCGAGCGGGCTGGGCAGGGCTTCGCCTGTGGGTGACAATGACCACATGTGTCGAAACATTAGGCCCCTGAACAACTTCGAACCGTCTGCCACCGACGACGAGATCCACGCGGCCGCGCTGCAGTACGTCCGCAAGGTCGCCGGGACCACGCGTCCGAGTGCGGCCAACCAGGCGTACTTCGACGAGGCCGTCCACGAGATCGCCCACATCACGGCGCACCTGCTCGACCACCTCGTGACGACTGCACCGCCCAAGGACCGCGAGACGGAGGCTGCCAAGGCGAAAGCGCGAGCGGCCAAGCGCTACGCGCCGGCGTCCTGACCTTCGACGTCCTGATCTTGGGCTTCCGGATGTACCGCCTCCGGACGCTCGAGTTCGCGCAGACGTTCACCGTAGTCACGAGCCAGTTGATCGAGATCAGCCCGATATCGCACGATGCGGCACCCCAGACCATTCGGCTTGACGTCGATGCCCTCCGCGTCCCAGTGCGGTCGCGCCTGGGCCAACAACCCACCCGAGAAGTCGCCCGCATGACTCGTCACGCGCCACCACGAGACCTGGTGCCCGTAGCGGCTGAGGACGCGTCCGACCGCGCGCGGCCCGCAGCCGACGATCTCGGCGATGTCACCGTACGAGGCCACCCTGCCGGCCGGTATGCACTCGACCACCAGCAGCACGAGTTCGGCGAGGTCATGACCGCGCTCCGACGTCACGCCTGCGTCCGACGAGCGTAGAACCGGCCGAGGAAGTCACCCCGGAAGTCACTGAACGTGCCCGATTCCATGGACGCCCGGATGTCGTCGACCAGCCGAACCGTGAATCGTTCGTTGTGGATCGTCGCCAGGGTGGACGCCAGCATCTCCTTGGCCTTGATCAGGTGGAAGACGTAGGCCCGCGTGTAGTGGGTGCAGGTGTAGCAGTCGCAGCCGTCCTCGAGCGGGGTGAACGCCCGGCGGTTCTCTGCCCGCTGGAGGTTGAAGCGTCCATCGGCCGTGTAGATCGCCCCGTTCCGCGCGACGCGGGACGGGTTGACGCAGTCGAACGTATCGGCGCCCGCCTCGACGGCCGCGAAGAAGTCGTCGGGTTCCGAGATGCCCAGCAGGTGTCGTGGCTTGTCGAACGGCAGTTCGGACGCACACCACCCGACGATCGTGCCCAGGTTCTCCTTCTCGAGCGCGCCGCCGATCCCGAAGCCGTCGAACCGGGTTCCATCAACGTCCAGGGCGGCCAGGTCGCGGCTCGCCTTGCGGCGAAGGTCCTCGTACTGCGCGCCCTGAATCACACCGAACAGCGCCTGGTAGGGACGATGGCTCCGCTCCCTGGTCAGGGACGCGTGCGCCGCGAGGCACCGTTGCGCCCAGCGTCGCGTCCGCTCGAGGGACTCCTCCTGGTAGGCGCGGGTGTTCATCAGCGTCGTCAACTCGTCGAACGCGAACATGATGTCGGCGCCCAGTTCGTGCTGCACCCGCATGCTCACCTCGGGCGTGAACCGGTGCATCGACCCGTCGAGATGACTGCGGAACGTGACCCCGTCGTCGTCGACGTGGGCCATCCGCTCCTTCCCCTCGGCGATCACGTCATCACTCGTGACGCGTGTGGTCTCCATGGCGAGCACCTTCTTGAAACCGACGCCCAGACTCATGACCTGGAAGCCGCCGGAATCGGTGAAGGTGGGCCCGGGCCAGTTCATGAACGCGCCCAGTCCCCCGGCCTCGTCGACGAGGTCTGAGCCCGGCGCGAGGTACAGGTGGTAGGCGTTGGCCAGCACAGCCTGGGCGCCGAGGTCACTCACCGACTCGGGCAGCACGGCCTTGACCGTCGCCTTGGTGCCGACGGCGATGAAGGCCGGCGTCCGGATGTCGCCGTGAGGGGTGTGGATCGTGCCCGTGCGTCCGAGGCCGTTCGACAAGGTGGTGCTGGGCGTGAACCCGAACTCAACCACCCGCGCGCTCCAGCAGCGCCTGCAGCTGCGCGAGGGCCACGACCCCGGCCGTGGACGACCTCAGCACATGTCGGGCCACCGTCACCGGACGTCCGCCCGCCGCGATCAGCGACGCCAATTCGTCGGGCGAGATGCCCCCTTCAGGCCCGATCACCAGCAGCACGCGACCCTGGCGCGGAAGCTCGATTGAAGCGAGGGTCCCGGTGGCGTCCTCGTGGAGGATGAACGCAGCGTCCGAGGATGCCACGAGGCCACACAGCTCACCCGTCGTCACCGGCCCGGTCACATCGGGGACGCGGAATCGCCGCGACTGCTTCGCAGCCTCACGAACGGTCGTGCGCCACTTCTCCAGCTGCCTCACGCCCCGCGGACCCGACTCCCACTTCACGATCGACCGGGACGCCCGCCAGGGGACTACCCCCGAGACCCCCACCTCGGTCATCGCCTCGATGGCCTGCTCGTCGCGTCCGTTCTTGGCCAGGGCCTGCACCGCCACGACCTCGACGGCCGGGACCTCCTCGACCAGCACCTCACCGACCCGGACGCGCAGACCCGACTTCTCGGCCGACGTGACCTCGCCGTGGATCGCGCGTCCGTGCCCGTCGGCCACGAACACCGACTCACCGACGTGAATGCGACGCACGACGACGGCGTGACGTCCCTCGTCGCCCGCGACGAACACGTCCTCCCCGACCTGTGGGGAGTCCAGTGGGGCGAGGAAGAGGGCGTCGGTCACCCGCCGAACGCTTCCTTGACGCGTCCGAAGAACCCCTTGGACGCGGACTGCACGCTGCCCGAGACCGTCGTCTCGTCACGCAGGGACGCCAGCTGGCGCAACAGCTCACGCTGCTCGTGGTCGAGACGCGTCGGGGTCTGGACGAGGAAGGTGATGCCCAGGTCGCCGCGCCCTTGGCCCCTCAGACGCGGAATGCCACGGTTCTCCATGGCGATGCGTGTGCCCGGTTGGGTGCCCGCCGGGATCTCGACGGTGACCTGGTGTGTGGAGGCATCGGTGTCGTCCCGCTCGGCCTCCAGCGTCGTCACCGGGATCGTCGTCCCGAGCGCTGCGGCGGTCATGGGGATCCTCACCACCATCTCGAGGTTGTCACCGTCCCGCTTGAAGACGTCGTGCGCCTGCACGTGCAACTCGACGTAGAGGTCACCCGCCGGGCCACCACCGGGGCCCACCTCGCCGTGGGATTCGAGATGGATCCGGTTGCCGGTCGAGACGCCGGCGGGGATCTTCACGTTGATCGTCCGGTTGCTGCGCACGCGCCCCTCACCCGAGCACTCACCGCAGGGGTGCGGGATGACGGTGCCGTAGCCACGGCAGGTCGGGCAGGGCTGCGTGGTGCGGATGTCGCCGAGGAAGGAGCGCTGGATCTGGGTGATCTCGCCGTGGCCCTGGCAGGTGCGGCACTGCTCGGGGGCAGATCCCTCCGCCGCGCCGGAGCCCGAACACTTGGGGCACACCACCGCGGTGTCGACATTGAGGGGCTTGGTGATTCCGAACGCCGCCTCGGCGAGGGTGAGGCTCTGCCGAACCAGGGCGTCCTGACCACGACGCACCCGCGACCGCGGCCCACGGGACGCCGAGGCGCCGAACATCGCGTCCACGAGGTTGGTGAAGTCGAAGCCACCGGAGCTGAACCCGGCCCCGGCACCACCGAATCCACCGAAGCCACCGCCGAATCCGCTGCCCAGCGGGTCGCCGCCGCGGTCGTAGACGGCTCGCTTCTGCGGGTCGCGCAACACCTCGTAGGCCTCGTTGACCTGCTTGAACTTCTCGGCGGCGTCAGGCTCGGTGGCGACGTCCGGGTGCACCTTCATGGCCATCTTGCGGTAGGCCTTCTTGATCTGCTCCGCGGACGCGTCACGGCTCACGCCGAGGGTCTCGTAGTAGTCACTGCTCATCTGGGGTTGATCATCCTTCTGCCAGGAAGCGGCCGACGTAACGTGCCACAGCCCTCACCGAGGCCATGGTCGAGGGGTAGTCCATGCGGGTGGGGCCGACGATGCCCAGGGCCGCCCACGCATCATCGCGAGAACCATAGGTGCTGGCCACCACCGACGTCGAACGCAGCGATGAGTTGGAGTTCTCCTCGCCGATGCGTACCGTGACGTGGCCAAGTGAGCCGTGGCTGGCCTCGCCGAGCAGGTGAAGCAGCACCACGTGCTCCTCCAGCGCCTCGAGCACGGGCTTCACGGTGGTCTCGAACTGGTCACCGAAGCGGGTCAGGTTGGGCACGCCGCCGACGACGACGCGGGTCGAGGGGTCGGTCGCGAGCATCTCGAGCAGGACTGCCCCGATCGCCACCATCGCGTGCCGGGTCTCGCCACCCTCGGGGATCGCGGTTCCCAACCGTTCGGACGCCACCGCCGGCGTGCACCCGACCACCGCTGCAGCGAGGCGTGTCTTGAGGTCGGCCAGCGACGGTTCGTCGTGGCCGGGAAGTTCGAGGGAGCGCTGCTCCACGCGTCCGGTCGACATGATGAGGATCAACAGCACCCGGTCTGCGGTGAGGCTCACCAGTTCGAGGTGGCGCACCGTGCTGGTGGCAGCCGTCGGGTACTGCACGATGGCCACCTGGTGGGTCACCTGGGCGAGCAGGCGCACCGTGCGGAGCACGACATCGTCGAGGTCGACGGCCCCGTTCATGAACGTCTCGATCGCCCGGCGCTCGGCAGCCGACAGGGGCTTCATCGTGGCGATCCGGTCGACGAAGAGGCGATACCCCTTGTCAGTGGGAATGCGGCCCGCGGACGTATGGGGCTGCGTGATGTAACCCTCGTCCTCGAGCACGGCCATGTCGTTGCGAACCGTGGCGGGCGAGACGTCGAGCCGGTGCCGCTCCACGAGCGCGCGCGAACCGACGGGCTCCTTGCTCGACACGTAGTCGGTGACGATCGCCTTCAACACTTCAAGCTTCCGGTCGTCCAGCATGGATCCTCCCCTCGGCAGTTCTGTTCGGCTCGTGCGCCAGACCGATCATGCTTGGCACTCGCAATGGTTGAGTGCCAGTCTACGACACCGGCCGAGCAGCACCATCTGACTTGCCGCCGGGGTGAGGCCTCACAGACACTGGCCGCATGACGACTTTCCGCCTCGGCCCCTGGAACGAACTCGCCGAAGGGGTCTTCGTCCTCGTGGCCCAACCCGCCAACGTCAACATCGGCCTCGTGGTCGGCGATCGTGCCTGCCTGTTGGTCGACACGGGGTCCACTCCCGAGCAGGGACGCCTGATCCGCGCCCGCGTGGCCGAGGTGACCGACCGTCCCCTCACCCACGTGGTCGTGACCCATGCCCACTGGGACCACCTGTACGGTCTCGCGGCCTTCGACGACGTCGAGACCCTCGGGCACGAGTCGATCGCTGCGTCCCTGGCCCAGGCCCCGGACGCAACGTCGCGGCAGTGCGCCGACCTGGGCATCTCACCCGACGACCTGGTTGCCCCCAACCGACCGTTCGGGGTGATGCGGGCGATCGACCTCGGCGGACGCGTGGCCCAGATCGTCCACGTGGGGCCAGCCCACACGACCGGGGACGCCATCGTCATCGTCGACCGCGTCGTCTTCACCGGCGATCTCGTCGAGCAGGGGGCCGACCCGTCGATCGAACCGGCTGGGACGCTGGCCTCCTGGCCCCTCGCCCTCGAGTGCGTCCTCAAATCGGCAGCGAAGGGGTCGCTGTTCGTGCCCGGTCACGGCGATCCCGTGGACGAGCGTTTCGTGCAGCGCCAGCGCAGCGACCTGTTGTGGATCGTCGGCGAGGTGTCGGACAACGTCAGGAACGGGATCACGCTGGCGTCCGCCCTCGCGTCGCTGGGCACCGACACAGCCCCCGACTGGCCGTTCAACGAGGCCACGATGCGCGACGTGCTCCCCGTGGCGTACGGCCAGCTGGCCCGCGAGGGCCACACCCCGCGGCGCCAGTTGCCCATCACGTCGGTCTGAGCCCCGCGCCGCTGTCGACAGGCCCGCGCCGCAGCCCACGACCATGCACGGTGCGAGAATGCGCACATGTGCCGCCTGCTCGGATTCGCCGCCCCCACACCGATGTCGTTCCCGGACGCGGTCGGCACGTCGACCCTGGCCGACCTGCAGTCACTGGCCCGCGTCCACGCCGACGGCTGGGGTCTGGCCTGGCAGGGCGACGACGGACCCGAGGTCGAGGTGCACACCGAGACCGCGTCCACCCGGTTCACCGAACGTGTCGGCACGCTCGTCGCCGAAGCGGGGTTCGCCCACCTGCGCTGGGCCAGCGTGGGCGACAACCTCGTCGAGAACACCCACCCCTTCCTCGGATCGGGCGTCGCCTTCGCCCACAACGGGACGATCTCGCCCGCGTCCCTGCTCGACGACCTCCTCTCGGACGCCGTCCGCCCCGGGATCGTCGGCACGACCGATTCGGAACGCTACTTCGCCCTGGTCAGGCATTTCGTGGGCGAGGGACGCTCACTCCCCCATTCCTTCTGGGACGCCCTGCAGGTGCTGCGTCCACTGTTCCCGACAGCGTCCCTCAACGCGCTGGCACTCGACGAGTACTACCTGGTCGCGATCAACGCCAACACCGGGGCGACGCTCCCCGACGACCGCCTCGACCAGTGCCTGGCCGCGGGCGTCGGGGGCGAGCACAACGACGACTACTTCGGCCTCAAGATCGCCACCGCACCCAGCGGGGCGGTGGTGGTGGGGTCGACGGGCTTCGGCGACCTGGACTGGAGGCGCCTGCCGCCCGAGACGATCACGGCCGTGCGACTCGCTGACCTGGACGTGCAGACAGTCGCCTTCTGACTGGCAGCCGGTCGAACCTCAGGCTGCATCCTGCGTCACGAAGTCGATCAGCTTCTCGACCTCGGTGACCAGCGTCGGGTCGAGGTCGCGATAGGTGGTCACCTTGGCCAGGATCGCCTGCCAGGCGCGGGCGATGTCGGCCTGGTCGGCGTACGGCAGGCCCAGCGCGGCGCACGTGCCCTTCTTGACGTCGACGTCACGAGGAACGTCAGGCCACGCCTTGAGCCCGACCCGCTGCGGCAGGACGGCCTGCCAGATGTCGATGAACCGGTGTCCCGTCACCATGACCATCTCGCCGTAGCCACCGCGCACGAGGTCGTTGACGATGCGCGTCTCCTTGCTGCCCGCCACGAGGTGGTCGACGAGGACGCCGAGTCGGCGTCCCGGTTCGGGTGCGAAGTCAGCCACGATCCCCACCAGATCGTCGATGCCGCCCAGGAACTCGACCACCACTCCGACGTGGCGCAGGTCGTCACCCCACACCTTCTCGACCAGTTCGGCGTCGTGGCGCCCCTCGACGAAGATGCGGCTGGGCAGCGCCACCTTGGCGGGGGACGCAGGCCCGACCCTCGAACCGGACGCCGTGTATCTCGGTCGGGACGTGCCCTGACGAGGGGGGATACACAGCTTGACCGGGCGTCCCTCGAGCAGGAAGCCGTCTCCGACGGGGAAGGACCGCTGCTTGCCGCGGCGATCCTCGAGCACGACCAGGCCGTTCTCCCACAGCGCGATGGCGCCGCACCAACCGGTGCGGGTGTCCTCGACGACCATCCCGACGCTCATGGGCACGTCGGTGACCACGGGCTTTCCCTGCTTCTGCCAACCCGCGCCGAGGACGTCCGAAGAGTAACGGTTCACCCGCGGCACCCTACCCGGCTCAGTCGAGCAGGTCGCGGATGACCGCGTCGGCGAGGAGCCGCCCCGCGAGCGTGAGCACCAGCCTCGGCTCGTAGCGTCCCCGGACGTTCCCCAACCCACGATCGACGATGCCCTCGATCCGGCCCTGTTCGGACGCCGTCAGCACGTGCACCGGCACACCTTCAGCGAGTCGCAACTCGAGCATCACCCGCTCGACCCGCCGGTCTTCGGCGCCCAGCACCTCCCGCCCGACCGCGGGCGTGCGGCCGTCGGTCAGTGCCGCCGCATACGTCCGGGGATGCTTCGCGTTCCACCAACGGACGCCCCCGACGTGCGAATGCGCGCCGGGGCCGATGCCCCACCAGTTGTGTCCCTGCCAGTAGGCCAGGTTGTGCCGTGCGCGGTGTTCGGGCCCGAGGGCCCAGTTGCTCACCTCGTAGCACTCGAAGCCGGCCTCCTCGAGCGTGTCGGACGCCATCAGGTACTTGTCGGCGAGGTCGTCATCGTCGGTCATCGGGAGTTCGCCGCGGCTGATCCGGCGGGCCATGGGCGTCCCGTCCTCGACGATCAGCGCGTAGGCCGACACGTGTTCCGGGGACGCCGACAGCGCCGCGTCCAGAGAGATCAGCCAGTCGTCGAGGGTCTCCCCCGGCGTCCCGTAGATCAGGTCGAGCGAGACGTCACGGAAGCCGGCGGCGTGGGCCAGTTTGGCCGCGACGACCGCGCGTCCCGGGGTGTGGATGCGGTCCAGCGTCGCCAGCACATGCGGACGCGCCGACTGCATTCCGAGCGACAGTCGCGTAAATCCGCCCGCCAACAGGCCGTCCAGCATCGCCTCGTCGACCGTCTCGGGGTTCGCCTCGGTCGTGACCTCGGCGTCCGGGGTGAGGCCGAACGTCTCGCGGACGTCGGTGATCAGGCCACCCAGCTGCCTGGGCGTCAGGAGCGTCGGCGTACCGCCACCCACGAACACCGTGGACGCCCGGGGCGCCCGCCCATCCAGGACGCGTCCGGCCAGGGCGATCTCGGCGTGGGCAGCGGTCAGGTAGTCCTGCACCGAGGTGCCCGCCAACTCCGACGCCGTATAGGTGTTGAAGTCGCAGTAGCCGCAGCGGGTGCTGCAGAAGGGCACGTGGAGATAGATCGACAGGGGGGCCGTGGAAACCTCGGCGAGGGCGGCAACGGGCAGTGAACCGTCGTCGGGGACGGGTTCGCCAACGGGGAGTGCGGACGCCATCGCCCCAGCCTAGGCGCAGTGCCACCCCTCGCAGACACGCGGCCCACAGGCGGTCCAACGCTGGAAACGTCAGCCACCAGCGGGCATATGCTTCCGAACATGACATTCTCCCGGAGGAATTTCCTCACCCTCACCGGCGGCATCGCCGCCGCGGCCACCGTCACGGCCTGTGGCAGCAACAATGGCGGAATCGGTACGTCCGCCAGCCCGTCTGCCGCAGCCTCCGCCACCGGACCGCTCCCCGAGCTCACGCAGTGGTACCACGAATATGGCGAAGAAGGCACCCAGGACGCCGTCAAGAAGTACGCCGCGGCCTACACGAACGCGAACGTCACGGTCAAGTGGAATCCCGGCGACTACGGCAAACTCCTCAGCGCCGCGCTGTTGACCAATGACGTCCCGGACGTGTTCGAGGCCGAGATGGGCGCCTCGGTCGACATGATCAAGGCCGGCCAGGTGGCCGACCTCACCGAGCTCATGGCCGACTCGATCGACAAGTTCAACCCCGCCGTCATCGAGCGCATGATGTACCAGGACAAGCTCTACGCGATTCCGCAGGTCATCGACATGCACCTGCTCTACTACCGTCCGTCACTGCTCACGAAGGCCGGCATCACCGAGCCGCCCAAGACCTTCGAGGCCCTCGTCGATGCCGCCACCAAGATGAAGACCGCCGACATGGGCGGCCTCTTCGTCGGCAACGACGGCATCGGCGCCATGGGTACCCTGCTGATGCTCGCCTCGGGCTTCAACCAGCTCGATGACACCAAGACCAAGGCCGGCTTCCTCGACCCCGCGTTCTACGCCGCGCTGGTGGCGTACCGCGACTTCTTCAACTCTGGTGCGCTCCTGCAGAGCGCCAGCAAGGACTGGTACGACGGAACCCCGTTCATCAATGAAGAGACCGCCATGCAATGGGGCGGCCTCTGGTCGATGACCGACGTCCAGAAGGCGTTCGGCGACGACTTCGGCGTGCTCCCCTTCCCGGCGATCGGCGCGAGCGGACGCCAGGCCACGATCTTCGGCGCGTTCGGTTCCTGCGTCGCAGCCAAGGGCAAGAACGTGGAGGCTGCCAAGGCCTTCGCGAAGTGGCTGTGGGTCGACCAGACGAGCTTCCAGGTCGAGTTCGCCAACGCGTTCGGCACCCACGTGCCCGCGCAGCCGGCCCTCGCGTCCCAGGCGTCCAAGCTGGCCTCCGGCCCGGGTGCGGACGCGGCGACGATGATCGTCGAGCACGGCTTCCCGGCGTCCGACATGCTGTGGACCGGCGCCCTCGGTGACGCCTACAGCGCAGCGGTCACCAACGTGATCAAGAAGAACGCAGATCCCGCGAAGGAGTTCGCGTCGGTCGGCGAGAAGGCGATCACTGAATTGAAGCGCGTCAACGGCTGATGTCGGTCGCGGCCCCACCACGCACGACGACGTTGCTGCACCGCCTTCGCGGGCACCAGGGACGCAACCTCTGGTTCGCACTCTTCGTCACCCCGTTCGTGGTGGGGCTCGCCATGTTCGTCTACATCCCCATCGCCTGGAGCGCCTACCTCTCGTTCTTCGAAGCGCGCAACACCGTGCATCCGACGAAATTCGTCGGCTTCGAGAACTACACCTATCTGCTCGGCGACAAGCTGTTCCGCCAGTCGCTGCTGACCTTCATCGCGTTCGCGGCGTTCATCGTCCCCCTGACCTACGTGTGTTCGCTGGGCCTCGCCCTGTTGTTGCACGGCCTCAAGGGCGGGCAGGCGTTCTTCCGCTCGGTGTTCTTCCTCCCGACCGCGGTCTCGTATGTCATCGCGGCGATGATCTGGCGACTGGCCTTCTTCAGCGGCACCCGCTTCGGATTCGCCAACTCGCTGCTGCGGCAATTCGGCGGCGACAACGTCAACTGGCTCGGTGGCACCAATTACTGGTACTGGCTCGTCATCGTCAGCCTGCGCCTGTGGTTGCAGGTCGGCTTTTACATGATCCTGCTGATCGCCGGGCTCAATCGCATCCCCACCGACACCTATGAGGCGGCCGCGATCGACGGTGCGTCCGGGTGGCGGCTGCTGCGCCACATCACCCTTCCCCAGTTGCGGACGTCCACAGTCGCGGTCCTCATGCTCCTGCTCATCGGTGCCTTCCAGGCATTCGACGAGTTCTGGAACACCCTGGGGTCGATGACTGGAGGCTACCCGCCCTATGCGCGTCCGCCCCTCGTGCACCTGTACCTCATCTCGATCGGTGGGTCGCAGCAGGACCTCGGGGTCGGCGGTGCGGGCACCATGATCATCACCGCCCTGATCGTCTTCTTCGGCCTGCTGCAGAACTGGCTGGCCGGGTGGTCCGAGCGGAAGGAACGCGGAAGGTGAGCGTCCGGTCGAGGTCGTCCCGCGCCTGGACCTGGGCCCGCTACGCGGTGCTCAGCGTCCTCGCCCTGTTCTTCCTGCTCCCCTTCTACGTCGTCGTCCGCAATGCCTTCTCGACCACGAAATGGATCACGGCGGCCAGATGGAACTGGTTGCCGAACCAGTTCGACCTGACCAATCTTCGTGAACTTTTCGGACGCGAGAACGTGGCCATGGCGCGAGCCATGGGCAATTCTGCGGTCATGAGCATCGGCCAGACCGTGCTCACCGTCGTGATCGCGCTCATGGCCGGTTACGCCCTGGCCCGCTTCTCGAATCGGGCGTCGCGCCTCTTGCTGGGGTTGACCCTGTTCACCCTGATGGTGCCCGCAGCGGTGACCTTCATCCCCACGTTCGTGATGACCGCCCAACTCGGCTGGATCGACTCGTTCCGCGGCCTCATCATTCCCGGTGTGTTCTCGGCGTTCGCCACGTACCTGTTCAGGCAGTCCTTCGTGGGTTTCCCCGTCGAACTCGAAGAAGCCGCCCTCATTGACGGGGCCAATCCGTGGACGACCTTCTGGCGGATCGTGGTGCCGAATTCCCTGGGCATCATCGGAGCGGTCGGCACCATCACCTTCATCGGTTCGTGGAATGCGTTCCTCTGGCCACTCCTCATCGGACGTGAGCAGACCCGAACCGTGCAAGTGACCCTCAGCCAGTTCATGACGTCCCAGGGCGTCAACTACCCGCAACTGTTCGCCGGCGCGCTGGTCGCGATCGTCCCTGTGCTGCTCGTCTTCCTCTTCCTGCAGCGGTACCTGGTGCAGGGCGTGGAGTCGTCCGGGATCGACTGATGGACGAGACACCACAGACCCCGCAGACAGCGCAGGTCCCGGAGACACCGCTCGCCGGCGGCAACATGGGTCCGGTCGCCCGCCGTGGCACCGATGTCCTGCGCACAGCCGGCCCGTGGACGCCCACCGTGCAGCGCTGGCTCGCCCATCTCAGGGCCCGGGGAGTCGACGGTGTCCCCGAGCCCCGGGGCATCAGCGACGACGGGCGCGAGGTCCTGGGCTACGTGGAGGGGACCGTCCCGGCCGACCCGATGCCGACCTGGGTGTGGGCCGACGACGTGCTCGCGGACGCCGCCCGGCTCGCCAGGGCGATGCACGACGCGTCCGACTCGTTCGACCGCACCGGGGCGATGTGGCGACAACCCGGACGCGAACCCGGCGACGTCATCTGCCACAGCGACCTCGCGCCCTACAACATGGTCTTTGACGACGACCGTCGACTCGTCGGGCTCATCGACTTCGACTACGCCGCCCCCGGCCCGCGCGCGTGGGACCTGGCCTACCTCGCCTACCGTCTGGTCCCGCTGGCCGTGCCGGCGTCCGACTGGCCGTTCGACAAGGCCGAACGCCTCCGTCGCCTCGACCTTCTGGTGGACGCCTACAACGGCTCGGACGCACGGGTGACGCGGGCGGACGTGCTGGCGTCCGTGCCCATCAAGTTGCGCTGGCTCGCGACGTTCAGCGACGAGATGGCCAGGGTTCTGGGGAACCCCCACCTCGCCGCGCACGCCATCGGTTACCGAAGCGACGCCGGGTGGGTCTGCCAGGAGTACCTGTTCTCGTGACCGCCCGGCTGGGTCAGTCGGCCGTGCGAGCCGGGATCGTAGCCGGCTTCCAGCTCGGACGCGTGGCCTCATAGGCCGTGATCGCGTCCGCGTGCTGGAGCGTCGACGAGATGTCGTCGAGACCCTCGAGCAGGCGCTGGCGGGTGTGGTCGTCGATCGCGAACGGATAGGAGGAAGCCCCCGCGGTGATCGTCTTCTCGCCCAGGTCGACCTCGATCGGACGCCCGGGATTCGCCTCGGCAAAGTCCCACAACTCGTCGACGACGGCCTGGTCGACCGTCGCGATGAGCAGGCCGGACTTGCCGGAGTTCGACCGGAAGATGTCACCGAACCGCGTGCCGATGACGACCTTGAAGCCGTAGTTCTGCAGCGCCCAGACAGCGTGCTCGCGGGACGACCCCGTGCCGAAGTCGGCGCCGGCCACCAGCACCGTGCCCCGGTTGAACGGCTCACGGTTCAGGATGAACTCCGGGTCGTTGCGCCAGGCGGCGAACAGGCCGTCCTCGAAGCCAGACCTCGTGATGCGCTTGAGGTAGACGGCCGGGATGATCTGGTCGGTGTCGACGTTGGTCCGGCGCAGCGGCACCGGGATGCCGGCATGGGTCGTGAACTTGTCCATGATGACTCCTCAGAGGTCGGCCGGGGCGGCCAGGTGTCCGGTGACGGCGGTGGCGGCTGCGACGGCCGGCGAGACCAGGTGGGTGCGTCCGCCCTTGCCCTGGCGTCCTTCGAAGTTGCGGTTCGAGGTCGACGCGCTCCGCTCCCCGGGGGCCAGCTGGTCGGGGTTCATGCCGAGGCACATCGAGCACCCGGCGGCGCGCCACTCGGCGCCCGCGTCGAGGAAGACCTTGTCGAGGCCCTCGATCTCGGCCTGGATGCGCACCCGGGCAGAACCGGGGACGACGAGCATGCGAACCCCGTCGGCGACCTTGCGTCCGGAGATCACGGACGCAGCCAGGCGCAGGTCCTCGATGCGTCCATTGGTGCAGGAGCCGAGGAAGACGGTGTCGACGCCGATCTCGCGCATCGGCGTCCCCGCTTCGAGGCCCATGTACTCGAGTGCGCGCTCGGCCGCGGAACGGTCCTGGGCGTCGGCGAAGTCGTCGGGACGCGGGACGCTCGCCCCGAGCGGGACGCCCTGTCCGGGGTTTGTGCCCCAGGTGACGAACGGCGAGAGCTGGGTGGCGTCGATGACGACCTCGGCGTCGAACGTGGCGTCCGCGTCGGTGTGCAGGGTGCCCCAGTACGCCAGCGCGGCGTCCCAGTCGGCACCCCGGGGTGCGTGCGGACGCCCCTGGAGGTAGTCGAAGGTCGTCTGGTCGGGCGCGACCATGCCGGCCTTGGCGCCCCACTCGATCGACATGTTGCAGATCGTCATGCGGCCTTCCATCGACATCGCACGGATCGTGCTGCCGCGGTACTCGACCACATAACCCTGGCCACCGCCGGTGCCGACCCTGGCGATGAGGGCCAGGACGACGTCCTTGGCGGTGACGCCGTCGGGCAGTTCACCGTCGATGGTCACGGCCATGGTCTTCGGACGCGGTTGCGGCAGCGTCTGCGTCGCCAGGACGTGCTCGACCTCGGACGTGCCGATGCCGAACGCCAGCGCGCCGAACGCACCGTGGGTCGACGTGTGGGAGTCACCACAGACGATCGTCATGCCCGGCTGGGTCACGCCCAGCTGGGGGCCGATGATGTGGACGACGCCCTGGTCCTTGTCACCCAGCGAGTGCAGCCGGATGCCGAACTCTGCTGCGTTGGCCCGCAGCGCGTCGACCTGGGCCCGCGACACCGGGTCGGCGATGGGCTGGTCGATGTTCAGGGTGGGCGTGTTGTGGTCCTCGGTCGCGAGGGTGAGGTCAGGACGCCGGACCTGCCGCCCGGCCAGACGGAGCCCGTCGAAAGCCTGGGGACTGGTCACCTCGTGCACGAGGTGCAGGTCGATGAACAGCAGGTCGGGCTCGCCGTCGGCCTGACGGACGACGTGTGCGTCCCAGACCTTCTCACTCAGGGTCCTGCCCATGCCTCGTGCCTCCTGTTGAACGGGTGCGACCGGAGTCGCCACGGATCCCCGAAACAGCTCCGGGGACGCCTCCATTATGACTTGGAATACCAAGATTTGAGACGCTAGTCTTACTACATGGACGAATCAAGTGGCGTGGGCGTGCTTGACAAGGCTGCTCTGGTGCTGGCTGCTCTGGAGAGCGGCCCCACCACTCTGGCGGGCCTGGTGAGTGCCACCGGACTGGCCCGGCCGACCGCACATCGCCTCGCCGTCGCGCTGGAACACCACCGCTTCGTCGGCCGAGACCTGCAGGGACGCTTCGTCCTCGGCGCACGCTTGACGGAGCTCGCAGCGGCTGCAGGCGAAGACCGCCTGCTCGCCACCGCAGGGCCCATTCTGGCGCGGCTGCGCGACATCACCAGCGAGTCGGCCCAACTGTTCCGCCGGCAGGGGGACTACCGGGTGTGCGCCGCGACGGCGGAGCGTCCGAGTGGGCTGCGCGACACCATCCCGGTGGGCAGCCAGCTCACGATGAACGCAGGCTCGGCCGCCCAGGTGCTGCTCGCCTGGGAAGAGCCCGACCGGATCCAGCGGGGCCTCAACCACGCGAACTTTTCGGCAGTGGCCCTCGCCATGGTCCGGCGTCGTGGTTGGGCGCAGTCGGTCGCCGAGCGCGAGGCGGGCGTGGCGTCCGTGTCGGCCCCCGTGCGCTCCCCCAGCGGCAAGGTCATCGCCGCCATCTCGGTGTCCGGACCGATCGAACGTCTGACCCGCCAGCCGGGCCGACTCCACGCACCCGCCGTGATGGCCGCGGCCGAGAGGCTCTCCGAGGTGCTGCGCCGCTCGGGAGCAACGGACTGACGTCCCGAGACACCCCGGGGACGCCATGGCCGACACGCGAGCAGCGAGGCTGCTGACCCGCAACACCTGGGCCTTCGGCCTGGGCACCGTCGGGCGTGACATGGTCTACGCCCTCGTGTCGATGTTCCTCGTCTTCTACCTGAGCGACGTCATCCAGGTGCCCAACTCGACGATGTGGTGGCTGACGGGGCTGATCCTCGCCACCCGACTCCTCGACGCCTTCCTCGACCCGATCATGGGCACGGTCGTCGACAACACCCGCACGCGCTGGGGTCAGTACAAGCCGTGGATCGCCATCGGTGGTCTCGCGGCGGCAGCCCTGACCATCGCACTCTTCACTGACTTCGGCCTGCACGGTGCGAGCTACACCGGGGTCTTCTTCCTGCTGTTCTTCGCCTGGGGTGCGTCCTGGGCGGTGAACGACATCGCCTACTGGTCGATGCTTCCGGCGTTGTCGGTCGACCCGCACCATCGGGAGCGCCTCGGCTCCGTCGCAAGGATCTGCGCTTCTGCCGGCTCCTTCGCGATGGTCGCCCTGCTCGTCCCGGCGTCCAAGGCGCTGGAGCGGACGACCGGCAGCATGGTGACCGCCTACCAGTGGATCGCGATCGGCGTGGTCGTCGTGATGCTCACCGGGATGATCGTCACGCTGGTGGGCGTCCGTGAGCCGGACACGATCGTGCTGGGCAACGAGCGGACGTCCCTGCGTGGAATGTGGCGTGCACTGGCCCACAACGACCAGCTGATGTGGACCGGCCTCGGGATGTTGCTCTTCATGACCGGCTACCTGACGACCACGTCGTTCAGCCTCTACTACTTCAAGTACGCGCTCAGGAACGAGGCGATGTACCCCCTGCTCGCGCTCGCGATGGGCCTCGCCCAGATCGTCGGCCTGGCGTCCTTCCCGTGGCTGGTCAGGAGGGCGTCCCGAGCCCGGCTGTACGCGGCGTCCACCGTGGCGATCCTCGTGGCCTATCTGGCCTTCATGCTCCTGCCCGCCACCATCTGGGCGGTCGCCCTGTGCGCCGTCCCACTGTTCGTGGCCGAGGCGTTCGTGCAGATGCTGATCCTGGTCTTCCTGGCCGACACCGTCGAGTACGGCCAGTGGAAACTCGGCAAGCGCAACGGTGCGGTGACCTTCGCGATCCAGCCCTTCATCAACAAGGTGTCCTCCGCAGTCGCGACCGGCGTTGTGGGCGCGACCATCATCATCTCGGGGATCAACCACGCGCCGACGCCGGACGACGTGACGCCCGAAGGCATCTGGCTCATGAAGCTGGCGATGCTCGCGCTGCCGATGGTGCTGATCGGCCTGGCCTACGTCATCTGGCGCCGCAACTACCGGATCACCCCTGCGGTGCACGCGGGGTACCTGGAAGACCTCCGTGAGCGCGGTCAACTCCGACGCGACGAGTGACGCGTCCGAACCCTTGAGCCGACCAGCCGGGCAGGCGGTGGGCGGGCGCGCTGAAGCACTTCACCGGGACGCTACAGAACCCCCTGTCAAAGTTGCCTTTGACAAGGGGTTCCATTGTAGCCCCGACGGGATTCGAACCCGCGCTACCGCCTTGAGAGGGCGGCGTGCTAGGCCGCTACACAACGGGGCCCTAGCTTTCCGGTCTGGTACCGGTGACCTGCCGAGGGGTGTGGTCCTCGAACGCTGGGGTACTAGGAATCGAACCTAGACTTACAGAACCAGAATCTGTCGGGCTGCCAATTACCCCATACCCCATCACTGCTCCCCGAGGGGGGCAACGTCGTTGAACTTTACCGGACGCGGGCCCTCAGCTCAAAACCGGGTCGGTCGGCGTTCGGTCTGCGACGTTCAGGCGGCGACCGAGCCACCACGCGCAGGCGGCCAGGATCGCGAAACCGGACAGGTCCCAGGCCGCGTCCACCCAACCGATGGAGCGCACGGCCCGCGCCGAGGCCACCCCGCCCATGAACAGGGCGTAGCCGAAGGCGAAGAGGTTGTTGACGACGTGGGCGGCGATCCCGGCCTCCAATCCGCCCGTCACCACGACCAGCCACCCTGCCAGCAGCCCGAAGCCGAAGCGGTCGAGGAAGAGCGGGACGTTCTGCACGCCGTGGAAGACCGCGAAGATGAAGGCCGACGTCACGACCCCGAACCAGCGATGGGGCACGAACGACCCGAAGGCCTGGAGCAAATAGCCCCGGAAGAAGAACTCCTCACCGGCGGCCTGCAGTGGCGACGTGAGGAGGATCAGCGCCAGCCAGAGCCACGTCTGCGAGGGCATGGCCCACGGGGTCGGCTCACCGATGCGCGACAGCCACATCACCGCGTTGAGGACGACCGCCGAGATGCCCGCGCACAGCAGCAGGTAGCGCCACCGCATTCCGGGCTGGACGCTGGAGAGCCACTTGGGATGGATCCGGTGCAACCGCCAGACCAGTCCGATCGACAACAGGATCAAGGACGCGAGGCCCAGGTGCCCGGCGAGCATGCCCACGGGGTGTTGGTAGGCCAGTGCCTCGGACGCCCACGTCGCGTAGTCGGTCTGCACGCGTCCGAGACTGTGGAAGGCCCAGAGGATCGCGCTCGCGATCACCTGCGTCCCCACGACGTAGAGGGCGATCCCGAGCGCGATGCCCATCGCGGCGCTCATCGGACCCATCCCGGAGCCGCGCAGCACCTGGGTGTAGTCGACCCCGGCCGGCGGAACGCCGACCGTCACCGCAGGAGTGCTCGGAGGTTGCGTCCGGGCCTGGGGACGGGATGAGGGACGGGACGGGGGGGTCGGCTTCCGTGCGCTCACTCGGCCACCACGGGATTGGTCAGGACGCCGATCTTCTCGATCTCGACGCTCACCGTCTGGCCCGGCTCCATCGGGCCGACGCCGGCCGGCGTCCCCGTCAGGATCAGGTCACCGGGGAGCAGGGTCGTGAACTCCGAGATGTACGAGACGAGCTCGGCGATGCCGCGCAGCATCAGCGCGGTGCTGCTCTCCTGCCGAATCGCACCGTCGAGGGTCGTCGTGAGGTCGAGGTTGCCGGCCTCGGCCAGGTCGAAGTGGGTGACGATCCAGGGCCCGATCGGGCAGAAGGTGTCCCAGCCCTTGGCACGCGCCCACTGGCCCTCGGCGTTCTGCAGGTCGCGCGCCGTGACGTCGTTGGCGATCGTGTAGCCGAAGATCACCTCGGGGACGCGGTCGATCGGCACCTGCTTGCCGATGCGTCCGATGACCACGGCGAGTTCGCCCTCGTAGTGCAGGTCATTGGTCGCAGACGGACGCACGATTGCATCGCCGGGGCCGATCACCGTGGTGTTCGGCTTGAAGAACAACAGCGGGACGGCCGGGACGTCATTGCCCATCTCGGCGGCGTGGGCGGCGTAGTTGCGTCCGACCCCCACGATCTTGCTGCGGGGGATCACCGGGGCCAGGAGCCGCACCTCGTCCAGCGCATGGCGCTCACCCGTGAAGTTGACCGGCCCGGCCAGCGGGTCGGCCGTCAGGGTGGCGACGGTGTCGGGATTGGCGCCACCGTCCTCGGCCAGTTCGACGATGCCGAAAACGGGGTCATGACCGGCCACTGCATACCGTGCTACTCGCATTGCGCCACCCTATCCCGCGTGCTCGCTGGGATACTGCTTCACATGGGCACCCCACGTTTCGACACCGTCGACCTCATCCGCCTCAAGCGTTCCGGGGGCAAGCTCTCCCCCGACGAGATCGACTGGTTGATCCGCGCCTACACCGACGGTGTCGTGGCCGACGAGCAGATGTCGGCGATGGCCATGGCGATCTTCTTCCAGGGGCTCGACGCGGACGAACTCCCGCGTTGGACGCAGGCGATGATCGAGACCGGCGAGCGGCTCGACTTCTCGTCGTTGTCGCGTCCCACGGCCGACAAGCATTCCACCGGTGGCGTGGGCGACAAGATCACGCTCCCCCTCGCGCCCCTTGTCGCGGCCTGCGGCGTCGCCGTCCCGCAGTTGTCGGGACGCGGACTCGGCCACACCGGCGGCACACTCGACAAGCTCGAGTCGATCCCGGGATGGCGTGCGTCCCTCACGAATGCCGAGATGCTTGCCCAACTGGAGGACGTGGGTGCCGTGATCTGCGCCGCCGGATCAGGGCTGGCCCCCGCCGACAAGAAGCTCTACGCCCTGCGTGACGTCACCGGGACGGTCGAGGCGATCCCGCTCATCGCCAGTTCGATCATGAGCAAGAAGATCGCCGAGGGCACGTCCGCGCTGGTGCTCGACGTGAAGGTGGGCGCCGGCGCGTTCATGAAGGACGAGGCATCCGCCCGGACGCTGGCCGAGCGCATGGTCGAACTGGGCAAGGCCGCCGGCGTCCACACGGTGGCACTCCTGACCGCCATGGACACCCCGCTCGGATTGACAGCCGGCAATGCGCTGGAGGTCGCCGAATCGGTCGAGGTGCTCGCCGGTGGCGGACCCTCGGACGTCCGCGAGCTCACCCTTGCCCTCGCGCGCGAGATGCTCTCGGGCGTGGGCGTCGAGGCGGACGCGGAGCGCGCCCTCGACAGCGGTCGGGCCATGGACGCCTGGCGTCGCATGATCGCCGCCCAGGGTGGCGACCCGGACGCACCGCTGCCCGTCGCGAAGCACACCGAGGTCGTCCGCGCGCCGGCCGACGGCATCCTGACGAAGCTGGACGCCATGGCCGTCGGGGTTGCAGCCTGGCGCCTCGGCGCAGGTCGCGCGCGCAAGGAGGACGCCGTCCAGGCGGGAGCCGGCATCGTGATGCACGCCAAGCCCGGGGACGCCGTCACGGCCGGACAAGCGCTGATGACGCTCCACACCGACACCCCGGACGCGTTCAGCCGTGCCCTCGACGCCCTCGCCGGGGGCTATGAGGTCGGCGAGGTGGCGCCAGCGTCCCAGCCCCTGGTGATCGACCGCATCAGCTGACGTCGTCGATCTCCTCGGCCACCAACCGGGCCATCACCGCTGCCTGGTTGACGGCCAGGTCGACCCCGAAGTCGGCCTCGAACAGCCATCGATTCCGGGGATTGTTCACACGCGCCAGCACGCGTGCCACCCCGAACTCGAACTTGCCCAGGGTGGCGATGGTGAGGTTGGTCTCGTCGGCCCCGGTGACCGCGCAGAGCACATCCGCAGAGGCCGCTCCGGCGGCCTCGAGGAGGGCCGGATCGGTGCCGTTGCCGGGAATGATGCGCGCCCCCGGGGCGTCCTGGCGGACGCGGGCGAGCACATCGTCACGGCGCTCGACGATGGTCACCTCACAACCGTGCGCGAGGAGGAGTTCGGCGACGTGGCCGCCGACCTGCCCGCCGCCGATGATCAATACGAACATGTCGCGAACCCCCTTGTCACTGATCCAGGCCTAGAGCCGACCGAGCATCGTCTTGAGCCTCGGCTTCGAGGTCGACATCACCGCGATGCTGAGGATGTCACGGTCGTGCAGCGTCGATCCCGACAGCGGGATGAAGGCGTGGGAGCCACGCTCGATGGCCACGACCTGAATCTCACCCGGCACGTTCAGTCCGCCGACGGCCGTGCCGATCAGGAGCGTCGGCGCGTCCGCCCGGACGATCTCGACCTCGCCGTCGCCCAGGGTCAGCACCTCTTCGAACTGGTGGAAGCTGAGCAGCTCGCAGATCCGGTCCACCCCCCACGTGATCGTCGAGACCGGGTGGACGCCCAGCGACCGGTACAGGTGTGCCTGCCGCGCGTCATGCAGCCGCGAGATCACTTGGGGGACGCGGTAGCGGGTGCGTCCGATGCGCCCGATCAGCGCGTTGGCGTCGTCGCTGTCGGTCATGGCGACGATGGCGTCCACACGCTTGATGCCGGCGTCCTCCAGGACGTCACGGTCGAAACCGACCCCGTGGATGGTTCGTCCCTCGAACCCCGCGCCGAGGCGTGCAAAGGCGTCGGGAGCGATGTCGACCACGGTCACGCCGTGACCCCTGCGGGCCAGTTCGAGGGCCAGGGCTGAGCCCAGCTTCCCGCATCCCACCACGATGACCTTCATTCCTGCGGTCCTCCTGTCGCGGATCGCGCGGCACGTCGCCGCGTCACGGACTTGCGGATCTCGTCCAGGCCCACCATCGGGATGGGGAGCAGGACGAGGTAGAGCCAGTCGAAGGGTCCGATGCCTGTGGTGCCGAACACACCCTGCAGGGTCGGGACGTACATGAGGGCGCAGAGCAGGACGACCTCCACGCCGATGCCCACGAGGACCTGCCGGTTCGCCAGCAGCCCGACAGAGAACAGCGACTGACGATCGGTGCGGCAGTTGAGCACCGCACCGATCTGGGAGAACACGATCGCTGCCAGGGTCATCGTCGTGGCCTGCTCGTAGATCGGCCCGGACGCGGCCAACGCCACGTCCGGCCAGCCGTTGCGTGCGTTCACGAAGAAGTAGGCCGACATCGAGAACACCGTCTCGAGGAGGCCGTACCAGGCGAACGCCTTGAGCACGACGTGGCGATTCATGAGTTGCTCGTTGCGCGCTCGCGGCGGTCGATCCATGACGCCGGCCTCGGGACGCTCGGTCCCGAGCCCGAGGGCCGGGACCATGTCGGTGCCGAGGTCGACGGTGAGGATCTGCATGACCGTCAGCGGCAGGGGGATCCCACCGCGGGAGAGCAGGAACGCGGCCGACGGAGCGCCCTCCGAGACGTTGCTGGTCAGGATGTAGGTGAGGAACTTGCGGATGTTCCCGTACACCCCGCGGCCCTCTTCGATGGCCTTCACGATGGACGCGAAGTTGTCGTCGGTGAGGATGATGTCGGCGGCCTCCCTCGCCACATCGGTCCCCGCGATCCCCATGGCCACGCCGATGTCGGCCTTCTTCAGTGCAGGCGCGTCGTTGACACCGTCGCCGGTGACCGCGACCACCTCGCCCAGCTCCTTGAGCCTGCTGACGACCCGGAACTTCTGCTCGGGGGCGACCCGGGCGAAGATCACCTCGTCGCGCAGGGCGGCGTCCAACTCATCGTCGGAGAGCCCGTCGAGATCGACGCCCGAGATCACGCGGGGGTGGCTCCCCTCGACGATCCCGATGCGCTTGGCGACGGATTCTGCCGTGAGTCCGTAGTCGCCGGTCACCATGATGATGCGGATGTGCGCCCGACGGCACGTGGCCACGGCGTCGGCGACCTCAGTTCGTGGTGGGTCGGCCATGACGACCAGACCGACGAATGTGAGGTCGCGCTCGACCACCTCGGATGTGAGGTCGGCCAGTTGGGGCAGGCGACCCCGAGGGAGGGCCAGCAATCGGGTCGCGACAGCGAGGACGCGCAACCCGTCCCGGGCGAAGCGGTCGTTGGCGTCCATGACGTCGATCCGGTCCTGCTCGGTGATCGGTACTGCGACATCGTCCCGTGACATGGACGCGCACAACCCGAGCACCTCCTTCGGCGCCCCCTTGACGTAGGCGATCCGGGTGGCCTCGCCGGTCGCCCCGGCGACCTGGTGGATCGTCGTCATGCGCTTGCGTCGCGAGTCGAACGGGAGCTCCCTGATGCGAGGCTGCTCCCGCTGGAGTGCCTCGAGATCGATGCCTGCCTTGACGGCGACCACACCCAGACAGGCTTCGGTCGGGTCCCCCAGCACGGTGTACCGGTCGCTGTCACCGTTCGGCGGGACGAGTCGGGCGTCACTGCACAGGGCGGCGCCCGACAGCAGTGTCCGGAGGCCGACCGCATCGACAACTGCGTTCTCAGCGGGGACGATCTCACCCACTGGTGCGTAGCCACGTCCGGTGACGTCGAAGGTGCATCCCGGCAGCCAGAGATTGCAGACGGTCATCTCGTTCTGGGTCAACGTCCCCGTCTTGTCCGAACAGATCACGGTGGTGCAGCCGAGGGTCTCGACCGCGGACAGCTTCTTGACCAGGGCGTGCTCCTTCGACATGCGCTGCACCGCCATGGCGAGGGAGAGGGTGACCGTTGGCAGCAGCCCTTCGGGGATGAACGCGACGACCATGCCCAGGGCGAAGATGAACGCCTTCGACCAGGAGTCGTGCACGACGAGCGTGCCGGCCAGGAAGAAGGCCACGCCCATGCCGAGGGCGATCAGCGAGAGTTGCCTGGTCAACCGGTCGAGTTCCAGCTGCAGGGGGCTCGGCTCATCCTGCATCGACTGCGTCAGGTGGGCGATCCCACCGAAGACCGTGTTCATGCCGATGGAGGTGACGACAGCCCTGCCGGTGCCGCTGGAGACGCTGGTGCCGGCGAACACCAGGTTCGGGCTGTCGGACGTCCGTTCCAGCTCATGCCTGACCCGGTCGCGGGTCTTGCGCCGCGGGCTGGATTCGCCGGTGAGGATCGACTGGTCGACCTGCAGGTCGGACGCCAGCAGCAGTCGCGCGTCCGCACTGATGCGATCGCCCTCACCCAGGATCAGCACGTCGCCCGGAACCAGCTCCTCGGAAAGGACCTGCTGTTCTGCCCGGTCGCGCGCCACGCGTGCATGGGCGGCCAGCATCTTCTTCAGTTCCGCGGTGGCCCTCTCGGCCCGGTACTCCTGCCAGAAGCTGAAGATCCCGTTGATGACGTTGACCGCCCAGATCGCCACGCCCAGTGCCGGCTGGCGTGCGAAGAAGGCGATGAGGCCCCCGAACCAGAGCAGCCACGCCATCAGGCTCGTGAACTCCGACAGGAAGACCAGGATGACCGGGCGCTGGGCCTCGGCACTGATGGTGTTCCGGCCGAACCGCCCCTGACGCTCGGCGACCTCGGAGGCGCTCAGGCCCTCGCTTCGCGACTCCAGCACGCGAAGCGCCTCACCGGCGTCCATCTCGCTGAATCGGGGTCGTGTGTCGCTCCCGACGTCGGGAACGACACCGATCTGCCTGTCCGACGAGGTGGGCGGCGTCATCGTCCTGCCCACAGGGCCTCCTCGACCCTTCGATCATATGACGACTTGACCGCCTGTCACGGGGCGCGGGATGAGGACGCGGAGGCGTGAGCGAGGGGTCACTCGTCCATGGGGTAGCCCTTCACGAGCCCGTAGAGGTAGGCGTCCTGGAGTGCCTCCCACGACGCCTCGACGACGTTCGTCCCGACACCGACCGTCGTCCACGTGCGGTTGCCGTCCGTGGTGTCGATGAGGGTCCGGACGATGGCGTCCGTGCCCTGGTCGGCGTCCAGGATGCGCACCCGGTAGTCGGTCAGCTCGTAGGAGCGGACGCCGGGATAGGCGGGCGTGAGGGCCCGTCGGAGGGCTTCGTCCAGGGCGTTCAGGGGTCCGTTGCCCTCGCCGAGGTAGGACTGCAGCTCCCCCTTGGCCACGACCTTCACGGTGGCCTCCGAGTCGGACACCGTCTCGTCGGTGGTGTGTTCGGTGAAGACGCGCCACCCGCGCACGGTGAAGGGGTGCTCCAGGACGCCGAGCTGATCACGCAACAGAAGTTCGAAGGACGCGTCCGCAGCCTCGTAGGAGTATCCGCGGGCTTCGCGTTCCTTGATGGTGTCTGTCACCTTGGCGGCCAGTTCCCGGTCGGACAGGTCGAAACCGAGCTGCTCACCCTTGATCTGGATGTTGGCGCGGCCAGACATGTCCGAGATCAGCATGCGCATGTCGTTTCCGACGAGTTCGGGGTCGATGTGCTGGTAGAGGTTGGCGTCCACCCGAATGGCGGACGCGTGCAGGCCGGCCTTGTGCGCGAAGCTCGAGTGGCCGACGTAGGGCTGTCGGGCCTGCGGGGGCTGGTTGGTGATCTCGGCGATGGCATGGCTGATGCGGGTCAGGTGCGAGAGGCCCTCAGGGAGCAACGGCCACCCGTACTTGAGCTGCAGGTTCGAGATGACCGTCGTCAGGTCGGCGTTGCCGGTGCGTTCGCCGTAGCCGTTGATGGTTCCCTGCACGTGCATCGCACCGGCCTCGACGGCGGCCAGCGAGTTGGCGACCGCGCACCCCGTGTCGTTGTGGCAGTGGATGCCGAGGTCGACGCCGATCACTCCGGCGGCCGACACGATGTCGCCCATCCAGCTCGGCACCATGCCGCCGTTCGTGTCGCACAGCACGACGACCTCGGCGCCGGCCTCGGCCGCCGCACGGACGACCTCGAGCGCGTAGGCCGGGTTGGCGCGGTAGCCGTCGAAGAAGTGCTCGCAGTCGAGGAAGACCCGCTGGCCCTCGGCCGTGAGGTGCGAGACCGTGTCGCGGACCATGGCCAGGTTCTCGTCCAGCGTCGTCCGGAGTGCACGTTCGACGTGCTTGTCGTGGCTCTTGGCCACCAGGCAGACGAACGGGGCAGCCGAGTCGCGCAGTGCGGCCACCAGGACGTCGTCGGCGGCGCGTCCACCCACCCGGCGGGTCGCGCCGAAGGCGACGAGGGTCGACCGGTTGAGCTGGAGTTGCGTCTTGGCCGCCTCGAAGAAGGCCGTGTCGTTCGGGTTGGCGCCCGGCCACCCACCCTCGATGAAGGTGACGCCGAGGTCGTCGAGGTGGCGCGCGATGCGCAACTTGTCGTTCACCGAGAGCCTCAGACCCTCCTGCTGCGCGCCGTCGCGCAGGGTCGTGTCGTAGACATGGAAGTGCTCGGGAGCGAGAGGGGCCTGGGTCATGGGCCCCAGTGTGGGGGTGCCCACGCGTTGATACTCCTGATCTCAATTCTTGGGACGCCGATGCCCCGAGGGGGGCGTTTCAGCGCAGGAAGAGCTTGGTCAGACGCCGCGTGGCGATGGCGATCCCAAGGACTGACATGGCGACGAAATAGGACGTGTGGGCCAGCGTGCGTCCGGTGATCACGCCCTGAGAGAGTTGGCGCATCAGCTCGACCCCGTGCCACAGCGGCAGCGCCATGATCCCCCACTGGATGGCGGTCGGGTAAACGTCGATCGGGTACAGCGTGGCCGAGAACAGGAACATGGGGAGCATGACCAGCGGCACCATGTCGAGCTGCTGGAAGGTCTTCATGTAGCTGGTGACGGCGAAGCCGAGGGCCGCGAAACCCAGGGCGATCAGCAGGGCGACGGGAATCATCGCCAGCGCCCACCACGACGTGGCGAGCCCCATGATGCCGATCACGCCGAGGAATCCCATCGCGTACAACAACCCCCGGAACAGGGCCATCCCGATCTCGCCCAGCGCGACGTCGAGCGGACCCAACGAGGTCGAGAGCATGGCCTCGTAGAGCTTGGCATAGCGCAATTTGAAGAAGACGTTGTTGACCGAGTCGTAGATCGCGCCGTTCATGGCCGAGGTCGCGAGCAGGGCCGGTGCGATGTAGGCGGCATAACTGATCGGACGCTCACCCGGACCTGTCACGTCCCCCACGAGCGGGCCGAGGCCGATGCCCATGGCGAGTAGATAAAAGACAGGCTCGAAGAAGCCGGACGCGATGACCCCCCAGTTCGCCTGACGGATGACTTTGAAGCCACGCTCGAGAACGGCGGTGGCGTTGCGCGAGTAGAGCGCCTGCAGGGTGCTCATGAGATCAGCCGCTTCGCGAAGTTCCGGTGCGAGAGGGCCAGGCCGCCGACCAGGAGGGTGACGAGGAATCCTGAGTGGAGCCCGATACGGGCGATCGAGAGGTCCTGGCCGAAGCTGACGGCCCTGGACAGCTCGGTGCCGTGCCAGATCGGCGAGATCCAGCCGATCCATCGTAGATAGGACGGCATCGACTCGAGAGGGAAGAAGGTGCCGGCGAACAGGAACATCGGCATGACGATGAAGCGTCCGACGATGTTGAACTGCAGCCCCTCGTCTTCGAGGGTCGCGGAATAGGCCATCAGCGGCGCAAAGAACGCCAGGCCCGCGAGGGTGGCGATCGGGACCACCAGCCACGACCATGCGTCCGGGAAGGCGCCGAAAGCCAACCCCACAAGCCAGAACACCAGACCTTGGGCGAGCAGTCGGGCGCCGACGGCGACGGTCTGCCCGTCCACGATCTGCCCGGGCGTCAGAGGCGTGGCCCCTGCCGAGAAGTAGTACTTCTCCCACTTGAACCCGCTCATGATCGGCCACATGCCCAATCCGGACGCGGTCGTGACGACCGTCGACACCAGTAACGCGGGCGCGACGAAGATGAGGTAGTCCACACCACCCACCTGCTGCGTGATCATGCCGCCCAGGCCTATGCCCATGGCCGCGAGATAGAGCACGGGATTGCCCAGTGCCGTGGCCACGATCGTGCCGGCGAAGGCCCGAAACCCCTTGATCTGGTACTCGGCGAAGTACCACCATCCCCAACGGTTGACGCGTGCGGCGTCCGGGGTGACGCGTGAGGGGCGGGTCGCGAGGTCAGTCAACGAGGCTCCTCCCGGTGAGGCGGAGGAAGACGTCCTCCAGCGACGAGCGGCGCACCAGCGACGTGAGCGGGTTGAGGCCGAGGTGGTTGATGCCCTCCAGGACGTCCTCGCCGTTGTCGGCGTAGAGCAGGACGCGGTCGGGCAGGAGTTCGAGTCGCTCGGCCAGGCCTGCGAGTTGGTGCACCATGGCCTCGTTCCGGTCTGACCCGAAGCGCACCTCGCAAACCTCGCGAGAGGCGTACTGCCTGATCAGGGACGCGGGCGATCCTTCCGCGACGATCCTGCCCGCGTCCATGACCACGAGGCGGTCACAGAGTTGCTCGGCCTCGTCCATGAAGTGGGTGGTCACCACGAGTGTGACCCCGTCCTCCTTGAGTCGGAAGAGCCGGTCCCAGAGGATGTGGCGTGCCTGCGGGTCGAGGCCGGTCGTGGGTTCGTCGAGCAGGAGGACCCGCGGTTCGTTGACCAGCCCGCGAGCGATCGTGAGTCGCCGCTTCATGCCGCCGGAGAGCGCGTTGACCTTCGATTTCGCCTTCTCGGTCAGCTGGGCGAACTCCAGCAGTTCTTCGACGCGGGGCTTCAGGTAGCTGGCGGGCAGGCCGAAGTAGCGTCCGTAGATGTAGAGGTTGTCGCGGGCGTTCAATTCCTCGTCGAGGTTGTCGGTCTGCGGCACGACACCCAACTGGGCACGCACCTGGGGACCGTGCTGTTCCGGGTCGAGCCCGGCGACCGTGAGGGTGCCGGACGTCCGCAGCGACGTGCCGCCGATCATGCGCATGGTGGTCGACTTGCCCGCACCGTTGGGCCCGAGCAGCCCGAACGACTCCCCCGGCTCGACGTCGAAGTCGATGGCGTCGACGGCGGTGAAGTCCCCGTACTTCTTGGTCAGGCTCCGGGCTTGGATGACAGGCACCTGCGCAACGTTAGCGGCCACCACCGACACAATCGAAGCGGGTTTTCCCGCCGAGGCGTCAGCAGATCGGGGTCAGCCAGTTCCTGGTGTCGGCCGTGCGTCCGTACTGGATGTCGAGCAGGTGGTTGCGCAGCCGCATGGTGGCCTCACCTGGTTCGTCACCCCAACTGACCTCGTCGGACGCCGACCGCAGCGCCCGGATGGGCGTGATGACCGCGGCGGTTCCGCACGCGAAGGCCTCGCTGAACGCGCCGCTCCGGGCACCTTCGACGACTTCGTCGATCGAGAGCGGCCGCTGCTCGGGCTTGAGGCCGAGGTCGCCTGCAACCTCGAGGATGGACGCGCGCGTGACCCCTTCAAGGATGGTGCCGGTCAGTTCGGGCGTGATGAGCCGACCGTCAGAGGTGACGACCATGAAGTTCATGCCACCCAGTTCCTCGATCCAGCGCTTCTCGACGGTGTCGAGGAAGAGCACCTGCGAACAACCCTGGGCGTAGGCCTCCTCCTGGGCCGCCAGCGAGGACGCGTAGTTGCCGCCGCACTTGGCGGCGCCCGTGCCCCCGACCCCGGCGCGCGAGTAGTCGCGCGTCACCCAGATGTCGACAGGCTTCACGCCGCCCGAGAAGTAGGCGCCGACGGGCGACGCGATGACGCTGTACGTCGCGGTCTTGGTGGGCCGGACGCCGAGGAACGCCTCACTGGCGATCATGAAGGGACGAAGGTAGAGGCTCTGCTCCCCCTCCCCCGGCACCCAGCGGGCGTCCAGTCGGGTGAGCGCCACGACGGACGCGACGAAGTCTTCGATGGGCAGCTGCGGCAGCGCGAGTCGGGCCGCTGACCGCTGGAAGCGGGCGGCATTGGCCTCGGGGCGGAACGTCCAGATGGAACCGTCCGCGTGGCGGTAGGCCTTGAGGCCCTCGAAGATCTCCTGACCGTAGTGGAGGACGGCCCCGGCGGGGTCGAGCGGAAGGGGACCGTAACCGACGACGCCCCCGTCGTGCCAGCCCTCACCCTCGGTCCAGGTGGCCAGCACCATGTGATCGGTGAAGAAGCGTCCGAAACCCGGGTCGGCATGCACCTCGGCGATGCGCGCGTCCGTGGAGTAGGTGGGATCGTTCGGGAGGGAGAGGGGCAGGGCCATGGCGCCCAAGTTAGCACTGGGCACGCGAGCAACGGAGGTGAGTCCGGCGTCCATCCTGCAAGACGAGATGTCTCGACATCCGGACGCAGGGACCCCCTTCCCTAGGCTGGAGGGCATGTCTTCCACGCAGACGATCGCGGTCATTGGCGGCGACGGAATCGGTCCAGAGGTCACGGCAGAAGCCCTCAAGGTGCTCACCGCGGTGACCGGCGACACCTTCAGCTTCGTCAACTACGACCTGGGCGCCGAACGGTGGCTGCGGACGGGTGAAGTGCTCCCCGACTCGGTCCTCGACGAACTCAAGGGTGTGGACGCGATCATCCTTGGCGCCGTGGGCGCTGCCCCCGGCTCGACCGAGATCCCCAGCGGCCTGCTCGAGCGCGGCCTGCTTCTCAAGCTGCGCTTCGCGTTCGACCATGCGGTGAACCTGCGTCCGAGCAAGCTCTACCCCGGCGTCCCCACTCCCCTTGCCCCCAGCGTGGTCGAGGGGAGGACCGTCGACTTCGTCGTCGTCCGCGAGGGTACGGAGGGTCTCTACGTCGGCAACGGCGGACGCTTCCGCGCCGGCACTCCTCAGGAGGTCGCCACCGAGGTCAGCATCAACACCGCTTACGGTGTTGAACGGGTCGTCCGGGATGCCTTCAAGCGCGCCACCCGCCGCCGCAACCAGATCACCCTGCTGCACAAGCACAACGTGCTCACCAGTGCCGGCGCCCTCTGGAACCGCATCTTCAACGCCGTCGGCGAGGAGTACCCGCAGGTGGCGCGCGACTACCTGCACATCGACGCGGCGATGATCGCCATGGTGGTCGACCCCGCCCGCTTCGACGTGATCGTCACCGACAACCTGTTCGGCGACATCGTGACCGACCTGGCGGCGGCCGTGACCGGCGGCATCGGGCTGGCGGCGTCCGCGAACATCAACCCGACCCGCGAGTTCCCGAGCATGTTCGAGCCCGTGCACGGCTCGGCGCCCGACATCGCAGGCAGGCAGATCGCCGACCCGACGGCCGCCATCTCGTCGATGGCGCTGTTGCTCGACCACCTCGGACGCCGAGCGGACGCCGAGCGGATCGAACGCGCCGTCGAGGCCGACATCGCATCCCGGAGCGGTCAGCGACGCACGTCCGAGGTCGGGGACGCGATCGCCGCGTCGGTCTGATCACCCCGGTTCGGCGAGGCCCCAGCAGTCAGGACTGCCCGCCCTGGGCCCAGGATGGTGGGGGCGGCGCGGACGTCGGCGGTGGGGGCGGAGGCGCCGTGAACCCCTCGGGTGCCGCGGGGGCCTGACCCGGGGCGTGGCCGGCGCCCGGTGGCGGTGGCGGAGCCGCCGGACCGGCCTGCTGGTGCACGGCGCCCTTGGACTCGAGGTCCCTCAGCAGGCCCACGAGGTGCTCCCGCTCACCCGGGGCGTGCGGACGACCCACGGCCTCGTCATAGGCCAGGCGTCCCAACTCCTTGAAGTACCTGTCGGCTTCGCTGGCGCCGGGCACCCCCAGCCCAGCGCCGGACAGCGCAGTGTCTGCCTTGGACGCGAGGTCGTTGGCCGCGGCCTTGGCCTTGTCGAGGAAGCTCATGAGGATTCCACCCTTCCTGGTGCGGGGAACGGATTCCGTCCCACACCTGAAGCCTACGCAGGCCACGCACGAGTGACTATCGTTCCGTGTGAGGACTCGTCGCACCGGGCTGCGGGACCTTCGTCGAGGAGGACGCGATGGCGATCTACGGCTCACTGTTCACCGAGTTCAAGGAGACTGCATCGCCCGACCCGTTTGCGCTCCAGAACAGCAAACTGTTGAAGGTTCAGATGCAGTACGGACCGGTCTGGGCCAGGGCCGGATCGATGGTGGCCTACCAGGGTGATGTGCGCTTCGAGAAGGCAGGTTCCGGTGGACTCGACAAGTTGGTGAAGTCGGCGTTGAGTGGCGAGGGTTTGAAGGCCATGCGGTGCACCGGGAGTGGCGAATTGTTCCTCGCCGACGACTCCCGCGAGGTGCAGATCCTCTATCTCGACAACGACGCGATTTCGATCAACGGCGCCAACGTGCTGGCCTTCTCGGCCTCAGTCGACTGGGACGTCCAGCGCATCTCGGCCCCCGGCGCGGCGATGGCGGGTGGCATGTACAACGTCGTGATTCGCGGCACCGGCTATGTGGCGATCACCACCCGGGGAAATCCCGTCGCCCTGGACGTTGCGAGCGCACCGACGTTCGCCGATGCCCACGCTGTGGTGCTGTGGACCTCTGGTGTCCGGATGGACGTGCGGATCGACACCGGCGGCATCAAGACGATGCTGCGTGGCGGTTCGGGCGAGAGTTTCCAGATGGCATTCGGCGGTCAGGGCCACGTGTTCGTCCAGCCGAGCGAATCGGTCACCCAGGGGGCGGGGCAGGCGAGCGGTGCGTCCGGCATCGGGGGGCTTTTCGGCTGAGCATCAAGCCTGACTCATCCCCGGAGGAACTCCAGCCAACGCGGCAGTTCCGCCATCGCCTGGTTCAGGCCGGCGTCGTAGCTGGCCTGCAGCCTCGGGACGCGTCTCTCCTGATTCGTGACCGGCATGCGGTCGGGAAAGAAGAGCTGGGCACGCCCTTGCTCCTCGAGAGCCTCGAGTTCGTCCAGCGTCCGGTTGTAGCCCTCGTGACGATCGAGGATCGCCTGGGCAACCAACGGGTAGCGACGGAAAAGGGCCTTGTAGATGCCCGGTCGCGACGGCGGACGCTTGCGATAGCCGCGAGGTCGCGTCAACACCACGAAGTACCTCTCGTACCCGTCGGCCCGGGCGGCGTCCAGTGCGATGCCCCCGCTCGGACCGAGCGCGCCGTCAACGTAGTCCTCGCCATCGATGCTCACCGTGGGCATCAGCCCGGGCATGGTCGAGGAGGCCCGCACCCGCCGCATCAGGTCGGGCAATGTGGGCATGTCGTCCTTGCCCCAGTAGACCTCGCGTCCGGACGCGCAGTGGAACGCCCCGATGCGCACGCGCGCGGGGTTGGCCGTCCACGCGTCCCAGTCGAACGGCAGGGCCTGACCCGGATGACCGGTCTGCTCGTAGAGGTATTCGGCATTGAAGACGCCCTGTCCGCGCACGAACGTCCGAAGGTCGCCGAACTTCGGGTCGGACGCGAGGTCGACGAACGTCCGACGGGCACGCTCGGGGTCGCGGCAGACGTAATTGCACGTGTTGGACGAACCCGCCGAGATGCCGCCCACCCAGTCGAAGAACACGTCGTTCTCGACGAGCACCTTGACGGTCGCGGCCGTGTAACTCGCCCGCATGCCACCGCCCTCGAAGATCAGGGCGGTGTCGTGAATGGTGTTCACCAGCGGCTTCACGGTCGTGAGCCTGCCAGCCGCACGAGTGGGTTGGCAGCCGGTACCAGTGACCGGACGCAGTACGGCCCGGCAGGGTCTCCCCCGCCGGGCCGCTCAGCAGCCATGCACACGATCAGCGCTGCGCCTTGCCCTCGACGTAGTCGGAATCGCTCGACTTCACCCAGCTCATGAGCTTGCGGAGTTCGCGTCCGGTGGCCTCGATGGGGTGCGCCTCGCCCTGGGCGCGGAGGGCCTTGAATTCCGGGGCGCCTGCATCCTGGTCGTCGATGAAGCGCTTCGCGAACGCCCCCGACTGGATGTCGGCGAGCACGCCCTTCATGTTCTCCTTGACGTGGGCGTCGATCACGCGGGGGCCCGACACGTAGTCGCCGTACTCGGCGGTGTCGGAGACGCTCCAGCGCTGCTTGGCGATGCCACCCTCGTAGATCAGGTCGACGATGAGCTTCAGTTCGTGCAGGCATTCGAAGTAGGCGACCTCGGGCTGGTAGCCGGCCTCGACCAGCGTCTCGAAACCGGCCTGCACAAGGGCGGACGCACCGCCACACAGCACGGCCTGCTCGCCGAACAGGTCAGTCTCGCACTCCTCGGTGAACGTGGTCTCGATGCCACCGGCGCGCAGGCCACCGATGGCCTTCGCGTACGAGAGCGTCAACGGCCAGGCGTTCCCGGACGCGTCCTTCTCGACGGCGACGATCACGGGGACGCCGCGTCCGTCCGCGTACTCACGACGCACCAGGTGTCCGGGGCCCTTGGGCGCGACCATGCAGACGTCCACGCCCTCGGGCGGGGTGATGTAGCCGAAGCGGATGTTGAAGCCGTGGGCGAAGAACAGCGCGTCCCCGGGGACGAGGTTGGGCTCGATGTCCTCGGCGTAGATCTTCCGCTGGTGCTGGTCGGGCGCGAGGATCATGATCAGGTCGGCCTCTTCGACCGCCTCGGGGACCGTGACGACCCGCAGGCCCTCAGCCTCGGCCTTGGCGCGGGACGGGCTGCCCTCACGCAGG
Organism: uncultured Propionibacteriaceae bacterium; assembly: GCA_937988865.1. Lineage (GTDB taxonomy): Bacteria > Actinomycetota > Actinomycetes > Propionibacteriales > Propionibacteriaceae > CALKHV01. The sequence goes on along the minus strand of CALKHV010000011.1, from coordinate 4,531 downwards.
CCGACGCGGACGTCGACACCGGAGTCCCGCAGGCTCAACGCATGGGCGTGACCCTGGGAGCCGTACCCGATCACGGCGACGCTGCGTCCCTGGATGATCGACAGGTCGGCGTCGTCGTCGTAGAACATCTTTGCCATTGCTTCTCCTAGCCTTGCGCGCGACGCTCGTTGCGTCCGCGGTCGTTGATGGTCTTGCTTCCCCGGCCGAGGGCCACCTGGCCGGACTGCACGAGTTCGATGATTCCGAAGGGCGCCAGCATCTCGAGCAGGGCATCGAGCTTCTCCCGGCTTCCCGTCGCCTCAACCGTAATGGACTCGTGACCGACGTCCACCGCCTTCCCACGGAAGAGATTCACGGTGTCGACGATCTGGCTCCGGTTCGAGACGTCGGAACGCACCTTCACCAGGACGAGTTCGCGACGCACCGCGGACTGTTCGAGTTCGAGGATCTTGTGCACCTCGATGAGCTTGTTCAACTGCTTGACGATCTGCTCCAGGACGAGGTCATCGTCCACGGTGACCACGACGGTCATGCGGGAGAGATCATCCCGCTCGGTCGGGCCCACCGTGAGGGACTCGATGTTGAAGCCACGACGGCTGAAGAGGCCCGCGATCCGGGCGAGGACGCCCGGACGGTTGGCCACCAGGACGCTCAGTGTGTGGGTGTTCACAGGTCTTCCTCTTCCCAGGCCGGCGCCATGTCGCGGGCGATCTTGATGTCGTTGTTGCTGGTACCCGCGGCGACCATCGGCCAGACCATCGCGTCCTTGTGGACGACGAATTCGACCACCACCGGGCGATCGTTGATCGCCATGGCCTGGTTGATCACGTCGTCGACCTCGTCCATCGTCTCGGCGCGCAGCCCGACGCACCCCATGGCCTCAGCCAGTTTGGGGAAGTCGGGAATGCGGCTCGAGTGCAGGTCGGTGTTCGAATAGCGCTCGCCGTAGAAGAGGGTCTGCCATTGACGCACCATGCCGAGCACGCCGTTGTTGATGATCGCGATCTTGATCGGGATGTCGTTCAATGCGCACGTGACCAATTCCTGATTGGTCATCTGGAAGCAGCCGTCGCCGTCGATCCCCCACACCACCTGGTCGGGAGCGCCGACCTTTGCACCCATGGCGGCAGGGACGCAGTAGCCCATCGTCCCTGCCCCACCTGAGTTCAACCATTTCCCCGGACGTTCGTGCGGCAGGAAATGCGCCGACCACATCTGGTGCTGACCGACGCCCGCGGCGAAGATCGTGTCCGGACCGGCGATCTCGCCGATCCGCTTGATCACGTACTGCGGCGACAGGGTGCCGTCGTCCGGCTCGTCATAGCCCGTCGGGTAGCGACGCTTGAGCATCACCAGGTAGGCGTGCCAGGCGGTGATGTCGTTCATCTCGACGCGCTTCATGGCTTCGAGGAGTTCGACCAGAACCTCCTTCGCGTCGCCCACGACGGGAAGGTCGGCGCGACGGTTCTTGCTGATCTCGGCCGGGTCGATGTCGGCGTGGATCACCTTGGCCTCGGGTGCGAACGACTCGAGTCTGCCCGTGACCCGGTCGTCAAAACGAGTGCCGATCGCGATGAGCAGGTCGGACTTCTGCAGGGCACCGACCGCCGCGACCGTGCCGTGCATCCCGGGCATGCCCATGTTCAGTTCGTCGGAATCGGGGAAGACGCCCCGGGCCATCAACGTCGTGACCACGGGAATGCCGGTGTATTCGACGAAAGACGCCAGTTCGTCCCACGCCCGCGCCTTCACCACGCCGCCACCGATGTAGAGCACGGGACGCGATGAATCGGCGATGAGCTTGGCGGCCTCACGGATCTGCTTGATGTGCGGGTGCACATTGGGCCGGTAACCGGGAAGGCCGACATCGTCGGGCCAGATGAAGGGCGCGGAATTGACGAGGGCGTCCTTGGCGATGTCGACGAGCACGGGCCCCGGACGTCCGGTGCTAGCGATGTGGAAGGCCTGCTTGATGGCCAGCGGGATGTCCTCGGTGTGCGTGACGAGGAAGTTGTGCTTCGTGATCGGCATCGTGATGCCGCGGATGTCGGCCTCCTGGAAGGCGTCCGTGCCGATGAATGCCGAGTTCACCTGGCCCGTGATGGCCACCATGGGCACCGAGTCCATGTAGGCGTCCCCCAGGGGCGTCACGAGGTTGGTCGCTCCGGGGCCCGAGGTGGCGATGCAGACGCCCACGCGTCCGGTTGCCACGGCGTACCCCTCGGCCGCGTGCCCGGCACCCTGCTCATGGCGCACGAGGATGTGACGCACCCTGGAGTCGTAGAGCGGGTCGTAGGCGGGAAGGATCGCGCCGCCGGGGATGCCGAAGACGACGTCGACACCGACCTGCTCCAGCGACGCGACCAGCAGCTGGGCGCCGGTCATCGTGGTGGCGGTTGAGGTGCTCTGGGCCATCTCGGATCCCTTCGGAAGTGGTGGGCGATGCGGGTGGTGCGGTGCTGCTGGCGTGCCGGTTCCATTCAACAAAAAACCCCCGCCGCCGGCAGGCAAACGAGGGAGCGCTTCGACGTGAGTCGGAGCGCTAGGCAACTACGAGAAGCTGGAAGAACATGGGCCCAGAGTGGCGCACGCAGCGGGTGACGTCAAGGCATGGACGCGAGGTCTCGCGATGTGGACGCCTCGACTCGTGGGAACAAGAGTGGCCGCCCCCGTGGAGGGAGCGGCCACCGCTTGTGACATGGACCAGAGCAGCCGAAGGGCTGCGCCTGCAATCTGTCCTAGAGGACCGAGTCCTTGGTTGCGCGCACGTTGGCGAGGTTCATCAGGGCCCAGCCGATGAGCCCGAACAGGATGCCGAGGCCCATGACGAGGGCGGCGACACCGTAGGACACCACAGAGGTGAACAGCGAGGCACGGAGGAAGGAGCCGGTCATGGCGGTGGTACGCATGGCTGTCGCGGCATCGGCGAGGGTCGTGTTGCCGTCGGTGGTCGCCTGGCGGGCGATGGCGCCGAGCTCGGAGTAGGTCTTGCCGTTGAGTTCGGGGACCTCCTCATTGTGCAGGGCGTGCTTCTTGATGATCTCGGCCTGCGCGAAGGCGGTGAGGGGGCCTGCAACCGGCTTGCCGGCAAAGTTCGCGGCATCGGCGGCGACCGTGATGCGTTCGTCCTTGAGCTCGGAGGTGACCGTGGCCCAGGTGACGGCACCGGCGATCAGCATGATGAGTCCGGCGACGATGGAGAGAATGCCAACAATCTTGGCGGGTTTGGCGCTCATGAGGGAGTGCACCTTTCAGGGAAGGTCGCGGGGGCGACTCTTGCGTAGTTTGATACTCAACTATAACGCCGCGCTTGAACGCTCAATCAGGGGGGTAGGTTTGGCTTACCTCAAACCTGAGCGAACCCGGCGCGAGTCAGCGGATCTCAAAACCTGCGTCGCGTAGCCCTTGCTTGACGGCGGCAATCGTGAGGGTCTCGTAGTGGAAGACGCTGGCGGCCAGCACAGCGTCTGCGCCTGCTCGGGCGGCGTCGACGAAATGGTCGACGGTACCTGCTCCCCCGGACGCGATGAGCGGGATGTCGACGGCCTCACGCACCGCCCGGATCATCTCGATGTCGAATCCGTTCGTCGTGCCGTCCGCGTCCATGGAGTTCAACAGGACTTCTCCGGCCCCGCGGTCGGCGGCCTCGCGCACCCACGCGATGGCATCGAGCCCGGCGGACGTGCGTCCACCGTGGGTGGTCACGCCGAACCCGGACGGTTGGCCCGGCTCACGCCGTGCGTCCAGGCTCAGGACGAGCACCTGGTTGCCGAACCGCGTCGCGATCTCGTCGATCACACCCGGACGCCGGATCGCACCGGTGTTGATGCCGATCTTGTCGGCACCGTGTCGGAGGAGCGCGTCGACGTCCTCCACCGAGGCGACCCCCCCGCCCACGGTGAGGGGGATGAAGACGGTCTCGGCGCAGCGCTGAACCATGTCACGCGTCGTGGCCCGCCCCTGCGAGGACGCCGAGATGTCGAGGAACGTGATCTCGTCGGCGCCGGAGTCACCGTAACGACGGGCGAGTTCGACGGGGTCGCCGGCGTCCCGGAGATTGGTGAAGTTGACGCCCTTGACGACCCGGCCGTCGTGGACGTCCAGACAAGGGATGACACGGATCGCAACAGCCATGGGCCCAGCGTACGAGCGGGCGCCTGCGGGCCTCGTGGCGTCCATGCGCGCGCCGGAGAGCACCGACCCTGGACCGACTCGGGGCCACACCCGTTTTGTCAGCGGGGCGTCCTAGAGTGGGTCCCATGCTTGACGAGACCTTCACCGGACTACCACTCGCGGCTCTGGCAGACGCGGCGCTCTCGCGTGCGCGAGAGCTGGGTGCGTCCCACGCCGACGTCCGAATTGAACGCCACCTGACCGGACGCAGGGACGTTCGCGACTCACGACTGGAATCGAGTTCGGACGATACCGACCTCGGCATCAGCGTCCGCGTCGTGCACGACGGTTCGTGGGGATTCGCGGCGGGCATCACACTCACGACCCAGGCTGCCGCCGACCTCGCCGCCCAGGCGGT
>CALKHV010000010.1 GCA_937988865.1 uncultured Propionibacteriaceae bacterium | reverse complement strand
TCGCCGATTCCGCCGGTGGGTCCCGGTTGTCTACTCTGGAGGGGTGAAGCGAGCGCGCACGCAGGGTGGCCGGTCAGACCAGGAGGGTCACAGTCCCTGTGCACCCGTCACTCTGAGGCGGGTGCATTGACATGGGGGCCGTGGCGCTCAACATCGGGCTGATCTTTCTCTTCATCATTGTGGGAGGCGTCTTCGCGGCGGCCGAGATGGCCCTCGTGTCACTCCGCGAGAGCCAGATCAAGCAGCTCGCCACCCGTGGCAAGAGGGGCGAGGCCATTGCCCGCCTGACCGCGGAACCGAACCGCTTCCTCTCCGCCGTCCAGATCGGCGTCACCCTCTCGGGGTTTCTCTCCGCCGCCTTCGGTGGCGCGACCCTCGCCGGCGAGCTGGCTCCCGTCTTCCAGCAGTGGGGAATGTCCGACGGTGTGGCCGACGCGCTGGCGCTCGTGCTGATCACCGTCGTCATCTCCTACTTCTCGATCGTGCTCGGAGAGTTGACCAGCAAGCGGCTGGCCATGCAGCGCGCCGAGGGCGTGGCGATGGGCCTGGCGCCCCTGGTCGATGTCATCGCGCGCGCCGCCCGACCGATCATCTGGTTCCTGGGCGTGTCGACCGACGTCGCCGTGCGACTGCTCGGGGGCGACCCGAAGGCCTCGAAGGAAGAAGTCACCGACGAGGAATTGCGCCAGATGGTCATCGGCTCGGCGACGTTGGGACTGGAGGAGAGGCAGATCCTCGACGAGGTGTTCGACGCCGGCGGCAGCAGCCTTCGGGAGGTCATGATCCCGCGCACCGAAGTCGACTTCCTGCCCGGTGAAATGCCTGCACACAAGGCCATCCGTGCTGTCCAGGGCGGCTCGCACAGCCGATACCCCGTCATCCAGGGCTCCGTTGACCGCGTGATCGGCTTTCTTCACGTGCGTGACCTGATGGACCTCGATCCGTCGACCCGATCATCATCTGTCTCGCGGTTGGTTCGGCCCATCTTCTCTCTGCCCGACACCGTCAAGGTGCTCCGCGCCCTCACCGAGATGCGTCGCCACGGGGCCCACCTCGCAGTCGTCCAGGACGAGTACGGCGGCACCGCGGGCATCGTTACGCTCGAGGACCTCGTCGAGGAATTGATCGGGGAGATCACCGACGAGTACGACGTGCCGCAGGACGGGTCCGCGACCCACATGTCGTTCAACGACATCGACGGCCTGATGACGCTGGAGAACTTCGGCGAGAAGTTCGGGTTCGACCTTCCCGAAGGCCCCTACGACACTGTCGCCGGATGGTTCGTCGCCCAGACCGGACGCCTCCCCCAGGTGGGTGAAGCGGTCCGCGTCCGGCTCGATCGGGCTCCGGATGCCGCGCCCGACCTGCCCCAGGTCGCCGAGGTCGAGGTGATCGTGTCGGAACTCGACGGGCGTCGGGCCGCCTGGCTCACCGCCCGCCGAATCGACGGTCAGGAGGAGGCCGGTGGGACCGATTGACCCGGACGGCGCGATCCTGCTGACGACCGATGCGGTCGGCTCGCTGCTGCAGGCTGCCGTCGAGCACGCCGGCGGACGCCTGCTGCGCTGGCAACTGGCCCACATCGACGCCAATCCGGGGCTCTCGACCACCGCCACCTACCAGTCCGCGGTCGAGTGGCCCTACGGACGCAGGGACGAACTGCTGGGCGTCAGCGTCCGGGTCGGAGGCCCCAGCACCGCGGACGAGCGCGCGACACTGTTCGCCGACGGCGACCGCGAGGTGGCCATCTGGGTGTACCCCGATGACCCCGACCTCCCCGGTCTGGCCCGCGCGGCCTACCCCGAGCGCATGGCCGACCTCGTGAATTCGCGCCGGCTCGTCTCCACCGAGGTGACCGCGTCCCAGATCACCCTGGCGATGATCGCCTACCGACCCCGTCGCCGCGCCGTCCTGCGGATGACGATCACCAACCCCGACCGCACCTTCTACGTCAAGGTCCTCAGGCCGCGGCTCTTCGACTCGATCCTTGAACGCCACGACCTGCTGCTGGCGGCCGGCGTCCCCGCGCCCACGGTGGCAGCGACGACCAACGACCACCTCCTCGTGCTCGACGAACTGCCCGGACGCGCCCTGGCGAAGGCCATGTTCGACTCCGACGCACCGTGCCGCGCGGAGGACATCATCGCCCTCCTCGACTCGATGCCCGCGTCCATCGGTCGGCTGGAGCGCCGACCACCGTGGTCGGACTCCGTGGCCCACTACGCGGGTCTCGTCTCGCACGCACTGCCTCCCGAACGAGCGAGGCTGGACTGGATGGTCGGACGCATCACCTCCGGTCTGGCGGGCATCCCCCAGGGTGACGAACCCACGCACGGCGACTTCCACGAGGGCCAGGTGCACGTCGCAGGCGGACGCATCGTCGGCGTCCTCGACATCGACACGATCGGCCCGGGGCGCAGGGCTGACGACCTCGCGTGTCTCGTCGCCCACCTGTCGACCGTCCAACGCATGAACCCCGCCCAGGCGTCCCGCGTCCACGACCTGATCCGCACGTGGGTGCCCGTTTTCGACGACCGCGTCGACGCAACAGAGCTGAGGCTGAGGGCAGCGGCGGTCATCATCTCGCTGGCCACCGGTCCCTATCGGGGGCAGGAGGCCAACTGGCCCGGCGAGACGCGGGCCATCCTCGACGCCGCAGAGGCGCTCGTCCGCCAGGTGAGCTGACCAGGTCGGCGGGAAAGTCCTTCCCACTCGTTCGCCGCGGGACCGGACTCGATAGGGTGAGACCCATGAGTGGACAGACTGAGACGGGAACCCCGTTCGAATCGGTGTACGGCCCCGAGGCCCTTGCGGACTTCGACGCGGCTGCCAAGCTGGGCGAGCCCGGCAAGTATCCCTACACCCGTGGCGTGTACCCCACGATGTACACGGTGCGCCCCTGGACGATGCGCCAGTACGCGGGATTCGGCAACGCCGCGGAATCGAACGCGCGCTACAAGGAACTGATCGCGGCCGGCACCATGGGCCTCTCCGTCGCCTTCGACCTCCCCACCCAGATGGGTTACGACTCGGACGCCCCCCTCAGCGAGGGTGAGGTCGGCAAGGTCGGCGTCGCCATCGATTCGATCGAGGACATGCGGATCCTCTTCAACGGCATCCCGCTGGGCGAGGTCTCGACCTCGATGACCATCAACGCCCCTGCGGCGATCCTGCTGCTGCTCTACCAGCTCGTCGCCGAGGAACAGGGCATTCCCGCTGACAAGCTCACGGGCACCATCCAGAACGACGTGCTCAAGGAGTACATCGCGCGAGGAACCTACATCTTCCCGCCCGCGCCGTCCCTGCGCCTGATCTCCGACATCTTCGCCTACTGCAAGGACAACGTCCCGAAGTGGAACACGATCTCGATCTCGGGTTACCACATGGCCGAGGCCGGCGCGACGCCCGCGCAGGAGATCGCCTTCACCCTCGCTGACGGCATCGCCTATGTCCAGGCGGCCGTGGACGCGGGCCTCAAGGTCGACGACATCGGTCCCCGACTGTCGTTCTTCTTCGTGAGCCGCACCACGATCATCGAGGAGGTCGCGAAGTTCCGCGCCGCCCGCCGTGTCTGGGCGAAGATCATGAAGGAGCGCTTCGGCGCCCAGAACCCCAAGTCGCTCATGCTGCGCTTCCACACCCAGACGGCCGGCGTCCAGCTCACGGCCCAGCAGCCCGAGGTCAACATGGTCCGCGTGGCCGTGCAGGCCCTGGCTGCGACCATGGGTGGCACGCAGTCCCTGCACACGAACTCCTTCGACGAGGCCATTGCCCTCCCGACGCAGAAGGCGGCGCGTCTTGCCCTGCGCACCCAGCAGGTCATCGCGTACGAATCGGACGTCTGCAAGACGGTCGACCCGTGGGCCGGCTCGTACGTCGTCGAGTCGCTGACCGACGAGGTCGAGGCCGAGATCTGGAAGCTCATCGAAGCCGTGGATGCCCGCGGTGGCGCGACCAAGGCCATCGAGGAAGGCTTCCAGAAGTCCGAGATCGAGCTGTCGGCCTACCGCTACCAGCAGCAGGTCGACTCCGGTGAGCGCGTGGTCGTCGGCGTCAACAAGTTCACGGTCGAGGAGGAAGACACGTACGAGCCCCTGCGCGTCGATCCCACGATCGGCGCCCAGCAGGAGGCGCGACTGGCCGACCTCCGTGCCCGTCGTGACAACGACGTGGTGCAGGCCGCCCTGGTCAAGATCCAGGAGACCGCCAAGACGTCCGAGAACCTTCTGTACCCGATGAAGGAGGCCCTCAAGGCCAATGCGACGGTCGGCGAGGTGTGCAACGCACTCCGCGACGTGTGGGGCCTGTACAAGCCGCACGAGACCTTCTGAGCCTTCACTGTCAGACGTCATCGAGGGGTCGACCCACACGGGGGTCGGCCCCTCGTGGCATGCCCGGCCGTGACCGTAACGATTCTGTGACGGGAGGTGCCCCGCGCTGCGACGGGGAATGGTCGGCGATAACATGGCGTGTGCTCTGATCGAGAGCGTGCAATTTCATCTGCTCAGGAGGCAGTTTCGTGAAGAAATCCCTGCTCGTCGCGCCCATGGCGCTCAGCGTTGTGGCGATGTCCCTGGCTGGCTGCGCTGAGGCGCCCGGCACCAGTGCCACGCCCACCGCGTCCGCCACCGCCTCGGCAACGTCCGAAGCCCCCATGACGTCGTTCAAGGCGTGCATGGTCTCCGACTCCGGCGGCTTCGACGACAAGTCGTTCAACCAGACGTCCCACGACGGGCTCGTCAAGGCGAAGACCGACCTCGCCATCGAGACCAATGAGGTCGAGTCCAAGGACGTCAAGGACTTCTCCACCAACGTGCAGTCGATGATCGACTCCGACTGCAACGTCATCGTCACCGTCGGCTTCCTGCTGTCGGACGCGACCGTCGCCGCCGCCAAGGCGCACCCCGAGATCAAGTTCGCGATCGTCGACGACAACCCGGCCTCGGCTGCCGGTCTCACCAACTTCAAGCCCCTCGTGTTCAACACGGCCGAGTCGAGCTTCCTCGCCGGCTACGTGGCTGCGGGCACCTCGAAGACCGGCAAGGTCGGCACGTTTGGCGGCATGAAGATCCCGACCGTCACGATCTTCATGGACGGTTTCGCCCAGGGCGTCGAGTACTACAACAAGCAGAAGATGGCGAGCGTCAAGCTCCTCGGCTGGGACGCCGCCAAGCAGGACGGCCAGTTCGTCCCCGGGGCGAGCCCCTTCGAGAACGTCGCCGGCGGCAAGACCACGGCTACCAACCTCATGAGCCAGGGCGCTGACATCCTCTTCCCGGTCGCCGGTCCTGCCGGCAGCGGCGCGCTGCAGGCCACCTCGGCCAGCAAGGGCAAGGCCAAGTCGATCTGGGTAGACACCGACGGTTGCATCTCGGCGTCCGAGTTCTGCAAGGTCATCCTGACCTCGGTCTACAAGGGCATGGACACCGCCGTGTTCGAGGCCATCAAGTCGGCCAAGGAAGGCACCTTCAGCTCTGATCCCTACATCGGCACGCTCGAGAACGGTGGCACCGGCATCGCGCCGTTCCACGAGTTCGACGGCACCGTTTCGGCCGAGATGAAGGCCGACCTCGAGAAGATCAAGGCCGACATCATCGCGGGAACCATCAAGATCACGTCGGCCTCGCAGCCCAAGTGATCCTGCTCGCCCGCTGAGCATCCGCACCACCGACACCACGGGTGGGGACCCTGCGTCCCCGCCCGTGGTGTCCCACTTTCACCTCCATCAATACCGACCCCCTTGTGGGAGGATCAACGCGTGTCCACCACTTCGATCCCAGCGGCAGCGCGGCCGCCTCTCGCGGCAGGGCTCAGTCTCAGGGGCGTCACGAAACGATTCGGCACCCTCGTCGCGAACGACCACATCGACCTCGACATCGTCCCCGGACGCATCCACTGCCTGCTGGGCGAGAACGGCGCGGGCAAGTCGACCCTGATGAACATCCTCTACGGTTTGCTGACCGCAGACGAAGGGGAGATCACGATCGACGGCGAGGTGCAGCACTTCGCGTCCCCCAAGCAGGCCATGGCGTCCGGGATCGGCATGGTGCACCAACACTTCATGCTCGTGCCGGTGTTCACCGTGGCCGAGAACATCGTCCTGGGACGCGAGGAGGGCCGTCTGGGCACCCTCGACATCCGCAGTGCCAGGCGTCGCGTCGAGGAGTTGTCCGACCGGTACAAGCTGGCCGTGAAGCCGGACGCGGTCGTCGAGCACCTGCCCGTCGGCATCCAGCAGCGGGTCGAGATCCTGAAGTCGCTGGCGAACGACGCCAAGTACCTGATTTTCGACGAACCCACCGCCGTGCTCACGCCGCAGGAGATCGACGAGTTGATGGCTGTCATGCAGTCACTGCGCGACGAGGGGCGTGCCATCGTCTTCATCACCCACAAGTTGCGCGAGGTGCGCGCCATTGCCGACGACATCACGGTCATCCGTCGCGGCAGGGTGGTGGGGGAGGCCGAACCTGAGGCGTCCGAGGGCGAACTCGCAGAGATGATGGTCGGACGCGCGGTCAGCATGCGCGTCGACAAGGACGCACCGACGCTGGGCGAGTTGCGACTCCAGGTCGAGGACCTGACCGTCGCCGACCCCGGTGGCTCGGTGGTGGTCGATCATCTTGACTTCGATGTGTCGGGCGGCGAAATCCTCTGCATCGCCGGCGTCCAGGGCAACGGTCAGACCGAACTGGCCGACGCACTGTTGGGCAAGATCCCCGTGCTCGGCGGACGCATCCTCCTCGACGGGGTCGACATCGCCAAACTCAAGCCCAAGGGGACGATCGACGCCGGGATGGGGTTCGTCCCCGAAGACCGCCAGCACGACGGCTACGTCGGCAGCTTCACCGTTGCGGAGAACCTCGTCCTCAACCATGTCGAGGACTTCACCCACGCCGGAACGCTGGACTGGAAGGGGATCCGCGAGAACGCGGCCCGCAGCGTCGACGAGTTCGACATCCGCACGCAGTCGATCGACCTGCACGTCTCGAGCCTGTCCGGCGGCAACCAGCAGAAGGTGGTGCTCGCCCGGGAGCTGTCGCGTCCACTGTCGGTGCTGGTGGCGAGCCAGCCCACCCGAGGCGTCGACGTGGGCGCCATCGAGTTCCTTCACAAGCGTCTCGTCGCGGAACGCGACAAGGGCACCGCGGTCGTCATCGTCTCGACCGAGTTGGAAGAGGTCGAGGCGCTGGCCGACCGGATCGCCGTGATGTACCGCGGGAAGATCGTGGGCATCGTGCCCCCCGACACCCAACGCGACGTCCTTGGCCTGATGATGGCCGGCATTCCCCACAGCGAAGCGGCACAGGCCGCAGCCAGAGGAGACCAGCGATGAGCGGCACCACGGCCCCGGTCGCACCGAGCCCGGCAGCGCCAGTTCCCACGTCATCCGCCCGCTCCCGCCGCGTGATGCCGTGGAACGAGGTGTGGGTGATGGTGGCGTCGTTCGTGCTGGCCTTCATCCTCGGTGGGTTCCTAATGGTCTTCTCTGATCCAGCGATCACCAACAAGTGGACCTACTTCTTCGATCGGCCCGGCGACGCGATCTCGGCCTCGTGGACGAAGGTGTCGTCGGCTTATTCCGCCCTGTTCACCGGCGCTTTCGGCAGTTGGCAGGCCATCACCGAGACCACAGCCCAGGCCGCGCCACTGATCGCAGCCGGCCTCGGTGTCGGACTGGCGTTCCGGGCGGGCCTCTTCAACATCGGCGCCCAGGGGCAGGCCATCTGGGGATCCATCTTCGCAGCCTGGGTCGGCTTCAGCTTCCACGGTCTGCCGATGGTCGTCCACCTGCCGCTCGCCATCATCGCCGGCGTCGTCGCCGGGGCGCTGTGGGGCGGCATCGCGGGCATCCTGAAGGCCAAGGCCGGTGCCCATGAGGTCATCGTGACGATCATGCTCAACTACATCGCTGCGGGCCTGTTGGCCTGGCTGTTGACGACCTCAACGTTCCAGCGTCCCGGGCGAACCGATCCGATCTCGCCGGTCGTGGAATGGAACGCCACGTTCCCGAGGTTGGAGGGGTCGCGGCTGCACCTGGGCTTCCTCTTCGCCATCGGGCTGGCCGTGCTCGTCTGGTGGATCATGGAACGCACGCGCCTCGGCTTCACGATTCGCGCCGTGGGCGCCAACCCCCACGCGTCGGCCACGGCGGGCATGAGCGTCGCCAACACCACGACCATCACCATGTTGCTGGCCGGAGGGCTTGCCGGTTTCGCCGGTGTCCTCGCTGCCCTCGCCCCGTCCGTTGCGGGGACGCCCACCCCGCTCACCTCGGGTCTCGTCGGTGGCATCGGCTTCGACGCGATCACGGTGGCGCTGCTCGGACGCTCGCGTCCGCTGGGCACCGTCCTCGCAGGCCTCCTCTTCGGTGCCATGCAGGCCGGTGGTCTGTCGATGCAGGCCAAGGCCGGGACGCCGCTCGACCTGACGGCCGTTCTGCAGGCCCTGATCGTCATGTTCGTCGCGGCGCCGATGCTGGTCCGCAGCCTGCTGCCCTTCCTGAAGGAACGCACGCGCAAGCCCGCGGCCCAGGCCCCGGCGTCACAGGGAGGTCAGGCCGCATGAACACCGACGACACCCCCACCATCCTGGTTTCGCCCCAGGTCGAGGAAGTGGTGCTCCGACAGACCGAGTCACGCGAGGCCCGGTCGAGCCGCATCTCGACGGGCGTCCTGATCGGCGTGGTCGGGCTCCTGCTGGTGTGGTTGGCCACCCGCACGGAGGGCACCGCGCACTTCGCCCTTTCGGACGCCTTCAACGAGGTCCAGCTCCCGACGCTGCAGGTACCGGGACTGGCGACCGTCGCGACTGCCGCTGCGGTGACCCTGCTGGCCGCGGTCGGCTTCATCTCCGGGCGCCTCCACGGCCGCATGACCGCGTTCGCGGGCACGGTCGCCGGTCTGGCGGTGGTCCTGGGCTTCCTGACCTGGGCCGCAGCCGGACGCGAGCTCCCGTTCCCCGTCGCCAACCAGTTCGCCGGCACCATCGATTTTGCGACACCGCTGATCCTCGGCGCCCTCTGCGGTGTCATGTGCGAGCGGTCGGGCGTCGTGAACGTCGCCATCGAGGGCCAGATGCTGACGGCCGCCTTCATGGCAGCCATCGTCGGCTCGATGACCCAGTCGATCACGATCGCCCTCGTGGCGGCCGTGATCGGCGCCATGGTGATGGGTGCCCTGCTCGCGCTGTTCAGCATCAAGTACTTCGTCGAGCAGGTGGTCATCGGCGTGGTGATCAACCTCTTCGCCTCGGGTTTGACGGGGTTCATCTTCGACCAGTCGATCCAGCCGAACTCGCTCAAGCTCAACCAGCCGCCGATCATGGAGAAGATCGCCATCCCCGGACTGTCGAAGATCCCCTTCTTCGGTGACGTCCTGTTCAAGCAGACGGCCCTGGCCTACATGGCGCTGGCGTCCGTCGTGCTGGTGTGGTTCCTGCTCTTCCGCACCAAGTGGGGGCTTCGCGTCCGCGCCGTGGGCGAGCATCCCCAGGCTGCCGACACGGTGGGCATCAACGTGGCCATGACCCGTTGGTCGGCCGTCCTGGTCGGGTCGGTGTTCGCGGGTCTGGGCGGGGCGTTCTTCACCATCGGGTTCGCCGGCGCCTTCAACAAGGACATGACGGTAGGCAACGGCTTCATCGCCCTGGCCGCGCTGATCATGGGACGTTGGCGTCCGGGTCTCTCGGCCCTGATGGCGCTGTTCTTCGGCTTCGTCACCCAGATGGCCAGCCAGTTGCAGACCATCAACACCCCGATGCCGAGCCAGTTCCTGCTGATCCTTCCGTATGTGGCCACGATCATCGCCGTCGCCGGGCTCGTCGGGCGGGTCAGGGCCCCTGCCGCGGACGGCGTCGCGTACGTCAAGGAAGGCCACTGACGTGGACGCCGGGATCGACTGGGACGCCCTCCGTCGCGCTGCACGTGAGGTCTCGACCCGCGCGTACGTGCCGTACTCCCACTACCCGGTCGGGGCGGCGGGGCTGGCGGACGACGGCCGCGTCCTCGTCGGGTGCAATGTCGAGAACGCGGCCTACGGGGTCGTGCTGTGCGCCGAGTGCGGACTGATCTCAGACCTCCACTCCACCGGTGGGGGACGCCTGGTCGCCTTCACCTGCGTGAACGGCGAGGGCGCGACCATCATGCCGTGCGGCCGCTGCCGCCAGTTGCTCTCGGAGCACGGCGGGGCGTCCATGCTGATCGAGACACCGCTGGGGATCATGACGTTCGACCAGGTGCTGCCCCAGGCGTTCGGCCCGGCCGACCTGGCCTGAGGCAGGCTTCAGGGGAGCTTCTTCTGCCACGCGCCCTCGGCCAGTTTCGGACGGAAGCCCATCGCGTCGTTGATCGCGAGCATCCACTGGTTCTCACCGGCGTTCCAGGTGTGGATGCGACGGCGCCCCGGATCGCCCTCCTGCAGGGCACGGACGTTGGCCACCTTGACCAGCCATCCCAGCCGGTGACCGCGGTGCCGGGAGTCGACGATGGTCACGTTCTGGAAGCCATGCTGGGTGCGCCCACCCAGCGACGGGCAGCTGAGTTCGGTCATCGCTGCCACGTCGCCGCTGGCTTCGTGGATCGCGACGGTGTTCCAGACCCGGCGTCCGCTCGCAGTGCGACGCTCCTCCATCCGTCGGACGCGGTCGGCGTCCCAGTTCTCGACCTCGACCTCGAGCCCGGCGACGGGTTCCTCTGCGGTGAAGTGCACCAGCAGAGAGACGTAGGCGTCGATGAGATCGTCCGGAATGCGTCCCTCGAACGTCCGAAGGCGGTATCCGGACGCCCGGGGGGCCGCGTCGGACCAGATTCGGTCAAGCGCGTCCGCGGCGCAGGGCAGGTCGAGCACCGAGTGTCGTTCGACCTGCTCCAGGTCGAAGCCGTGGCGCAGGGCGAAGCGGGTGGCGGCGTCCAGGGGGATCGCGCCCACGTCGGTGGGTGGGACGAGGCGGGCCTCGCCGGGTCGGGGAGGCTGATGGCTCGACCAGTCGAGGAAGATGCGGCGTCCATGATCGATCGCGCAGCGTTCGGCCGCGAGGTACAGGTCGGTTCCCAGGCCCTGGCGACGGAAGGGAGCGTCGACGAGGACGTCGAGGTTCGCCAGCAGCAGGTTGTCGCGGGTCGGGCACTCGACGGTCGAGAAACCCAGGAGCCTGCCGTCCCCACCGGGTGAACCGCCATCGGCATCGAAGTTGACCACCGGACGGCCGGTGCGTCCGTCGCGGGGGAGTGCCGACGTGTCGCACCCGGCGACGGCCACGAGATAGGTCCAGTCCTGGCCGTCCTGGGCGGCGTAGTTGCGCATCAGGGACGCCGGCTCATCGACGAAGTCGAGGCTGCCGATGAGCTCGGTCGCCCTGGCCTCCCAGAGGCGCGTCACGTCGCGCAGCACCCACGACGGCAGGGCTTCACCGGACGCGGGCACGGCGACCTCGCAGATCACGTACTCGGGCATGCGTCCCACTCAACCCCTCGTCGCCCCGTCGGGGCAACCGGTTTTCCGCGCACGGCCCCTAAGATACGGGCGTGATCATCGCTGCGGCTGACGGTTCGTCCCTGTCCAACCCCGGCCCTGCGGGGTGGGCCTGGTACATCGACGACGACCACTGGGCGGCGGGGGGCTGGCCACACGGCACGAACAACATGGGCGAGCTGATGGCCGTGCTCGACCTGGTGCGGCAGACGGCGTCCACACCCGACGAACCGCTGCGCATCCTGTGCGACTCGCAATACGTGATCAATTCGGTCACCAAGTGGATGCCGGGCTGGAAGCGCAAGGGGTGGCGCAAGGCCGACGGCAAGCCCGTCCTGAACGTCGACCTGCTCAAGGATCTGGACGCCGAACTGGCTGGCCGAACCGTCCGCTTCGAGTGGGTCAAGGGTCACGCGGGCCACCCGCTGAACGAGGCTGCGGATGTCCGTGCCAGGGCCGCCGCGACCGCCTGGCAGCAGGGGACGCCGGTGGCGCACGGCCCCGGCTACGGGGTGCCGGAAGCGTCCGTGAAGACGGCTGTGGCGCGCGTGCGTCCGGTTGTCGCGCCCACCCACGAGGAACTCACCCTCTTCTGAGGGTCCTCCGGCGGGCCAATCGCCTGGTTCGGGGTGCGTTCGCGGCTGCAATAGGCTGGGGCGCATGTGCGCCAATGTTCTCGCCGCAGTCGCGTGGCCCTACGCCAATGGGCCCCGCCACATCGGTCATGTGTCTGGTTTCGGTGTCCCCTCCGACGTCTTCTCGCGCTTCATGCGCATGAGTGGGCACAACGTGCTCATGGTCTCGGGCACCGACGAGCACGGCACCGCGATCCAGGTGAAGGCCGATCAGGAGGGCCTCACAGCCCGTGAGACGGCCGACAAGTACCACCGCATCATCGCGGAGGACCTCGCCGGGCTCGGGCTGAGCTACGACCTCTACACGCGCACCACGACCCCGAACCACTACGCCGTGGTGCAGGAGGTCTTCTCGAGCCTCCACCGCAACGGTTACGTCGTCGCCAAGACCCAGTTGGGCGCCATCAGTCCGTCGACCGGACGCACCCTCGCCGACCGCTACATCGAGGGGATCTGCCCGATCTGCGGCTTCGACGGCGCGCGAGGCGACCAGTGCGACAACTGCGGCAACCAGCTCGACCCGGCCGACCTCAAGAACCCCCGCTCGCGCATCGACGGCGAGGTGCCCGAGTTCGTCGAGACCGAACACTTCTTCCTCGACCTGCCCGCCCTCGCCGACGAACTCGGACGCTGGCTCGGCACGCGCGAGGACTGGCGTCCCAATGTGTTGCGGTTCTCGAACAACCTGCTCAAGGAGCTTCGCCCGCGGGCCATCACCCGCGACCTCGACTGGGGCGTCCCGGTGCCGCTCGAGGGCTGGCACGACCACCCCATGAAGCGCATCTACGTCTGGTTCGACGCGGTGATCGGGTATCTGTCGGCGTCCATCGAGTGGGCTCGCCGCACCGGCGACCCGGACGCCTGGAAGCAGTTCTGGACCGAGGGTCAGGCGAGCTCCTACTACTTCATGGGCAAGGACAACATCGTCTTCCACTCCGTGATCTGGCCGGGCATCCTGCTCGGCACGAACGGCGAGGGAGCCAGGGGCGGGACGCCGAGTGAGTGGTTCGGCGCGCTCGACCTGCCCACAGAGGTGGTGTCGAGTGAATTCCTCACCATGAAGGGGTCGAAGGTCGCCAGCTCGCGCGGTGCGTCCATCTTCGTCGGTGACTTCCTCCGCGAATTCGGTCCGGACGCGCTGCGCTACTTCATCGCCGTAGCCGGCCCCGAGAACCAGGACACCGACTTCACGTGGGAGGAGTTCGTGCGACGCACGAACTTCGAGCTCGCCAACGAGTGGGGCAACCTGGTCAACCGGTCGATCTCGATGGCCCACAAGAACGTCGGTGCCATCCCGGCGGCCGGTGACCTGACCGACGTCGACCGTGCGCTCCTGGACGCATCAACAGCAGCGTTCGCCACCATCGGCGACCTCCTCGGCTCGTGCAAGTTCAAGCACGCGATCAGCGAGGCGATGCGCATCGTCGGCCTGGCCAACAAGTACCTCTCGGACTGCGAACCCTGGAAGCTCAAGAACGACCCGGGTCGTCGCGACACCGTGCTGCACGTGGCGTTGCAGGTCGTCAGTGACTGCAACACCTTCTTCACCCCCTTCATGCCGCACGCGGCGCAGAAGGTCTTCGAGGCACTGGGCGGCGAGGGTGTGTGGGCGGCGCAGCCCCAGCTGAGCGAGGTCAGTGAGGGTGACTTCACCTACCCCGTGCTGACGGGTGACTACGCATCCGAGTTGGCGCGGTGGGAGTCGACGCCGATCGAGGCCGGACGCCCGCTGTCGAAGCCGTCGCCGATCTTCGCGAAGCTGCCTGAGGAACTGGGCGCGACCGGCCCCGAGTGGGCGCCCATCGCTCCCTGATGGCCGTCCACGTGAGGCGGGCGACGCGCCGCTGGGAACCGACGAGCGTCCTGCGCGGCACGATCGGCGAGGCACGAGAGATCCTCTCGTCCGGGAGCGTCGTCGTGCTGACCGGAGCGGGGATGTCGACCGACTCGGGCGTCCCCGACTACCGCGGTCCTCGGGCGGCCGAGGCCACACCGATGCTCTACGACGAGTTCGTCGGCGACGAGGCGAATCGGCGACGCTACTGGGCCCGGAACTACATCGGATGGTCGCGGGCCGTGCTGTCAGGGCCCAACGAAGGTCATCGGGCGTTGGCGACGTGGGAGTCCACCGGACGTCCGGGGCGACTGGTCGGGGTGGTCTCGCAGAATGTGGACGGTCTGCACGAGGCCGCCGGGTCGACGCGTCTCGTCACCCTGCACGGACGCGGGGCCGACGTCGTCTGCCTCGACTGCCGCCACCTCAGCTCACGTGGGGCACTCCAGGAACGCCTCACGGCCCTCAACCCGCACGTCGACATGTCGCTGCCCATGGGACATGCAGAACTTCGTCCCGACATGGACGCCGACGTCCGCGACTGGGCCGACTTCGTCGTCCCGGAGTGCGAGGCGTGCGGGGGGATGCTGAAGCCTGACGTGGTCTTCTTCGGCGAGCCGGTGCCCAAGGAGCGCGTCCACACGGCGATGGCGTGGTGCGACGCTGCGGACGCCATGCTCGTCGTCGGGTCGTCCCTGACCGTGATGAGCGGCTTCCGCTTCCCGCGCCTGATGCACAAGCACGGGAAGCCGATCGTGATCGTCAACCACGGGGCGACGAGGGCTGACGAGTTGGCGACGGTCCGTCTCGACACGGGTGTGTCAGGATTCCTGGTCGACCTCGTCGGGCAGGACTGATCGGGCGCGTCGGTGCCTCACCCAGAAGGGGGCGATGACTCGTCCCTCTCGGACGATCTTCCGGATCGCCCACACCGCGACGATCAGCCAGACGACCACCGCCACTGGTGACGCCTCGATGCCGAAGGCACCCCCGGAGAGCCAGTCGGGCCCTGATGGCTCACTGGTGAACCAGCCGGCACCGAAGAGGTCGGCGCCCGAGACGACCGACCCCAGCACCGGCCCCTGGACGACGTTCCAGGCCGCATGGACGCCGATGACGAGCCACAACGAGCGCGTCAGCGTGTACAGGGCCCCGAACATGAGACCCGCCTCGACGGCGATGGCGACCGCACCCCAGATCGTCGCGTCCGGATTGGTCAGGTGGACGCCCCCGAACGCCAGGGAGCTGACGGCGAGCGCGACCCACGTGCCCCAGTGCGACTCGACGAGGCGGTGGATGATGCCGCGGAACATGATCTCCTCGGCCACGCCGGCGACCACGCCGATGCGGAAGAACGGGTACACCCAGGAGTAGTCGGCGTCCACGCCGGTGAAGCGGCGGGCACCGACGAGCACGAGGACACCGACGACCACGAGGCAGGCTCCGGCGCCGAGCGCCAGACCGACCAGCAGGCCGCGCCAGCGACGGAGCCGCAGTTCGAAGGGCCAGCCGCGGTTCTCGAGCAGCCAGACCACGACCAAGTACGCGGTCACGATGGCCAGGAGTTCTCCGAGGCCCGGGCTGCCCGTGACGCCGGAGAGTCCGACGGAGGCGACGGCGGTCAGGACCGAGGCGATCATCACGAACGAGAAGAAGCGGAAGGCCGAGTTGCGGAACCACGGGGCGTTCGGCCAGCCGGTGGGGGAGTCGGCGTCGAGACCGTCAGTCGGACGCGGACCCGGCGCAGCGAGGGCTGCGCGCCACGGGTCCTGCGTCGCGAGGTCGGTGCCCGTCACGTCGTCGCAGCCAGACACCCGAATGCGCGCACCGCTCCCTGCGCCTGCGCCATGGACATCGGCTCGAAGCCGAGGGCCAGGGCCTCGGCGCGCAGGGAGGGCTCGTGCCGGTACAGGGCGACACCCCGCCTGACGAGGACGGCCGGGGGTTTGCGGTGTTCGGCGAGATCGCGGCGCAGGCGTCGAAGGAAGTTGAGCTCGCGCGGTCGGTCGAGCCAGATGGGCAGGACGCTGAGACCCCGCTCGCGACAGGGGGCCAACAGATCGGGGGCGAAGATCCCCTCAGCGAGCACCGAACCGGAGTCATCGAGGTCCACCTCCCGTGAACCGGTCGCCCGGCTGGTCGAGATGTCGTACACGGGGGTGGTGGCGCGTCCGGTCTCGACGAGGGACGCCAGTGCCTCGACCGCTGCGGCAAGGTCCCAGGAGGCGACGTCGTCCCAGTCGACCATGGTCTGGGTGGTGTCGCCACCCCCGAAGTGGACGCACGGCATGCCCGGGCGGTCGATGTCGAAGTAGAAGTCGTCAAGTCGGAGTTGGGGGACGCCCGTGTGGCCCGACAGCCGCGACTTGCCGCTGCCCGACGGCCCGGCCACGAGGATGACGGTGCGCGACATGGCCGCCAGTCTAGGGCTGGGTCACCAGCCCCCACCGCCGCCTCCGCCGAAACCACCGCCACCGCCGAAGCCCGACCCGCCACCA
Source organism: uncultured Propionibacteriaceae bacterium (assembly GCA_937988865.1). Lineage (GTDB taxonomy): Bacteria > Actinomycetota > Actinomycetes > Propionibacteriales > Propionibacteriaceae > CALKHV01. Next base: position 23,873 of record CALKHV010000010.1, on the reverse strand, counting down.
CTGGCCTTGGCTGCTGCAGCCTCGGCCGCGTGGAGCGACGACGACATCGACGCGGTCAGGCTGTCGAGCGATCCGGCGAATCCCGGGTAGAAGAGGTAGCCGTGGGGCCCGGAGTACCAGGTGTTCGTCGGGGTCCAGCGTCCTTCGGCCGCCAGTCGCTCGAAGACCTTCACCCACCGCTCGGCCACGCCGAACACGATCGCGTACGGGAGGTAGCGGGAGAAGACGTCGATGCCCTCCTCGAACTTGATCTGGTCGGCCTCTGCGGTTCGGAGGTAGAGCTCGAAGCCCTTGGCCTGCGCGAGCATGGCCGAGCCGTCGGCTGTGCGGGCAGGCATGAGGTGGCCCGTGGAGAACAGCGCGATGGCGGTGACGAGACCACCGACCGCCAGGAAGCCGAACCCGAACAGCCCCAGCAGCCCGGCGGCGCCCGCGGCAGCGAGGAGCACGAGGGCGGCCAGTCCGTACGCGATCAGGCGGGCGGTCCCGGGACGGCGCCGGAACCAGCCGCGCGCCATCACCGCGTCATAGAGGTGACCGCGGGTGTCTGACAGCAGCTTGGCGTAGGACTCGTCCTTCAGGTCGTCCGAGGTGACCGTGGACGAGCGCCGGAAGAGCGCCTCGACCAGTTGGGACTCGGCGTCGCTCGTGGGATCGGACGTCCGTAGCCGCTGGAAGGTGAAGTCCTTCTTCCCCTGCTGTTCGATGCGCAGGTGACCGCGGACGGCGAGGTCGATGATCGTGGCCGTGACGTCGACATTGTCGGCGGTGGCGTCGACCAAGGTGCCGATCTCGCCGGGGGACGCGTCCTTGGGCGGCTGGAACGCGACCGCCACGGTGGGTGTGCGTCCCCGACCCACGGTGACCGGTTGGCCTGACGCAGGACTCATGCCCGGGGTCAGGCCGAGGTAGACCTCGTCACGACCCTTCCGACGGACGCGGGCCGCGACCCACACGACTCCGAGCAGACTGATCAGGGCCGCGAGGCCGCCCGTCACCGGCGTGACCGGGAACATGTTGCCCACCCGGTAGCGCTTGCTGAAGGTCGGTTCGGCGCCCACGAACGTGCCCGCGGGGAAGCCGGCGACCACCTGCATGCCCTGGGCGGGCTGCAGCTGTGCCACGGCGAAGCTGGCCGACGACCCGCTACCGGACGACTCGGTGCAGTCGCCGGAATAGTTGTAGCCCGCGAAGCAGGCGGTTCGGCGGATGGTCCCCGGACCGGTGACGTCGACGGTGACATTGCTCAGCGGGACGTCCCAGGCCTCGCCGATGGCGTTCCAGTTGAACTCGTCGAGCCCCGAGGATTCCTGATTCGGCTCCACGAACCCGTGGGCGGTGTAGGTGAGGACGTAGTTCTGGACGCCCCGGACGGTCCGGTCCTCATCCCCGATCCGCAGGCTCAGGATGCTGCCCGACTTCTCTTCCTTGAGGTCGACCGGTGCCCCGGTGCCGCTCGTGATGCTGACCACGTCGGTGGTCAGGTTGCGCCAGTGGTCGGGGTCGTCGGCCACCGCCTGCCGGAAGGGCAACAGGACGTACGGGCCGTGGCCCGACTCGTTCCCGAAGTCGAAGTCGAAGTCGACGACCACGGTCGCCAGACCGTCCTTGGCGAGGTTGACCGTTGCGTGGTAACGACTGATCTTCCAGTTTGCCGCCGCGGACGCCTGGGGCGTCCCCACGACAAGAGCAAACAGGGCAAGGCTGAGGGCGAGGGCGAAGGTGGTGAGTCGAGAGACGTGCGTCCGCATGACTTCAGGCTACCCGCGCGCTGTGACAAAGCTGTGGGTCATCGGCGCTCCGGGTCGCCCAGCCCTTCACACCCCCAGCGCTGATGCCATCTCGTCGCGCAGTCCCGCCAGCATCCCGGCCGCCTGCGCTCGCGCGCGGGGCAGGTCGGCCGCGGACGACTCCGCGTCCACCCGCGCCTCGAGATAGCACTTGAGCTTGGGTTCGGTGCCCGAGGGACGTGCCACCACATGGACGCGGGCGCCCGTGAGTTCGATCCCGTCGGTCGGGGGGAGGGCCCCGGTCGGCAGGGCCAGGTCGACGACGTCGACAGGCTCACCCAGCAGCGTGGTGGGGGGAGCGCTGCGCAGGCGCGCCATCGCGTCCGAGATGATCGACAGGTCGGCGACGCGCACCGACAACTGCGACGTGGCATGGACGCCGTACGTCCGGGCGATCTCGTCGAGGCGCTCCTCGATGGAGGATCCTGCGGCCTTCAAACCGGCCGCGATCCGCAGCACCTGGACGAGTGTGGTGATCCCGTCCTTGTCGGGCACGGCGTGCGAGTCGCAGCAGTAGCCGATGGCCTCCTCATAGCCGAAGGCGAGGTCGGGGACGCGTCCGATCCACTTGAAACCGGTGAGGGTGGTGGTGTGCGGACGCCCGGCCGCGCCGGCCATGGTCGCGAGCAGGGTGGACGACACGAGCGAGTTCGCATACGTGCCCTCGACTCCGCGTCGCAGGTAGTCATCGCCCAGCAACGAACCCAACTCGTCGCCCGTGAGCATGCGCCAGGCCCCGCCGATGGGCGCGGCGACGGCGCAGCGGTCCGCGTCCGGGTCGTTGGCGATGACGAGATCGACCCGTGCATCCTTGGCGAGCTGCACGGCCAGGTCGATGGCGCCCGGTTCTTCGGGATTGGGGAAGGAGACCGTCGGAAAGGCCGGGTCGGGATCGACCTGCTGTGCGACCGCGAGACCGCGCGTGAAGCCGGTCAGCGCGACGACCTCGTCGACGACGCGGGCACCAACGCCGTGCATCGCGGTGTAGACCCAGGTGATGTCGCGGGGTGCGTCCGCGGGCACCAGCGAGGCGGCGCGGGACGCGTAGGCGGCGACGAGGTCGTCGCCCACCATCGTCCGTGAGTCGCCGCGGGGCAGGGCTGCGATGCCACCCCCGGCCACGCGGGCGATGTGGGCCGCGATCTCGCTGTCGGTCGGGGGAACGATCTGTGAGCCGTCACCGAGGTAGACCTTGTAGCCGTTGTCCTGCGGCGGATTGTGGGACGCGGTGACCACCACGGCGGCGACGCAGCCGTAGTGGCCGATACCGAAGGCGATCACGGGCGTGGGGATCGGTGCGTCCGCGAGCAGCACCTCGAAGCCCGCCCCAGCCATGATCTCGGCGGTGTCGAGGGCGAACACGTCGGAGTTGTAGCGGGCGTCGAAGCCGATGAGCACCTTGCCACCGGCGAACCCCTGCTCACCCAGCCAGGCGGCGAACCCTGCGGCGGCCTGCGTCACGACCACGCGGTTCATCCGCGCAGGACCGGGGCCGAGTGCGGCGCGCAGACCGGCGGTGCCGAACTGGAGCGGCCCCGAGAAGGCGTCGGCGAGTTCGTCGCGCGCATCGGCGTCGCCGGCGTCGGCTCGCTCGACGAGGTCGGCGAGTGCCGTGGCAGTGGCCACGTCGGGGTCGGCCTCGCGCCAGGCGTCAATGCGGACGCGGAGTGTCGGATCGAGCATCGGTGCTCCTTCAGCTGGGATCAGGATTACAGGATCGCCGCGACGCTGTGCAGCAGGGCGGCGAGGCGTGGGCCGGCAGCCTTGCCGGCCGCGATGACCTCTGAGTGGTCGAGCGGTTCGGAACTGACGCCGGCCGCGGCATTGGTGACGAGCGACAGGCCCAGCACGCGCATCCCCGCCTCGGTAGCGGCAATGGCCTCGAGAGTGGTCGACATGCCCACGAGGTCACCACCGAGGATGCGCGCCATGCGCACCTCTGCGGGCGTCTCGTAGTGGGGTCCGCGGAACTGCACGTACACACCGGTGGGCAGCGGCTCGATCGCCTGCACCTGCTCGATGAGCGCGGGCGTGTAGGTGGTCGAGAGGTCGACGAAGGTCGCCCCGATCAGCGGGGAGTCTGCGGTCAGGTTGATGTGGTCGCGGATGACCACGACGGTGCCCGGCGTCCACTCGTGGTGCAGGCCCCCGCAGCCGTTGGTGATCACCATCGTCGTGGCACCCCACGCGGCCGCCACGCGGACGCCGTGGACCACGGCGGCGGTCCCGCGTCCCTCGTAGTAGTGGGTGCGTCCGGTGTAGACGAGGGCGAGCCGGCCCGATTCGGTGCGGACGACGATCGCCTCGCCCCCGTGCCCGGCGACGACCGGGGCGCTGAACCCGGGGATGGTTTCCAGCGGCAGCTCGGCGACGGTCTCGCCCAGTTGGGACGCGCCCTGCGACCACCCTGACCCGAGGATGAAGGCCATGTCGATCGACTCGACCCCCGTGCTGGCTCGCAGGTGATCGGCCGCCGCGCGGGCGAGCGGGAACGGGTCGGCGGTGAGGGTCTCGGTCGTCACGTTGCCACTGTAGTTCGACAAGGCCGTAGTTCGACCAACCCCCGCTCGGGCGCTCGTGGGAGGATGGGCCCGTGACTCGAGTCGTGATTCTTGGTGGCGGTCCAGGTGGGTACGAGGCGGCCCTCGTCGGCAAGCAGTTGGGCGGTGACGTGGTGCTCATCGAGCGCGACGGGCTCGGCGGGGCAGCGGTTCTCACCGACTGCGTCCCCTCGAAGACCCTCATCGCGACGGCAGAGGTGATGACAGCCATCCAGACGTCGTCCGAGCTCGGATTGCGCATCTGGGAGACCGGTGAGGACGACACGATCGCCAGCAGCGTCCACGTCGACCTGGACGCGGTCAACCGCCGCGTCCTCGCACTCGCGAACGCCCAGTCGTCCGACATCACGACGAAGCTGGTCAGCGAGGGCATCCGGGTCATCCGGGGGACCGGTCGTCTGCTCAGCACCGAGAAGGTGCTCGCGTCCTCGCCCGGCTGCGACGACGAGGAACTCGACGCCGACATCATCCTGATCGCCACGGGCACGACGCCTCGCGAACTCGACACCGCGCAGTGCGACGGCGAGCGCATCCTCAACTGGAAACAGGTCTACAACCTCACCGAGCTGCCCGAGCGTCTCGTCGTCGTCGGGTCGGGTGTCACCGGGGCCGAATTCGCGAGCGCCTACGACGCCCTCGGCAGCGACGTCGTGCTGGTCAGTTCGCGTGACCAGGTGCTTCCCGGTCAGGACAACGACGCGGCCCGCGTGTTGCAGGACGTGTTCGAGCGGCGGGGGATGGAGATCATGTCGCGCACCCGTGCCGTCGCGGCCCGCCGCGAGGGCGACGGTGTCGTCGTCACGCTCGAGGACGGACGCGAGGTCGTCGGGTCACACTGCCTGATGGCGGTGGGTGCGATCCCGAACACCACCGGGATCGGGCTGGAGGAGGCCGGTATCGCCGTGTCGCCCAGCGGGCACATCGTGGTCGACAAGGTCTCCCGGACGTCCGCCCGTGGCGTCTACGCCGCCGGCGACTGCACCGGCGTGTTCGCCCTGGCGTCCGTCGCGGCCATGCAGGGACGCATCGCCATGTGGCACAGCCTCGGGGACGCTGTCGCCCCGCTCGACCTGCGCACGGTCTCGTCGAACGTCTTCACCGCCCCCGAGATCGCCACCGTCGGGGTGACCCAGGGCGAGGTGGACGCCGGCGAGGTGAAGGTGGCCACGGTGATGTTGCCGCTCGGCTCGAACGCGCGCGCCAAGATGCAGGGCCTGCGCGACGGCTTCGTGAAGCTGTTCTGCCTTCCGACCACGGGCATCATCGTCGGTGGTGTGGTCGTGTCGCCCCATGCGTCCGAGTTGATCCATTCGATCTCGATCGCCGTCAGCGAGAAGATCACCGTCGACTCGTTCTCGCACGACTTCACCGTCTACCCGTCGCTCTCTGGTTCCGTGGCCGAGGCCGCACGACGCCTGCACCTGCGCCAGGACCCCACGAAGACGAACCTGACCGTCTGACCCTCCTCGCGGCGGGAACCACACCAAGCACCCGGCTTTACTCAACCGGGGGTGCGGGTGCACACTGGTATCAGCAAGAAAGTGCACACAGGTAATCACATATGTGCAAACCTGCGATGCACTGCAGAACCGAGCTGAACCAGAGGAGACTCATGGCCGAGACGCGACCCACCCACGACGGACGCAGGCTGCGCGCCCCCTTCCTGATCGTCAATCCGAAGGCCTACCTCTACGGTGCCGAATCTCTCGAGTTGGCCATCGACTGCGAAGACCTGGCCGCGAACCATGACGTGGACGTCGTCTACACGGCCCAGCAGGCCGACGTCCGGATGATCGCGGCCCGCTGCCCGTCACTGTTCGTCGCGGCCCAGCACATGGACGCGCTGGTCCCCGGTCGCGGCATGGGGTTCATCCTCCCCGAGGCACTCGTCGAGGCAGGTGCCCGCGCCGTCGTCCTGAATCACGCCGAGCACCCGATGGGCGTCCACGAACTGTCGGTGACGATCGAGCGTGCGCGTGAAGTCGGCCTCCTCAGCATCGTCTGCGCCGACTCCGACCAGCAGGTGACGGCGGTCGCCCACCAGGGCCCGGATGTCATGATCTGTGAACCCACCGCCAACATCGGCACGGGGTCGATGGTGTCGGAGGAGTACGTCGAGCGGACGATCGCCCTTGTCAGGCGCGTGAACCCCGGGATCCTCATCATCGAGGCCGCAGGAGTGAGCACGGCCGACGACGTGGCCCGCGTCCTGCGACAGGGCGCCGACGGCTCCGGCGGCACGAGCGTCATCGTCCAGGCGCCCGACCGGCCGCTCATGCTCGACGAGATGCTCAGCGCCGTCGAGCAGCACGCCCGGACCCTGCGTACCCAGCACTGACCCACGACCCGACGCGGGCCACCGGGTCCGCAAGGAGGAACACATGCTCATCGGACTCCGCGAAGCCCTCGACTGGGCCGACACCCACTCCAGCGCCCTCGCAGCCGTCAACACCCCGTTCTTCGAGGCGTTGCTGGCCACCATCGACGTCGGCGAACAGACCGGCGTCCCGATCATCCTGCAGTTCGCCCAGGTGCACGAACCGCTGGTCAGCATCGCTGACATCGGCCCGGCGATGGTCGAGCTGGCCCGCCGCTCGGACGCCCCCTTCGTGCTGCACGTTGACCACGGCGAGGACATCGACTACATCCGCACCGGTCTCGACATCGGCTTCAACTCGGCCATGTTCGACGGCTCCCACCTCGATCTCGCCACCAACATCGCCCGCACACGTGAAGTCGTCGAGCTGGCGTCCGACCGCGGTTTCGGGGTCGAGGGCGAGATCGGCGTCATGACCGGCAACGAGAACGGTGACCCCTCGCAAGGGGCGGCGGACGCGTCCCTGTACACCGATCCGGAGGTGGCGAGCGAGTTCGTGCGCCAGACCGGGGTCACCTGCCTCGCGGCGTCCTTCGGCACGGTCCACGGCATGTACAACGCGGCCCCCGAGCTCAACTTCGACCTGCTCGACCGGTTGACGGCGGCCACGGGCGTCCCGATCGTGATGCACGGCGGCTCAGGCCTGGACGCCGACGAGTACCGCGCGTCCATCGCGCACGGCGTCCGGAAGATCAACTACTACACGTACGCGGCGAAGGCGGCCCTCGACGCGGCGCGTCCGGTGGCCAACGACCCCGACGTGATCCTCTTCCCGAAGGTGGCGATGGCGGCCCGTGAGGGCGTCCGACGCGACGTCGCGGGATTCGTCGCAGCCCTGACAGGAGCCTGACCATGACCGTCCACAAGCACACCATCGACGTCCAGTCCCACGGCGGGACGCCCAGCTTCATCGACGTGACCCCGCAGGTGCGCGAGGCGATCGCTGCCAGCGGCGTGACCAGCGGGATCGTGGTCGTCATGAGCCCCCACACCACCTGTGGCGTGTTCTTCGAGGAGTACGTGCACGACAGGCTCGAAGACGGCACCGAGTTCCTCCAGGCCGACCTCAACGACGCCCTGTCGACCATGTTCCCCGACCAGACCGAACTCCCGCCGGCGGGGCACTACCGCTACCCGGGCGAAGCGCACTTCCGCGACGTCGAGTCGTGGCCGGACGCGGACTTCTGGCTCCCGGGTGGCGACCGGACGCAACTCCTGAATGCGGACGCCCACCTCAAGGCCACCCTGATCGGGTCGAGCCAGACCTTCGAGGTCGAGGACGGTGCGCTCGCCCTGGGTGTCACGGGTTACATCTACTTCGTCGACTTCGACCGCAGCAGGTCGCGCCAGCGGCGCTGCAGGGTCGTGGTGATGGGCGACTGATCCCTTGACGGGAGAGCCGGCGGTCTAGCCGCCGAAGCCGTCGAAGAGGTCGCCGATACCGTCGCCGAGACCGCTGAACAGGTCGCCGATGCCCTCGCCCACCTCACCGATACCGTCGCCGATCCCGTCCATCAGGTAGGGGAGGCCGCCGATGCCGTGGAAGATCAACGACCCGATGGCGATGTCGCGGATCAGTGAGTTGCCCTGCCAGTTGCTGTAGTAGCCCTGCGCCCACGGCGCGTAGGCCTGGCCGCCCTCCCAGTAGGGGACGCGACGCGCACCCATCGGGACGGTGCGGATGTAGGGGTCGGCGCCGGCGAGGACGCGTTCGGCGTCCGCGGGGCACGCGGGCACCTCACGCACGCTTCCGCCGGGCGGCGCCCAGCGGACGTTCTGCGAGCTGGGTCCGTGGGCGGGGTTGAAGAAGCACGGGGGCAGTTTCTGGGGCAGGGGCTGCCCCGCGACGCGCGCCCTGACGCAGGCGATCGCGTACCGCCCGTCCTCGAGGATCTCGGTGACGTGCCGGATCTCCTCGGGCTGCCGAACCGCGGCGAGGGACTCCTTGGCGTTGTCGTAGGCGTCCAGGGCACGCGTGTAGTCCTGCTGCATGGGTTCGTCCAGCGGATGGCCGGCCACGGCAGAATCGAGCCGCTGCAACTCCTCACCGAACTTCGTGACGTCCTCCTCGGCGGCGTGCCGTGAGGTCGCCAGCTGCGACTCGAGTTCTGCGGTGTGCTGCGCACGGACGGCGCGTCCCTGGGACTGTGACATGCGATAGAACGCGAAGCCCACGATGGCCAGGACGAGCAGGATGACGTATTCCACGCTTTCCAGTGTGACCTGCGGTCAGGCCGTAACCAAGCGGGGGGCGGCGTTCACAACAGACTCATGGGCGACGCACAGAAAACGGACGCCGGCCGGGCACGAGGCCCGACCGGCGTCCGAGGGTCAAAGCAGAACGTGCTACTCGGGGTCGACGATCTCGCAGAGGATGGCGCCCGACTGCACGGTGGCGCCCACCTCGGTGACAAGGCTCTTCACGATTCCGGAGCGGTGGGCGTTGATGGGCTGCTCCATCTTCATGGCCTCGAGCACGACGACGAGGTCGCCCTCGCTGATCGCCTCACCCTCGGTTGCGGCGATCTTCACCACGGTGCCCTGCATCGGGGCCGGCAGTGCGTTGCCGGACGGTGCCGACACCTTGGCGCCACCGCGATCGCGCTTGACAGGCTTCTTGGCCTTGGCGGCCGGACGCGCACCGCCGCCGAGATCACCGGGCAGCTTGACCTCGAGTCGGCGTCCATTGACCTCGACGACGACCGTGTGGCTCTCGGCCTCGTCCTCGGGTTCGCCCAGCAGTCCCGTGTAGGCGGGAATCTCGAGCTTCGCCTCGGTCTCGATCCAGAGGGTGTGGACGCCGAACGTGCCATCGGGTGCCGTGTAGGCCGGGTCGTTGATCACGGCCTGGTGGAACGGGATGACCGTGGGCATGCCCTCGAGCACGATCTCGGCCAGGGCCCGACGCGACCGGGCCAGGGCCTGGTTGCGGTCGGCTCCCGTGACGATGACCTTCGCCACGAGTGAGTCGAACGAGCCGGGGACGGTCATGCCGACGTGATAGCCCTCGTCGACCCGGACGCCCGGACCGGTGGGTGCATGCCACTTGACCAGGGTGCCGGGGGCAGGCATGAAGTTGCGGCCGGCGTCCTCGGCGTTGATCCGGAACTCGATGGAGTGTCCGCGGACGACCGGGTCGTCGTACCCCAGCGCCTCGCCGTTGGCGATGCGGAACATCTCGCGGACGAGGTCGATGCCGGTGACCTCTTCAGAGACGGGGTGCTCGACCTGCAGGCGGGTGTTGACCTCGAGGAACGAGATCAGCCCGTCCTGGGCCACCAGAAATTCGCAGGTGCCGGCACCGATGTAGCCGGCCTCCTTGAGGATCGCCTTGGACGACGTGTAGAGCTTGTCGAGCTGGGCCGGGGTCAGGAAGGGGGCCGGTGCCTCTTCGACGAGCTTCTGGTGGCGGCGCTGCAGCGAGCAGTCACGGGTGGAGACGACGACCACGTTGCCGTGGGAGTCGGCGAGGCACTGGGTCTCGACGTGGCGGGGCCGGTCGAGATAGCGCTCGACGAAGCACTCACCGCGTCCGAAAGCCGTCACCGCTTCGCGCGTGGCCGACTCGAAGAGCTCGGGGATCGACTCCATCGTGCGGGCCACCTTGAGACCACGCCCGCCGCCGCCGAACGCGGCCTTGATGGCGATCGGCAGGCCGTACTGCTCGGCGAAGGCCACCACGTCGTCAGCACCGGCCACCGGGTCGGGGGTGCCGGGAACCAGGGGGGCGCCCACCTTGAGGGCGATGTGGCGGGCCTTGACCTTGTCGCCGAGTGCGTCGATCGCAGCGGGGGGCGGGCCGATCCAGATCAGTCCGGCGTCCATGACCGATTGCGCGAACTGCGCATTCTCGGCGAGGAAGCCATAGCCGGGGTGAATGGCGTTCGCGCCGCTTCGTTCAGCGATGTCGAGCACCTTGGCGACGTTCAGGTACGTCTCTGCCGGGGTGGCCCCGTTGAGGGCGAATGCCTCGTCGGCGAGCTTGACGAAGAGGGCTTCCGAATCCGAATCCGCATAGATCGCGACGCTCGGAATACCGGCGTCGGCGGCGGCCCTGATGACCCGGACGGCGATTTCTCCTCGATTGGCGACCAGAACCTTGGTGATCTGGTTTCCCACGTGTCCTCCTAGGGTGGCGGCACCTCAACGCTGAGGGCCTGACTGCCTGTGCTCGTGAGTCTAGAGGGAAATCGCCTGGCCCCGCGCCTCGCGTCCAAGGCCGATCTCGACACCCGGACGCCACTGCGCCGCCGCGGCCAGACCGTCCGCATCGAGGACTCCCACGACGGGGTAACCGCCCGTCGCAGGGTGGTCGGCGAGGAAGATCAGGGGCTCACCGTTCGGGGGGACCTGGATCGCGCCCGGGAGGATGCCCTCGGACGGAAGTTCGTCCGGGCGGCTGAGGGTGAGCGGGGTTCCGAGCAGTCGGACGGCCGTGCGATTGCTGGTCGGGCTGACCGTCCAGCGTGAGCCGTCGAGCCTCGTCCGTGAGGCTTCGTCGAGCCGGTCGAGCCGCGGACCGTCGTGGTAGGTGGCGTGCGTTGCCGACGTGGGAAGGGCGACCGGGCGTGGGTCGAACGCGGCGAGGAGACCGGGGGAGAGCGCCTGACCGGTCACCACGGGCGCCGGGCCCAGACCGGCGAGAACGTCGGACGAGCGGCTGCCCAGCGTCCGGGGTGCGTCGATGCCGCCGCGCACGGCCAGATAGCGGCGGAGGCCCGTGGTTGCCACGCCCAGCGTCAACTCCTGCCCACGATGCAGTCGCAGGGGGACGCCGGGATCGGCGTCCGCACCGTCGATCGTGAGGGGGCCGGACGCACCGGTGACCGCGACGAGGCAGGGGTGGAGGGCGCGGATGACGAGGCGTCCGAGGAGGACCTCGAGAACGGCCGCGGTGCGGTGGTTTCCCACGCACGCGTTGGCGAGGGCGGCGCTGCGCCGGTCGGCAGCCCCGGACGTCCCGACGCCCGCCGATGCCTGCCCGGCCCGGCCCAGGTCTTCCACGAGGGTCTGGATGCCCGGCTGCACCACGACGAGCGTCATCGGACGTCCGCCGGTTCGGGTCGGTCGGCATCGACGAACCGGACGCGGTCGCCCGCGCGCCAACCCACGGCGGGCACGCGTCCGGGGTCGAAGGCCACGAAGTCGGTGCGTCCGATGAGCTGCCAACCCCCGGGGCTGTCTCGGGGGTAGACACCCGACCACGTGCCGGCCAGGGCCACGGAACCGGCGGGGACGCGCGACCTCGGGGAGGCCCGGCGCGGGACGTCGAGGCCGGCGTCCGGGCTTGTCAGATACGCGAAGCCGGGGGCGAAGCCGAGGAACTGGACGTGCCAAGTCGACGCGGTGTGGCGCGAGACGAGGTTTTGCGTGGTGAGACCGAGCAGGGACGCGACGTCAGCGAGGTCTTCACCGTCGTAGTGGACGCTGACCTCGATGACCCGCTCGGTGGTCGCGTCGGGAGCCTCGACCGCCGTGGTGCGCAGGGCGTCGACGAGGGCGTCGGTAGGCGGGGCGTCCAGGCGGACGAGCAGGGTCGTGGCACCCGGCACCAGGTCGACGACACGCGGCAGTCGGAGCCGCCCCAACGCACGGGCCAGCCCGACGGCGTCATCCGGGTCGTCGAACTCCACCAGCACGGCGGTCTCGCCGTAGGGGAGCAGCCGTCGGTTCACGTTGCGGCGACCTCGATGCCGGCGTCCTCCAGCGCGGTGCGCACCGCCCGCGCCAGTTCGACCGCCGCAGGCGTGTCCCCGTGGACGCAGAACGAGTCGGCCGCTCCCGCCCTCGCCGCGGCGACGGCCCGGGCGGCGGCCTCGACCGGGTCGTGGATCACGGCCCCCGGCTCGCGACGGTCGACGAGGTTCCCGGCCGGGGTGTAGGCGCGGTCGACGAAGTACTCCGTGCGCGTGGCCAGCCCACGGTCGGACGCGATCCGCAGCAGGGCCGATCCGGGGAAGCCGAGGAGCACCAGGACGGGGTCGAAAGCGAGCATCGCGTCCACGATGCCGTGGGCCTGGGCCTCGACGGCGGAGGCTCCGTGGTAGAGCGCGCCGTGCGGCTTGAGGTGGGTGATCTCACCGCCCTCGGCCCGGGCGATCGCGGCCAGGGCGCCCAGTTGGTACAGCACGTCGCCCGCGATCTCGTCGCGGCTGGCGTCGAGGAAGCGGCGTCCGAAGCCTGCGAGGTCGCGGTACGCGACGTGGGCGCCGATCCGGACCCCACGGGCCACGGCCCCACGGCAGGTCGATCGCATCACAAGGGGGTCGCCGCCGTGAAATCCGCAGGCCACATTGGCACTCGTGACGGTTCCCAGCAGGGCCTCGTCGTCGCCGAGGGTCCAACGTCCGAACGATTCGCCGAGATCGGCGTTCAGGTCGACCATGGCCCTAACTCTAGATGTGTCTCCGCCGTGATCTGAGCCGGTCGCGAACCTGACAACCGAGCGCGGCTAGGCTGCGAGCGTGCCGACACCGGACTTCGTTCTCGAGCTTCGCGCCATGGTGGGCCACACCCCGCTGTGGCTGCCCGGCGTCACGGGGGTCGTCGTCCGGGAAGGGGATCCCGGCGTCGAGGTGCTCTGCGTCCGGAGCGTCAACGACGGTCATTGGACGGCGATCTGCGGCATCGTCGAGCCGGGGGAGGACCCTCACGTCGCCGTCGTCCGGGAGGCGCTCGAAGAGGCCGACGTCGTGATCGGGGTCGAGCGTCTCGTGGCCGTTGCCGCGGGTGAGCCCGTCACCTATGCCAACGGCGATGTGTGCATCTACCTCGACCACACCTTCCGTTGCCGCTGGCTGTCGGGGGACGCACGCATCGCCGACGACGAGTCGACCGGCATCGGGTGGTTCACCCCGGACGCGCTGCCCCGCCCCATGACGGAGGGGATGCGCCGCCGCATCGCGGTGGGGTTGGAGAATCCCGCGGACGTCCGTCTCGGGAGGCACTGATGACCCTGCACTCCATCCTGTGGCGCGACGGCGTCGAGGTCGACCACGACATCGCGCTGACCAGCCTCGACACGCACCTCGCATGCGAGGGTGAACTCGTCTGGTTCGACGTCAGCGGACACGACAAGGCAGTACTCGACCAACTGGCGTCCGAACTCGGGCTCGACCCGCTCGCGGTTGAGGACGCCGTGTCGCGTGGGGAGCGTCCCAAGGCGACGCGCCACGAGTTCCACACCTTCGTCACGGTCACGGCGGCACGACTGGTGGAGCCCGAGGCCGGGGTCTTCGAGTCGCGGCTCGTCGCCGAACCGGTCTCGGCGTTCGTCCTGCCCCGAGGGCTGGTCACCGTCAGGCTGGACGCCCAGTTCGACATGGACCCGGTCATCGAGCGCTGGCGCCAGAACAGCGCACTGTTGGCGGCGGGGTCCAGCGCCCTGGTGTACGGACTCCTCGACGTCGTCGTCGACGGCCACTTCGAGATGGTGGGTCAGTTGGACGACAGCATCGAACTGCTCGAGGACTCGTTGTTCGAGAGCACGCCCCTGCCTGCCCGGGTGCAACGACGGAGCTTCCAGTTGCGCAAGGAACTCGTCGAATTCCGGCGCATCGCCCTGCCCATGCGCGAGGTCGTCAACACGGTCCGACGGCTCGCCGAGAACGTCAACGGCACCTCACCGCTGTCGAACTATTACGACGACCTGTACGACCACGTGCTGCGCGTCACCGAGTGGACCGAGTCGTTGCGCGACATGATCACCACGATCTTCGAGACCAACCTGTCACTGCAGGACGCGCACCTGAACATGGTGATGAAGAAATTGGCCGGCTGGGCCGCCGTGATCGCCGTGCCGACCGCCGTGACGGGCTGGTTCGGGCAGAACATCCCGTATCCGGGCTTCGCCCACGTGGGCGGGTTGTGGCAGTCGGTGATCGCCATCCTCGTGGGAACCGTGGGGCTCTACATCTTCTTCAAGGCACGCGACTGGATCTGAGGGGCTCATGGGCAGGGTCATCCACACCGGGCAGGCGCTCGTCGACACCGTCGTCGAGATCCCAGCCCTACCTCGACGAGGCGGCAACGTCATGGCGTCCAGCGTCCACGATTACGCCGGTGGGGCGGTCAACATCCTGGTGGCGGCTGCGCGGGCGGGCGCCGAGTGCGTCCACGCAGGGGCACACGGCACCGGTCCCCGAGGAGACCTGATCCGCGACGTCCTCGCGTCCGAGCAGGTGACACTCAGCGCGCCCCCCATCGCGGACGCAGACACCGGCATCTGCTTCGTCATGGTCGAACCGTCAGCCGAGCGCACCTTCGTGACCACACTGGGGGCCGAGCGTCTGATCACGTCCGCCTCGCTGCAGGCCTCGCGCCCCGAACCGGGTGATCTCGTGTGCATCACGGGTTACTCCTTCGTGCTGCCGCAGACGTGCGCACCGCTGCTCCACTGGATCGCGTCCCTGCCCACGGGGGCCATCCTCGTGCTCGACCCGGGCGCAGCGTTCGCCGACCTTCCCGATGCGATCCGGGGGCCCGTCCTGGCCCGGACCGACGTCTTCACGGGCAACGCCGAGGAGTCGTCCGACCTGGCCGACGTCGACGGGATGGAGGCGTCCGCGCGGGTGATCTCGAAGCTGCTCCGCCCGCGGGGGGTGGCGATCGTGCGGGACGGTCCCAAGGGCTGTTGCGTCCGTGTGGCCGGACGCACGATCACTGTGCCCGGCTTTCCCCAGAAGCCACTCGACACCAACGGCGCAGGTGACTGCCACACGGGCGTCCTGGTTGCCGAACGGGCGCGAGGTGCGTCGTGGGCCGAGGCTGCGCGTCGCGCCAATGCGGCAGCGGCGATCAAGGTGACGCGACGGGGGCCGGGCACGGCACCCACACGTGCCGAGGTGGACGCTTTCCTGGCGTCCCAGAACTGAACGCCGCGAGACGCCTACGAGAGTTCGTGCACCACCCGCAGCAGGTCGGCCACGGCCTGGTCGTCGCCTGCGGCGGCAGGATCGAGGAAGAGTGCGGCTTGGCCGAGGAGCACGTCGCGTCCGAATCTCTCCTCGTCAGGAGCCAGACCACCCAGTCGCGCTCGGTAGGACGCGAGGAAGGCCGCCCTGTCCTGCAGGTCGAGGTGAGGTTGGCCGTCAGGTGCGCGCAGATGGCAGTAGCGGGCGATGTCGAGGAAATAGGCCCGACGGGCGGCGAGCTCCCAGTCGACGATGCGGGCACCCGAGCGGTGGTCGACCACGTTGGTGGGCTGCAGGTCGCCGTGCCCGAGCGTCGTGGGCGCCTCGCCCCACCGCGCGAGCAGTTCGCGCTCGACGGCAGCCACCGCTGCGTCCCCGATCAGGGACGCGGACCCGTCGACAGGCGGGTCACCGGGCAGGAGTTCACTCCAGAAGGCCGCGTGGACGCTTCCCAGGGCCGCTCCCGCCCGCGCGTGGCCGGCGGGGTCCCGCGGCTGCGTGCCGTCGAGGTGCTCCAGCACCAGCCAGTCGATCCCGTCACTGACGAGGTGTCCCAGCAGTCGGGGAACCGGGAGGCTCGAGCCTGTGAAGCTGGAACGGTAGACGTCGGGCTCACGGGTGTCCGGGCAGCGTTTGAGCACGAACCGTCCGTCGGCGTGGTCGACCAGGTACACGTCGTAGACGGCGTCCCGGGCGGTGACGCAGGCCTGGGCCACCGTCGCCGGTGCGCCATCGCCAACCAATCGGCAAGCCAGGCGAGCTGTCGCGAGCACGACCGGGTCGAGCGTCCTGCGCCAGATGGTCACCGAGATCATCACAACCCCGATCGGACGCTGATGGAGTCGACGTTGGCGTCGCGTCCGAGTTCGAGGGCCAGCCGGATGGTTGCAGCGACCGACGCGGGACGGATGTGTTGCGACCCGACGTAGGGCTCACCCGCCAGCGCGAAGATCTCTTCCTGCATGTCGGTGTCGACGCGGCCGGGGTGCACCGAGGTGACGCGCACGACGCCACGCTCCTCATCGCGGAGGGCGTCGGCGAAGGCGACCAGTGCGAACTTGGACGCGCAGTACGGCCCCAGCCCGGCCCGCGCCGTCAGCCCGGCCCCGGAGTTGAGCAGAACGACGTGCCCGCGCGCGTCGCGCAGTCGCGGAAGGAGCAGTCGGGTCAGGTCGGCGACGGCGACCACGTTGACGTCGAACACCTGGCGCCACTGCTCGCGTCCCACGTTTGCGACGTTGCCCTCGCTCCAGATTCCCGCAGAGTGGACAACCGCGTAGACCTCGTCCAGTCGATCCACGGCTCGCGCGACCGCGTCCGGGTCGGTGACGTCGGCGACGAACCCCTCGGCACTCGGGTAGGTGGCGACCACAGACGCGACAGTGGTCGCGTCCCTGCCCCCCACCACCAGATGGTGGTCATGGGCGAGCGCGTCGCACACCGCGCGTCCGATTCCTCGCGTTCCGCCGGTCACCAGCACCGTGGGAAGTCCGTGGCCCATGCTGTCCCCAGTTCGTCGTAGATCCGCGCCTTCATCATCCCGGCTAAGGTTGCGCCGTGCACGCCACCCGCCGCATCCTGCCGTGGTTCTTCGCGGGCCTCCTCGCGTTGACGGGGTGCTCAGCCACCCAGAGCCCGGCAGCCACGACCACGCCGGCTGTGAGCGTGGCTCCCGCGCCGTCCGGCGCAGTCCTCCTCACCGCCCTCGGTGTGACCCACGGGCCGGTCGGTTTCTGGCTGCCGGCGGGTCTGCAGCCCGTCGAGGTCGTCGACCAGGACAACGTGGTGGTTCTGCTCTTCGCGCCCGGACGTGCGTCCGAGGTGGTCGACCATCTGGTGAGTCACGCGGCGTCCATGGGGTTCATCGTGAGCGACCACAACGAGACCTCGGTGCTGTTGGCGGCCCCGGGCTGGGACGCGGCGTTCACGTCGTCCGTGGCCGCAGCGGGACTCACCCTGAGACGGACGAAGGGCTGATCAGAACCGTTCGGCGTTGGGGAACGCGGCCTGGTGCTGCACGGTCCACAGCTTGTGCCAGCCGATCCCGAGGTCGATCAGCATCTGCCTGAGCAGGGGGAGGGAGAGGCCGACCACGTTGTGCGGATCGCCGTGGATGGAGGTGATGAACGCACCCCCATACCCGTCGATCGTGAAGGCTCCGGCGACCCGCTGTGGTTCGCCCGTCGCCGCGTAGGCGGCGATCTCGGCGTCCGAGAGGTCGGCGAAGTTCACTGTCGTGGACGCGACGCGCGTCGACGTCCGGCGGTGTGCGCCGTCGAGCACGATGACGTGATGTCCGGTGTGGAGGATGCCCTGACGTCCGCGCATGCGGTACCAGCGCGCGATGGCTGCTTCGGGCGAGCCGGGCTTCCCGTAAACCCTGCCCTCCAGTTCGAGCATCGAGTCGCACCCGATGATGATCGTGGGCGTCGACGGGCTCAGCCGCGACGCCACTGCCTCGGCCTTCAGGGTGGCCAGCTCCAGCGTGTGGTCGATCGGCGACAGTCCCGTGACCTGCGACTCGTCGATGCCGCTGACGAGTACCTCGACGTGCACACCGGCCCGGCGGAGGAGTTCCAGCCGGGCCGGTGACTTGGAGGCCAGAATGACGCGCATGGGCCCCATGCTAGTGGTGAGGCAACAGCGTCACTTGTGGCCGAAGATCGACCCGAGAACGCTGCCCAGGATGTCGGTGCCGGCGGCCTGACCGCTGGTCCCGGGATCCATCTGCATGCCGCCCGACTGCTGGGAGGGCTGGAACGGGTTGTTGGCGGCCGCAGCATCGGAACCGCCGCCACCGAGCACCTGCCCGAGGATCTGGCCGAGCACGTTGGAGCCCGCGCCCGAGTTGCCGCCCAGCACTGAACCGATGAGGTCGCCGAACCCGCCACCCGCGCCGCTGGAACCGCCACCTCCGAGCACGGAGCCGACCAGGTCGCCGTACTTGCCGCCAGCGAGGTTCTTGGCGAGGTAGCCGAGCACGATCGGGGCGAGTATCGGCAGCAGCTTCTGGACGAGCCCACTCCCCGCGCCCGTGCCCGCGCCGAGGGTCTGGATCACCCCGTCCGCCTGCTCCCCGAACACGTGGCCCACGATCTTCTGGCCCTCGGCGACGTCGATGTCGGCGAGGTTCACGGTGGAGTCCCCGAGGGCGGACGAGGAATGGTTCGCGAGTGCCCCGAAGAGCGCCTGTTCACCGTCGGCCGTCTGCGCGTTCTGCGTCAGGCCGCCCAGGATGCTCGTGATCGCCGGGCCGGCGGCCTGGGTGAGGGTGGCCGGGTCGGTGCCGAGTTGATCGGCGAGTTCGTTAAGTGGGAGGGCATTGAGGATGTCTTCAACGGCGCTCATGCGTCGTCCTTCCTTTCGGGTGCCCGCGCGGGCACAGGGAATCACTCCCGACCAGCCAAGCACACCGGACGGCACCGGACGCGTGGTTCGCCGCAAGCGCAACGGACGCGTGGTTCGCCGCAAGCGCAACGATCCACGCGTCCGTCAGGTGCGGGTCAGGGGAGGCCCATTCTCAGGGACGGAACGCGCCCCGCCACCCCTCGCGTCCGGCCAGCAATGGACGCCGGAGCCGCCGGTAGTGCGACTTCCAGCCCCCCGCCACCGGACGGTCGTCGGCCGGGGACTGGACGTGCCCGGCCGTCGAGGCCTGGAGAACGGCCATCAGCGCGCCGAGTTCCTCGTCGGTCGGGTTGCCCTTCGCGACGGAGAACTCGGCCTGCCCGGTCTCGCTCGGCTGCCCGGTCACAGCGGGATGTTCCCGTGCTTCTTGGGCGGCAGGGTCTCGCGCTTGGTGCGCAGCAGACGCAGCGCACGGATGATCGTGGCGCGGGTCTCGTGCGGATAGATGACCTGGTCGATGTACCCACGCTCGGACGCCACGTACGGATTGGCGAGTTCGTCGTTGTACGTGTCGATCAGTTCCTTGCGCCTCGCGACGGGATCAGGATGATCGGCCAGTTCCCGCTTGTAGAGGATGTTGACCGCGCCCTCTGCGCCCATCACCGCGATCTGCGCCGTCGGCCACGCGAGATTGATGTCGGCACCGAGGTGCTTCGATCCCATGACGTCGTAGGCACCGCCGTAGGCCTTGCGCGTGATGACCGTCAACAGCGGCACCGTCGCCTCGGCGTAGGCGTAGATCAGCTTGGCGCCGCGACGGATGATCCCGAGGTGCTCCTGCTGGACGCCCGGCAGGAAGCCGGGGACGTCGACGAAGGTGAGCACCGGAATGTTGAAGCAGTCGCAGGTGCGCACGAATCGGGCGGCCTTCTCGGACGCGTCGATGTCGAGGCAGCCGGCGAACACGCTGGGCTGGTTGGCCACGATGCCGATCGAACGGCCCTCGATGCGTCCGAATCCACAGATGATGTTCGGGGCGAACAGCGAGTGGACCTCGAGGAACTCGTCGTCGTCGAGGACCGTACGGATGATCTCGTGCATGTCGTACGGCTGGTTCGGCGAGTCGGGGATGAGCATGTCGAGCTTGCGATCGTGATCGGTGATCGTGAGGTCGACCTCGTTCTCGTCGTAGATCGGCGCGTCCTCGAGGTTGTTCTGCGGCAGGTACGTGATGAGGTCACGCACGTATTCGAGGGCGTCGCTCTCGTCGGCGGCGAGGTAGTGGGCGTTGCCGGACTTGGTGTTGTGCGTCCGGCCACCGCCGAGTTCCTCCATCGAGACGTCCTCGCCGGTCACCGTCTTGATGACGTCAGGGCCGGTGATGAACATCTGCGAGGTCTTGTCGACCATCACCACGAAGTCGGTGAGGGCGGGGGAGTACACGTGGCCACCGGCCGCGGCACCCATGATGAGGCTGATCTGGGGAATCACACCGGACGCGAGGGTGTTGCGTCGGAAGATTTCGCCGTACAACCCGAGTGAGACGACGCCTTCCTGGATCCGGGCGCCGCCGCCCTCGTTGATCCCGATCAGGGGGCAGCCGGTCTTGATGGCGAAATCGATGATCTTCACGATCTTCTCGCCGTAGACCTGCCCGAGTGCGCCGCCGAAGATGGCGACGTCCTGGCTGAAGACGCACACGGGGCGTCCATGGATGGCCCCGAGGCCGATGATGACCCCGTCGCCGTAGGGGCGCCGCTTCTCCATGCCGAAGGCAGTGGAGCGGTGGCGCGAGAATTCATCGAGTTCTGCGAATGTCCCTTCGTCCAGAAGGGCAAGGACACGCTCCCTTGCGGTCATCTTGCCCTTGGCATGTTGCTTCTCGACGGCTGCTGGTGCTGCGGCATGGACGGCTTCGTCAATGCGGCGACCCAGGTCGGCGATCTTGCCGGCAGTGGTGTGGATGTCGATCTCCATGGCCCGACACTAGCGTTTCTGTCGCGCGTGCCGCTCGCCGGCCGGTGTGACGTCTCACCCTTTCGCTAGCATCATCGCGTGCCTGCCTCTCCACCCGCCCGTGCGTCCCGGATCTGCGATCTCCTGGGGCCGTCGACCCGCTGGACGGAGGTCGCGTGCGTGCCCGAGACCGGCAGCACGAACGCTGATCTCGCGGACGCCGCGAGGCACGGTGCCCAGGTCGGCCGGGTGCTCGTCGCCGAGCACCAGACCGCCGGGCGTGGACGGTTCGATCGGCGCTGGGCGAGTCCTCGAGGCGCGTCCCTGTCGGTGTCGTTGCTGGTGCGGCCGGCGCGTCCGATGCAGGAGTGGGCGTGGCTCTCGATCCTCATCGGCATGGCGGTGACCGACGCGATCATCGCGGCGACCGGGGCGTCCGAGGGACGGGTGTCGCTCAAGTGGCCCAATGACGTGCTGGTCGACGACCTCAAGGCGTGCGGAATCCTGTCAGAGCGTGTCGAGACCCCCGACGGCCCTGCCGCCGTCGTCGGCATCGGCATCAACACCCACCTCGGGGCCGACGAGTTGCCCGTTACGACCGCGACGTCCCTGCTGCTCGCCGGGTTCGACGTCGACAAGGATGTGGTGGTCGCGGGGCTGCTGGCGTCCATGGGGGGACTGCTCGACCTGTGGGAGGCAGGGGGTGACGTGCGCGCCGCCTACCGTGCGCGGTGCGCGAGCATCGGACGCCGGCTCCGCGTCGTCATCGATCCCGAGACGTCGCTGACCGGGGTCGGGGCTGACATCGATCCCCAGGGACGCCTGGTCGTCGAACTCGACGACGGCAGTACGCGCGCGTTCGCGGCGGGAGACGTCGTCCACCTGCGGTGAAGCCGGTGGCCCGGTTGTCGTCGGATGGGATCATGAGGGCATGGGCATCCCCACCAAGTACCTCGGCAAGGACGAAGTCGTCGTGCGTCACATGCGGACGCACGGCAAGGCACTCATCGGACCGGTCGCCGTCCTCATCGTCCTCGCGGCCATGCTCGGCGGTGGCCTGGCCCTGATGCCGGCTGACTGGAATCCGTGGGGCACCGTGGCGCTCGTCGCCGTGCTCGTGGTCGCGAAGGTCGCGTGGGTGCTCGTCCCGTTCATCCGCTGGTGGACGACCACCTACACGATCACGAATCGTCGCATCATCACGCGCCGTGGCCTGCTGACGCGGACGGGCCACGACCTTCCGCTGGCGCGGATCAACGACGTCACCTACGAGCGACACCTGCTCGACCGGATGCTGGGCTGCGGCACGCTCCACCTGTCGACGATCGCCGACGACCCGGTGATCCTCACCGACGTCCCCGACGTGGAGCGCGTCCATGTCGAGATGACCGAACTGCTGTTCGGAAGCCAGGGGCTCCAGCCCCGTTCCGCCCTGGAGTGACGCTGAACCGGCTCAGAGGCTCGAAAGGGTCAGAGGCTCTCGAGGGGCACGTGCTCGGTGAGGATCCCGCTGCTGGTCGGTTCGTTGGACGGGTCGAAGCGCAGCGCCTCGAGTCCGTCGCGCTCGGCGATCCCGCGCACGAGCCGGCCGTCGGCGAAGACCAGTGCTGCGCCGTCGTCCACGCCGTAGCCACCGGGGAGCACCCCGGACGCCACCGCTGACGTGAACACGGGTGCGCGTCCGCCCTCGCTGTTGAAGTGGGGGCAGAAGCTCCCCGGCAGGAGTCCCGTACCGCCCCGCCAGGGGCGGAAGTCGCCGAAGGAGTCGGTGACGCACCCCTCGAACCAGCAGGCTGCGCCGGCCGAGAGGCCCGCCAGGACGACGTCCCCCCGGGTGGCCCGCTGCTTGACGGCGCGCGAGACGCCGTGGGCGTCCCAGAGGGCCATGAGGTTGACGGTGGAGCCCCCGCCGACGAGAACGACGTCGGCGTCGGCCAGTCGTTCGACGGACGCCTGGGCGCCCTGCCACAGCGTGAGGATCATCGTGCGGACGCCCAGCGTCCCGTAGGCGGTGAGGAAGCGATTGATGTAGGTGGGGTCGTCGGCGGAGGCCGTGGGTGCGAAGGCGACCAGGGGCGATGACTTGCCCGAGAGTTCGAGGAGGTAGTTGTCAATGCTGGTGGGAGCGCCGTTGCCCGACATCGAGAAACCGCCGCCGCCCATCGCGACGATGTGCGTGGTCATGGGCCCATCGTGGCACCGGGCACCCTGATCCGAACAGGGACGCCCACTCAGCGAACGGCAACGTCTCAAATGGTGGGCCGACTTTGAGACGCCAGGCGCCTGTCGACCCGTGGCCGTTGGTCCAGAGTCCGGTCACGGCACCAAGAGTTGTCTACGCTGACCTCGACTGACACACCGGGACACCTGGTCCCATCGAACAAGTCACATCGAACAAGGAGAATCGTGGACCGCAAGATCAAGCTCGCAGTCGTGGGGGTCGGCAACTGTGCGTCGTCCCTCATCCAGGGCATCGAATTCTACAAGGACGCCCGTGATGACGAGGACATCCCCGGCCTCATGCACGCCAACTTCGGCGGCTACCACGTGCGTGACATCGAGATCGTGGCCGCTTTCGACGTCAACGCCGACAAGGTCGGCAAGGACGTCGCCGAGGCCATCTACATCGCTCCGAACAACACCACCGTCTTCGCCCAGGTCCCCGCGACCGGCGTGACGGTGCAGAAGGGGCCGCGGTTGGACGGTGTCAACAAGTACACGGCCGAACTCGTTCCCACCGACGACGCCCAGGAGGCCGTGGACGTCGTAGCCGCGCTGAAGGCGGCCGGAGCCGAGATCGTGGTCAACTACCTCCCCGTGGGGTCGACGCTCGCGACCGAGTTCTACGCGAACGCCGCCATCGAGGCGGGCTGTGGCTTCGTGAACTGCATCCCGGTGTTCATCGCGTCCAACGATGCGTGGTCGAAGA
>CALKHV010000009.1 GCA_937988865.1 uncultured Propionibacteriaceae bacterium | reverse complement strand
ACGGCACTGGTGCTGAGAATCTACACCTATAGAACGCCCCATGAGGACGGAAACGTGCCAGAATCAGGCACGGCAGGCGATCTGTGCGAAATCCTTGCGGAGCAACATCTACTCGTGTAGCGTAGCGCCTGCCAGTGACGCCGAGCCGTCCGCAATGCCGACGGGAAGTCCCAACGAAGGGAGACATGGTGAGCTCAGACGTAGCAACGTCCACACCCCGGAAGACCCGCAAACTCCAGGCAAAGGGGGATCGACGCGCAGGCGGACGCAGCGAACTGCCCACAGCGCTGGTCTTCATCGCGCCGGCACTGCTCGGGTTCGTGATCTTCTACCTGGTCCCGACCATCCGGGGCTTCTACTTCAGCATGACGCAGTACAACATCCTGGGTACGCCCAAGTGGATCGGGTTCGACAACTTCACGCGCATCCCCAAGGACCCGCTGTTCTGGAACGCGCTCTGGGTGACGCTCGAGTACGTGCTGTTGAACATCGGCTTCCAGACGATCATCGCCATCGTCCTTGCCGTGCTCATGCAGCGGCTGACCCAGTCCACGGTGTTGCGCGGCATGCTGCTGCTGCCCTGGCTCATCTCGAACGTCATCGCAGCGATGGTGTGGTTCTGGCTGCTCGACTACCAGATCGGACTCGTCAACGCCTTCCTCGAGTGGACGGGCATGAGCAGGATCGCCTTCTTCGGCAACGAGGTCTGGGCCATCCCGACGATCGCTTTCGTGAACGTGTGGCGCCACATGGGTTACACCGCACTCCTCGTGTTCGCGGGCCTCCAGACCATCCCGAAGTACGTCTACGAGGCGGCGTCGGTCGACGGAAGCACGGAATGGTCCTCGTTCTGGCGCATGACGATTCCCCTGCTCCGTCCCGTGTTGGCGATGATCCTCGTGATCACCGTCACGGGGTCCTTCCAGGTGTTCGACACCGTGGCCGTGACCACTCGAGGCGGGCCCGTCAACGTCACGCGTGTGCTCCAGTTCTACATCTACCAAAAGGGCTTCGCTGAAGGGCAGTTCGGCTACGCCAGCGCCCTGTCTGTGGTGCTCTTCCTCATCCTGGCCGTCGTGGCCGCCCTCCAGCTTCGCCTGCTGCGCGCCGGCGAATCCGACCTCGCCTGACAAGGAGACCGGCCATGTCGACACTCGAACTGCCCACCGCGACGGTCGTCAAGAAGAAGCGTCCCCGCGTTTCTGCTGGACGCGTCGCAGCCTGGGCGCTCATGATCGCCTTCCTCGCGTTGAGTCTCTTCCCGTTCCTCTGGATGCTCCGGACGGCGTTCTCGACCACGCGGTCGTTGCCGTCCAATCCCAGCTCCCTCCTGCCGGTGGACTTCACCTGGGGGGCATTCAAGCGGGTACTCGGGCTCGGCACCCAGGCTCAGGCGATCGCCGAGGGCGGTTCCGGAGCCTCGGTGAACTTCTGGCTCTACCTGCGCAACTCCGTGCTGTACGCGGGCACCGTGACCATCGGCCAGGTGTTCTTCTGCTCGATGGCCGCCTACGCGTTCGCCCGGCTGCGCTGGCCCGGCCGCGAGGCAGTCTTCAGCATCTTCCTGACGGCGTTGTTGGTGCCCCCGATCTTCACCAGCCTGCCCAACTTCATCCTGATCAAGAACCTCGGGTTGCTCAACACCCTGCCCGGCATGGTGCTCCCCACGTTCTTCATGACGCCCTTCGCGATCTTCTTCCTGCGCCAGTTCTTCCTCGGCATCAGCCGTGAGATCGAGGAGTCTGCGTCCCTGGACGGCGCCGGACCGTGGCGGACGTTCTTCCGGATCATCCTGCCGATGAGCACGGCGCCCGTGACCACCCTGGCCATCCTCACGTTCATCGCGACCTGGAACGACTACTTCTGGCCGTTGCTGGTGGGTAACGCCGAGAACACCCGAGTGCTCACGGTTGCGCTGGGTGTGTTCCGCTCGCAGACCCCGTCAGGTTCGCCCGACTGGGCAGGCCTGATGGCCGCCACCCTGATCGCGGCTGCACCGGTACTCATCCTCTTCTTCGCCTTCGCCCGGAAGATCATCGACTCGATCGGCTACTCCGGCGTGAAATAGGCCACTTCGGCCCCAAGACCCCACTGGTTCCCGCCTCGGAACAACCAGCGGCCCCCTTGCAGCACCAGCACCTCAACGCTCCAACGGAAGGATCCCCATGCCCACATTCAACCGGCGGAAGGGTGTCGCAACGCTCGCAGCGTTCGCCGCCCTGGCCCTCACGCTGACCGCCTGCGGCGGCGACTCGACAGACACACCCAGCACCGGCACTGCCAGCGGTGAGGTCAGCTACTGGCTCTGGGACAGCAACCAGAAGCCCGTCTACCAGGAGTGCGCGGACGCGTTCCACACCGCCAACCCCGACATCACCGTGAAGATCACCCAGTACAGCTGGGACGACTACTGGTCCAACGTCACCAACGGCTTCGTCGCCGGCACCGCTCCGGACGTGTTCACCAACCATCTCTCGAAGTACCCGGAGTTCGTCACCCAGGGCCAGCTGGAACCCCTCGATGACTACATCAGCGCCGACGGCGTCAAGACCGACGTCTACCAGAGCGGCCTCGCTGACCTCTGGGTCGGCCAGGACGGCAAGCGCTACGGCCTCCCCAAGGACTTTGACACCGTCGCGATCTTCTACAACAAGGCGCTCACGAAGGCTGCCGGCGTTGCGGACGCCGACCTTGCGAACCTCACGTGGAACGCGGCCGATGGCGGAACCTACGAGAAGCTGATCGCCCACCTCACCGTTGACGCGAGCGGCAAGCGTGGCGATGAAGCCGGCTTCGACAAGTCCAAGGTGAAGGTCTACGGCCTCGGTCTTGACGGTGGCTCGGGTGGCGGCAACGGCCAGACGCAGTGGAGCATGTACACGGGCACCACCGACTGGACGATCACCGACAAGAACCCCTGGGGCTCCCACTACAACTACGACAAGCCTGAGTTCCAGGACACCATCGCCTGGATGCGCTCGCTGATCGAGAAGGGCTACATGCCCGCGCTCGAGGCCGTCGCCGGTCAGAGCTCCGCCGACATCTACGGTGCCGGCAAGTACGCCATGATCACCAACGGCTCGTGGATGATCAACCAGATGTTCAGCTACAAGGGCGTCGACACAGGTCTCGCCCCGACCCCCGCCGGGGCCAGCGGCAAGCGCGCCAGCATGTACAACGGCCTCGCAGACTCGATCTGGACCGGCTCGAAGAACAAGGCGGCAGCTGCGAAGTGGGTTGAGTACCTCGGCTCCGCGGCCTGCCAGGACGTCGTCGGCAAGAGCGGCATCGTCTTCCCGGCGATCCCGAGCGGCACCGACGCGGCAAGCGCGGCCTTCAAGGCGAAGGGCATCGACGTTGAGTCGTCGTTCCTCGTCCACGTCAAGGACGGGACCACCTTCCTGTTCCCGATCACCGACAACGCGTCGCAGGTCACGAACATCATGACCCCGGCCGTTGACGCGGTCCTCACGGGCAAGTCGCCCGCCAGCTCGTTGACGGCAGCCAACGAACAGGTGAATGCCATCTTCGGCAGCTGATTGAGCACCACCCGCAGGATGGGTCGAGTCGACGTACTCGGCCCATCCAGCGGCGTCACCCTCCCACATTTCTGCACGGTCGGCCTCGTGCGCACACCCGGATCGGAGAGCAACCTTGTCCCTCATTGACGTGGCGCTCGCGTCGTTCGCCCAAGCTTTCGGCGGCCGTCCCGCCGTGGTGTCCCGCGGACCCGGCCGGGTGAACCTGATCGGGGAGCACACCGACTACAACGACGGCTTTGCGCTCCCGTTCGCCATCGATCGGTCGACCGTTGCGGCCGTGCGTCCGAGGACGGATCGCACGATCAACCTGGTGACCGACTTCGCCCCCGGCATCGTCACCACCAGTCTGGACGTCCGGTCACCGGCCGCCGAACTGGGCTGGGCCGCCTACCCGGCCGGCGTGGCCTGGACGCTGGGTGAGGTCGCCGACCTCACCCTCGCCACCGGCTTCGACGCGGTCTTCGTGTCTGATGTACCCGTCGGCGCAGGGTTGTCGTCCTCCGCGGCGATCGAGAGTGCGATCGCCATCGCCCTGGATCGCCTGTGGTCGCTCAACCTCGACCGCCGGACGCTGGCCCAGGTGGGTCAGCGGGCAGAGAATGCGGTCGTCGGGGCTCCCACAGGAATCCTCGACCAGTCGGCCTCATTGCTGAGCGAGGCGGGTGCCGCCCTCTTGTTGGACTGTCGCACCCTGTCCACCGAAGCCGTACCCCTCGGGCTGGAGGAAGCGGGACTGCATCTCCTCGTCATCGACACGCGGGTCAGCCATGCCCATGCTGACGGCGGCTACGGAGCCCGCCGCGCAGCCTGCGAGCGTGCAGCCTCACACCTCGGCGTGGCCGCGCTCCGCGACCTCAGCCTCGCCGACCTTCCCCGGGCCGAGGCAGAGCTCGACCCCACGACCTTCCGCAGGGTGAGGCATGTGGTGACCGAGAACCAACGGGTGCTCGACACGGTTGCTAGCTTGCGGACGCAGGGTCCGACTGCGGTGGGGGAGTACCTCGTTTCATCTCACGCGTCCATGAGGGACGACTTCGAGATCTCGACGCCCGAACTCGACATGGCTGTCGAGAGCGCCCTTGCGGCAGGCGCGATCGGCGCCCGGATGACCGGTGGCGGCTTCGGTGGGTCGGCGATCGCCCTGGTGCGCGCAGACCGTGCCGCCGCAGTCGAGGAGCTCGTGAGGCGCAACTTTGCCGACGCCGGCTTCTCCGAGCCCATGGTGATGTCGGTCTCTGCGGTCGACGGTGCGTCCGTCATCGACCACGACACCAGCGCATGAGCCGGCCAGCGCGCAACACTGTCCATGTCACGGCGGCTCCGTTGCGTGCGAGCCACCGTCGAGGCACCTCCGACCCACAGGAGTAGGTTCATGACCCGCAACCCCAGTGACGCCTTGCTCACCTGCATCGACAAGATGCGCGAAGCTGACATCCCGCAATCGGCCGTCGACGTGTTCGCACGCTTCCATCGCATGTGCGAGCAGGGCGAGACGGGGATCATCAGCGAGACCTCCATCCGTCCGTTGCTCGACCCGCCCCGTCTGGAAGACGTCCACATCCCGGACGCCGACGCGAGCGCCGCCCTGGCACAGACCGTGATGATCAAGCTCAACGGCGGTCTGGGCACCTCCATGGGCCTGGACGCGGCCAAGACCCTTCTCCCGGTGAGGGAAGGCAAGAACTTCCTCGACATCATCGTCGACCAGGTCCGTCATGCACGTCGGACGCACGGCGTCCGCCTGCCGCTGCTGTTCATGAACAGCTTCCGGACGCAGGCCGACACGCTGGCCCATCTGGCCCGCTACCCCGACCTCGCCGTGGATGACCTGCCGCTCGACTTCCTGCAGAATCGCGAGCCGAAGCTTCGGGCCTCAGACCTCACTCCTGTCGAGTGGCCCGACGACCCCACCCTGGAATGGTGCCCGCCCGGCCACGGCGACATCTACACCGTGCTGTGGGGCTCGGGACTGATCGACCGGCTGATCGAGCACGGCTACCGCTACGCGAACCTCGCCAACGGCGACAACCTCGGAGCCGGCCCCGACGCCCAGCTGGCGGGATGGTTCGCGCAGTCGGGCGCACCCTACGCAGCGGAGGTCTGCTCGCGCACCGCGAACGATCGCAAGGGCGGCCACCTGGCCGTCCGGATCTCGGACGGTCAACTCATCCTGCGCGACTCCGCCCAGACCGCGCCGGAAGACCAGCGGTTCTTCCAGGACGAGCACGCGCACCCCTTCTTCCACGCCAACAACCTGTGGCTCGACCTGCCCAGACTGCGGGACGCGATGAGCGCTCGCAACGGCGTCCTCGAACTCCCCCTGATCCGCAACGAGAAGACGGTCGATCCTTCCGATTCGCGCTCCACCGCGGTGATCCAGCTGGAATCGGCCATGGGCGCGGCGATCGAGGTGTTCGACGGGGCACAGGCCATCGCGGTGCCCCGGCACCGGTTCCTCCCGGTCAAGACGACCAACGAATTGCTCCTGCTCCGGTCGGACGTGTTCGACCTCGGCGACGACGGACGCATCCGCCCCCTGAGCGCCATCCCGGCGGTCGATCTCGACCCCAGGTACTACAAACTGGTCGACGAGTTCGATGACCGCGTCCGCGTGGTTCCGTCGCTGCGCCGTGCGACCTCGTTGACCGTGCGCGGCGACTGGGTGTTCGATGCTCCGGTGGCCCTGGAGGGCGACGTCTCCCTCCCCGACACCGGGGCAACCAGCCATGTCCCGCTCGGTTGACCCGGGACGCCCGGCCTAGGACGGCAGGACGTAGAAGTACATCAGTAGGTAGTGGAGCACGGCTGCGACCACGACCAGGACGTGCCAGATCTCGTGGAACCCGAACGTCCCGGGCCACGGATTCGGCTTCTCGATCACGTAGACGATGAAGCCGACGCTGTAGACCAGGCCGCCCGCGGCCAGGAGCACCAGCGCACCCACGGGTAGTGGGACGTCAGCCCCGATCAGCAGGACCGTGAGCCATCCCAGTGCGATGTAGAGGGTGTTGGTGATGTACTTCGGCAACTGGGGCCACACCGACCGCAGCACCACCCCCAGCACGGCGATGACGACCACGGACGCGAAGACCGTCCACCCGTAGACACTG
Source organism: uncultured Propionibacteriaceae bacterium (assembly GCA_937988865.1). GTDB lineage: Bacteria > Actinomycetota > Actinomycetes > Propionibacteriales > Propionibacteriaceae > CALKHV01. Next base: position 36,049 of record CALKHV010000009.1, on the reverse strand, counting down.
CGGAAGAGGACCAGCACCAGGGGCGTCATGGTCCCGGCGATCAGGAAGAACACCGAGTCGTAGTCCAGCGTCCGGAGTGCCTCGTTGAGACGCACCCCGCGATCGAGCCCGTGGTGCAGCGTGCTGGCCACGAAGAGCGTCACGAGCGACAATCCGTAGACGCTGAACCCGACGATCTTCCACGGGTCGCCCTGCACGCTGGCCTGCGAGATGAGCAGGCCGGCACCCACCAGTGCGAAGCAGGCGGCCACGAGGTGCGAGAGGGTGTTGAACCGCTCGTCCGTGACGTGGACGCTGCCATCCCTGCTTCGGGGCGTGGTGTCCAGGGAGCCGCTCGGCATCACGCGGTCTCGCGTCCCGGTCTCGGGATGACACCCTTGGACGCATCGCCGAGAGGCACTTCGTCGAGGACCCACACGTCGGCTGCCTTGGCGAGCAGGGAATCGTTGAGCTCCCCGAGGAGCACCAGCGCGGAACCGCTCGAGTGGGCGTCGAGATCAGCCCGTGTCGTCCAGCGTTCGACCATGACCACCACATCGCCGTCAGTGTGCGCGGCGTAGAGCTCACAGCCGGGCTCCTGGTGGACCAGCGGGGACACCGTCGCGAAGGACGCCAGCACCTCGGGTGTCTTGCCGGGGATCGGATGGAGCAGCGCGACGACGGTGACAGACATGCAGTCTCCTGTTGTGAATGAGAGGGGTTGCCGGGGACTCCGAGAGTAACCCGTCTCCCCGGGCAAAGGCGGGGCGGACCAGAAGCACCCAGCCCATCCCGGGGTCCGAGGAGGCGAACCACGCGGGAATGCGCGCTGCGTCCGGCTAGAATCGTGCGGTCTACCCCCGACGAGACGGAGACGTTCCCATGGCCCGTGGCCGCACCACGACCAGGTTCATTGCCCTCACCATCGGTTTGGTGCTGGCTCTGGCAGGTTGCACGAGTGACAACACCGACGACCAGACCACAGCGCAGGCCCGAGACCTCATCATCGGTATCGCGGCCCAGCCCCAGGCGATGGATCCGACCAGCAATCCGGACGCAGCCATCCCGCAGGTCCTCCTCTACAACGTCTACGAGACGCTCGTCAAGGTCGATTCAGAGGGCAAGCTCAAGCCCCTGCTGGCCAGCAACTGGTCCGTGTCCGACGACGGGCTCACCTACACGTTCACCCTGCAGCAGAAGGCCAAGTTCTCCACGGGCACCCCCGTGGACGCCAACGCCGTGGTCGCGAGCGTCGAACACATGCGCAGCGGTGCCACGACCACCGACGTGATCAAGTCGCAGATGGCCGGCATCGCGTCCGTGACTGCCACGGACGCCCAGACCGTGACCGTCGTGTTGAGCAAGCCGAGTCAGGCCTGGCTCTGGTCGATGGCCTCGACCCCGGGCATCATCATCGATCCCACCGCCCTCGCAGACATGGCGACCCCGGTCGGCTCCGGCCCGTTCGCCTTCAAGGAGTGGAAGAAGGACGAGTCCGTCGCGCTCACGCGCAACGCCGACTACTGGGGCACGCCTGCCAAGTTCGACACCGCGACCTTCCGCTACTTCGCGGACGCCAACGCGATGAACGCGGCCATGCTGTCGGGCGACATCGACATCATCTCCAACGTCGCGGCGCCCCAGGCCATCGATCAGTTCTCCGACACATCGAAGTACACGGTGGTGGAGGGCACCTCGACGGCTGAGGTGATCCTCGGCTTCAACCACGACAACGCGGCGCTCAAGAACCTCCTGGTTCGTCAGGCGATCATCACGGCCATCGATCGCAAGGCGCTCATGGACACGGTGTGGAACGGCAAGGGGAAGCTCATCGGCTCGATGGTGCCCCCGACCGACCCCTGGTTCGAGGACCTGTCCTCCGCCTATCCCTATGACCCCGAGGCGGCCAAGGCGATGCTCGCCCAGGCTGGTTACGCCAAGGGGCTCAAGCTGCGTCTCCGCGTCCCGACCTTGCCCTACGCACCCTCGAGCGCGACCTTCATCGCCAGCCAGCTCAAGGAAGTGGGCATCGAGGTCGTCACCGACGAACTCGAGTTCCCGGCCCGCTGGGTTGATGTCGTCTACACCAAGGGCGACTACGACATGACGATCGTCGCGCACGCCGAACCCCGCGACATGGACCGCTTCGCCGATCCGACCTACTACTGGCACTACAACAATCCGGCGTACGCCAAGCTTCTCGCCGAGGCTGATGCGTCCGACGAGGCCACGAACGTCGCCCTCATGAAGCAGGCAGCGCGGATCCTCTCGGACGACGCTGCGGGTGGCTTCCTGTTCCTGCTTCCCAACCTGGTCGTGACCAAGGCAGACATCTCGGGCGTCAACGCCAATCAGACCTCCCTGAGCTTCGACCTGACGACCCTCGCCTCTCGCGACAGCTGAGGCCGGTGGGCCGGTGGCGCGTCATCGGAAGCAGGCTCGCCACGTTCGTGGTGAGCCTGCTCGCTGCGTCCCTGCTCATCTTCCTGGCGCTCAACCTCCTGCCCGGTGACGTCGCCCAGGCCATCCTCGGGACCAACGCCGACCCGGACGCCCTGGCCGCCCTCCGCGAGCAGTTGGGCCTCAACCGTCCGGCAGTCGTGCGCTATCTCGACTGGCTGGGGCACGTGCTCATCGGCGACTTCGGTGACTCCGCGCTCACGGGGCGGTCGGTGCTCGGCCTGATCGCTCCCAAGCTCGCCATCACGGGCTGGCTGGTCACCCTGGGCATGGCAGTGGCCGTGCTCGTGGCCGTCCCCGTCGGCATGTACGCGGCGTTCGCGAGACGGCGCTGGAGCGGTTTCGCCGTCTCGGCCCTCAGCCAGGTCGGGATGAGCGTGCCGGCGTTCCTGGCGGGCATCCTGCTGGTCCTGCTGTTCAGCGTCCACCTGCAGTGGTTCCCGGCGAACGGCTACACCTCCCTGTCCACCGACCCCGTCGGATGGGCCGAGCACATGGTGCTTCCCGTCATCGCCCTCGCGATCGTCCAGTCGTCGGTGCTCGTCCGCTACGTCCGGAGTGCCTTCATCGAAGTGCTGGGCGAGGACTACTTCCGCACCGCACGGGCCGTGGGCTGGCCGGTGCGCGCCGCACTGCTGCGCCACGGACTACGCAATGCCGGCCTCTCGGTCGTCACCGTGCTGGGCCTGCAGTTGGCCACCCTCTTCGTGGGGGCGATCGTCGTCGAGAGTGTCTTCGCCATCCCCGGACTGGGCACGCTGCTGCTCAATGCCGTCCTCCAGCGCGATCTCGTCCTCGTCCAGGGCATCGTGATGGTCCTGGTGATGCTCGTGCTGCTGATCAATGCGATCGTCGACATCGCCTACGTCTTGCTCGATCCCCGCCTCCGGTCCCGCGAGGACGGTGATGCAGCATGAAGAAGCTCAGCCTCGTGGTGGGCATCGTCCTCGTGTCGATCGTCGTGGCGATGGCTCTTGTCAGCCTCGTCTGGACTCCGTTCGATCCCACCCGGGTGGTTCCCGCCGAGGCGCTTCAGAAACCCAGTCGCCGCCACATCATGGGCACGGACGGCTTCGGCATCGACATCTTCAGCCGCATCCTCGCCGGCAGCCGCATCGTCATGCTCGTGGGCGTCATCGCCGTCGGGATCGCGGCGGTGCTCGGCACCCCGTTGGGCATGTTCGCCGGAATGGTCAAGGGATGGCCCGGGACGCTGGTGCAACGCGCCACCGACATCCTCTTCGCCTTCCCGGCCCTTCTCCTGGCCATCCTGCTCGCCGCGGCCGTCGGCGGCTCGACGACGACCGGGATGGTCGCCATCGGCATCGCGACCATTCCTGTCTTCGCCCGCCTCGCCCGCGCCGGGACGCTCCAGGTCATGAGTCAGGACTACGTGCTCGCGGCCCGGTCGGCCGGCACGCCGTGGCTCTCGGTGGCCCGGCGGCACGTGTGGCCGAACATCGCTCCGCTGATCGGCGTCCAGGCGTCCGTGAGCTTCGGCATGGCGATCCTCGCCGAGGCGTCCCTGAGTTACCTGGGTCTGGCGACGCCGCCGACTGTCCCGACGTGGGGACGCATGCTCTTCGACGCCCAGAAGTTCCTCTTCAACGCACCGAACCTCACAGTCTGGCCGGCCCTCGCGATCGCACTGGCCGTGCTCGGGTTCAACGTCCTCGGCGACGGGCTGCGCGACCATCTCGACCCACGCCTGAGAGAGGTCTCATGAGCCTCGAACCATGTCCGCCGGAGGTCGCATGAGCCTCCTGAGCGTCGAGAACCTCGACATCACGTTCGGCCGACGTCGCATCCCTGCGGTGCGGGGGGTGAGCTTCTCCCTGGACGCCGGCGAACGCCTGGGCCTGATCGGCGAGTCCGGGTCCGGCAAGTCGGTCACCGCCCTCGCAGTGATGGGCCTCCTCCCCGAGAACGCGCACGTGTCGGGTTCGGTCGCGTTCAAGGGACGCGAGGTCGTCGGCGCGTCCGACAAGGTGCTCTCCGACCTGCGCGGCGACGAGATGACGATGGTCTTCCAGGAGCCCATGACCGCGCTCGACCCCACCATGACCGCCGGACGCCAGGTCGCCGAGGTCGTCCGCCTGCACGCCGGGGCTGATCCGGGAGCGGCCCGCCAGCGCGTCCTCGACATCCTTGCCGAGGTCGGGCTGCCCGACCCGGCTCGGGCGGCCGATGCCTATCCCCATGAACTCTCGGGTGGCCAGCGCCAGCGCATCATGATGGCGATGGCGTTGGTCAACCGGCCTGACCTCGTGATCTGTGACGAGCCCACCACGGCCCTCGACGTGACCGTGCAGGCGCGCGTCCTCGCCCTCCTGGACGAGGAACTCGACGCAGCCGGCGCCGCCTGCCTGTTCATCTCGCACGACCTCGCCGTCGTCTCGCAGGTCTGCGACCAGGTGATGGTCATGTGGCGCGGCGAGATCGTCGAGACCGGATCGGTCGCCCAGGTGCTGGGCGATCCCCGGCACGGCTACACCAGGGGCCTGGTCGCGACGGCACGACTCGACCTGGCCCGACCGGGATCGCGACTGCCCGTCGTCGAGGACTATTGGACGGGCGGTGGACGTCCATGAGCCCCACCTACCGGCTCGACAGCGTCAACCGTGTCTACGGCAACGCCCGCTCCCGGGTGCACGCGGTCGCTGACGCGACCTTCGACGTGCTCGACGGCCAACGTCTCGGCATCGTGGGGGAGTCGGGTTCGGGCAAGTCGACCCTGATCCGCATGATGGCCGCCCTCGACCGTCCGACGTCCGGGCAACTGCTCTTCCGGGGACGCGACATCTCGCACCTGCCCGAAAAGGACCTGGGCGACCTGCGGTCGAGCGTCCAGATGGTCTTCCAGGACCCCCGCTCGTCACTGAATCCGCGCATGAAGGTCGGTGACATCATCACCGAGCCGTTGCGCTCGCCGCTGCTCCGGCAGCGGGCAGACGTCCCGACCGACCGGACGGAGCGCCTCCGCGAGGTCATGGACCAGGTGGGTCTGCCCTTCAGCCTGCGCAACCGCTATCCCCACGAGTTCTCCGGTGGGCAGCGCCAGCGCATCGCCATCGCCCGGGCGCTCTCGCCCAAACCGGACGTCCTGATCGCCGACGAACCGGTGAGTGCCCTGGACGTGTCGGTGCGCGCGCATGTGCTCAACCTGCTGCTCGACCTGGTGGGGGAGTACGGGTTGACGATGCTGTTCGTCTCGCACGACCTCACGGTCGTGCGCCACGTCTGTGACTCGGTGATCGTGATGCACCGCGGACGCATCGTCGAGCACGGACCGATCGAGGAGGTCTACAACGATCCCCGCGACGACTACACCCGGACGCTGCTCGCTGCCGTCCCGAAGATCCGGGTCTGACCCTCAGAACACCCGGACGCGGACCGTCTCGGGCAGGGCGGCGAGTTCGTCGTGCAGGCCCTCGGCCACGTCGGCGACGTCGGTGATGACATAGCCCAGCAGGCCGCGCGTGGAGAGCGTCTGGAACGTGATGTTCGCGCCGTGGTTGGCGAAGACCTGGTTGAGGCGCGCGAGCACGCCGGGGACGTTGTGGTGCACGTGCAGCACCCGGACGCCCTCCCGCTGCCCCGCCTGCACCTGGGGCACGTTGACGCTCATGATCGTCGAGCCGTTGGCGAGGTAGTCGGCGAGCTTGCCGGCGACGAAGCGTCCGATGTCTTCCTGGGCCTCCTGCGTCGAGCCACCGATATGGGGGGTCAGGATGACGTTCGGCATGTTCTGCAGCGGCGACACGAAGGGGTCGCCTGCGGTCTTCGGCTCCTTGGCGAACACGTCGATGGCCGCCCCCGCGATGTGTCCGGATTCGAGCTGCCTCACGAGCGCCTCGTGGTCGACGACCATGCCGCGACACAGGTTCAGGAAGATGGCGCGCGGACGCATCCGGGCGAACTCCTCCTCGCCGAACAGTCCCTTGTTGGACGACCGGCCGTCGACGTGGAGGGTGACGCACTCGGCCTCGGACAGAAGTTCGTCCAGGGTCTCGCAGCGACGCGCGTTGCCCAGGGCCAGCTTGTCGACCACGTCGTAGTAGATGACGCGCATGCCGAACGACTCGGCGAGGATGGACAGTTGTGCTCCGATGTTGCCGTAGCCGACGATGCCGAGCGTGCGTCCGCGAACCTCGTGAGCACCTGCCGCCGACTTGTCCCACACGCCTGCGTGCATGAGGGCGTTCTTCTCACCGAGTCGCCGCGCGAGCACGATGATCTCGGCCATGGCGAGTTCGACCACGCTGCGGGTGTTGCTGAAGGGGGCGTTGAAGACTGCGACGCCGGCCTCTGCAGCGGTGTCGAGACGGATCTGGTTGGTACCGATGCAGAACGCGCCGATCGCTTGCAGGGACTCCCCGCGGGCACGGATCACGGCGTCCGTCACCTGGGTCGCCGAACGGATGCCGAGGACGTCCACACCCTCCAGCGCCTCGATCAACTCGGCCTCGCCGAGCGCGCCGTGGCGGGTCTCGACCTCGAAGCCGCGCTCGGTGAGGATACGGGTGGCTTCGGGATGGATGTTCTCGAGCAGCAGGGCTTTCACCCGCACAAGTCTACGGCGCGGGGGAGCCCCTCCCTCCCGGTCAGCCCTCGTCGGGACGCAGGGCCGACACGACCCGGTCGTGCAGCAACCCGTTCGTGCAGATCGCCCCGGGTCCGTGCGGGCCGGGCGCGCCGTCGAGATTGGTGAACCGACCACCGGCCTCGCGGACGATCACGTCGAGCGCGGCCATGTCGTGGAGCGCCAGTTCGGGCTCGGCTGCGACGTCGACCGCCCCCTCGGCCACGAGCATGTAGCTCCAGAAGTCGCCGTAGGCACGGGTTCGCCAGCACGAGCGCAGCAGGTTGACGAAGTTCTGTCCGCGTCCCGAGGTCATCCACCCGTCGACCGAGGAGTAGCTGAAGGACGAGTTGGCCACGTCGTCGACCTCGGACGTCCGGATCTGGGTGGGGTTGAGGATCGACCGGCCGGTGAAGGCGCCCGACCCCTCTGCGGCCCACCAGCGGCGTCCGAGTGCGGGCGCGCTGACACAGCCCGCGACCACGCGGTCCTCGACCATGAGTCCGATCAGGGTCGCCCAGACGGGCACCCCCCGGACGAAGTTGGCGGTGCCGTCGATGGGATCGATCACCCAGCGCCGTGGGCCCCACCCCGTGTCGGCCATCTCCTCGCCGTGCACCGCGTCACGCGGCCGCGCCTTTGCGAGCGTCTTGCGGACGCCCTCCTCGACGGCAGTGTCGGCTTCCGTGACGTGGGTCATGTCGGGCTTCATCGAGACGCGAAGGTCGAGTGCCTTGAACCGGTTCATGGTGATCGAATCGGCGTTGTCGGCGAGCAGGTGGGCGAGCCGCAGGTCGTCGGTGTAGCTGGTCGGAGACATGCGCCCCACGCTACAAGGCCGGCAGGTTCAGGGCCTCGATGATGCGCCTGAAACTGGTGAGTCGCGCCGGCGTGAGGTCGCCGCGGGCCGCGGCGAGATCGAGGCCGCACTCGGGGGACGCAGAGTCGTGCACGCAGCCTCGTGGGCACTCCCCGGTGAACTCCTCGAGGTCGCCGAAGGCAGTGAGCACCTTCTCGGGCGTGACATGCGAGAGGCCGAAGCTGCGGATGCCGGGCGTGTCGACCACCCACCCGCCCCCGGGCAGTTCGAGCGCGATCGCCGAGGTCGACGTGTGGCGTCCGCGTCCGGTCACGTCATTGACGACACCGGTCGTCCGGTTGACACCGGGGATCAGCGCGTTCACCAGCGTCGACTTACCGACCCCCGAGTGTCCGACGAGGACGGTCACGTGGTCGCGCAGCAGGTCGTGAACAGCCTCCAGTTCCTGGCCGGGCTCGGTCACGACGATGGGGACGCCCAGCGGCTCGTAGGCGGCGATCAGTTCGTCCGGGCTGGCGAGGTCGGCCTTGGTGAGGCACAGCAGCGGCACGATCCCGGCCTCGAACCCGGCGACCATGATGCGGTCGATCATCCCCACGCGCGGGGGCGGGTCGGCCAGGGCGGTCACGATCATCAACTGGTCGGCGTTCGCCACCACCGGACGCTCGAACGGGTCGTTGTCGTCGGCCGTCCGCCTCAGGACGGTCCGTCGCTCCTCGACCTCGACGATGCGGGCCAGCGTCCCCTCGTCACCCGACGTGTCCCCGTCCAGGCGCACGAGATCTCCGACGATGACGCCCTTGCGTCCGAGCTGGCGGCTCTTGGTGGCCGACACTGCCACGCCCTCCACCTCGCAGCGGTAGCGACCGCGATCGACGGTGATCACGCGTCCGATCGGGACGCCCGAATAGTCCGGACGGTCCTTCGTCCGGGGGCGGCTTCGCTTTCCGGGGCGGTCGTATCCGTCGTGGTCGTCGGTGTGCACGTTGCGGCCCACCACTCCCCGGGTGGCTCGGGGGCTCACCGGGACGCCCCAAGCATCGCCGCCCACCGCTCCGGGAAGTCGGGCATGGTCTTCGATGTGCAGGCGACGTCGTCGAGTTCGACGCCGGCGACGCGCAGCCCGATGAGGGCTGCGGCGTGCGCGAGACGATGGTCGTCGCGGGTGGGGAACACCCCTGCGTGGATCCCCGCCCCGCCGGCACCGGTGATGGCGAGCCCGTCCGCGGTCTCCTCCACGGCCACGCCCAGACCCCCGAGCCCCGCGGCGAGGGCCGCGAGACGATCGGTCTCGTGCCCGCGGATGTGGGCCACGCCGCGGATCACCGACCGGCCGTCGGCGAGCGCCATCAGCGCGGCCACGACCGGGGTGAGTTCGCTCGCCTCGTGGAGGTCGATGTCGATGGCGGTCAGTCCATCCGCGGACGCCCAGACCGCGTCACCCTCGCGTCCCACACTGGCGCCCATCGCCTGGAGCACCTCAAGGGCGTGGACGCCGGGTTGGGTGGTCTCTTCCGGCCACCCGACGATCGCGACCCGGCCACCCGTCACCACGCCCGCAGCCAGGAAGACGGCCGCATTGGTCAGGTCGGGCTCCACGCGTTGGTCGACGGCGATCAGTGGGCCGGGGTCGACGAGCCAGGTGTTCTCATCCGGGGTCTGCACCTCGACCCCGTGCGCGGCGAGCATCGCGATGGTCATGTCGATGTGCGGACGCGAAGGCACGGCCCCCGCGCCGATGTGGTGCAACTCCAGTCCCCGACTGAAACGGGGTGCGGCAAGCAGCAACGCCGAGACGAACTGACTGGACGCCGACGAGTCGATCGAGGCGAGCCGATCGAGACGACCGGGGGAGTGGAGTGCGATGGGGAGGGCGTCGCCCTCGACGGCGACCCCGAGTTGCCGCAGTCCGTCGAGCAGCGGACGAAGTGGACGCTGGGACGCTGCCGGGTCACCGTGGAATCGGGTCGTCCCGGCAGCTGAGGCGGCGACGGCCGGGAGGAAGCGCATGACCGTGCCTGCCAGGCCACAGTCGATGCCGTCCGGGGCAGGGGTGAAGGCGTCCGGTGGCTCGACCACCCAGCGCCCCGGGCCATCCGCAGTGAACCCGACGCCCAGACGTCCGAGGCCCGCCCGCATGAGGTCGGTGTCACGGGCGTCGAGGGCGCCGCTGACGGTCGACGGGGCGTCCGCCATTCCGGCGAGCAGGAAGGCGCGCGCGGTCTCGGACTTGGAACCGGGTACCTCGCAGACAGCCCGGACGGGTCCCTGTGCGGTGGGGGCGGACCAGGGTCGACTCACGCGATCAGAGCGCGGACTCGATGGACTTCTGCGCCTGCGCGAATCCCTGCTTGGCGAGTGTGGTCAGCGAGTCCGACTGGCGGGCCACGGCCTTGCGGGCGTGGGCCACGTCCTTCTCAAGGCTCTTCTTCTGGCGGGCGGCGCTGCTCGACAGGCGTTCGGCCTGGTGAGAGGCCTGCCATCCGAGGCCGGGACGTCCCTCAGTGTCACGCGCGGCGATGATCACTCCACCGAGCAGCGCGACATTGCGCAACAGGATCGACCGCGCATGTTCCTTGTCGGCGGGGGTGGCTCCGGCACCCGCGCGCGAGGCCATCAGGTGGGGGATCATCGACGCGGCCAGGATCGCGGACGACGGCCTGCGGCCGATGCCGGTCGCGAGGCCGAGACCGCCCAGGACCTGGGCCACACCCGAGAGGCGGACCAGGGTCTCGGTGTCCTCCGGGACATAGCTGGCCACCGACGCAGGGGCGAGCCTCTGCGCCAGCGGGACGATCTTGCGTGCGACGGGCTCTGCGTCCGCCACGAGCGACGCAGGCTTGGCGGCGGCCTTGGCCCCGTTGACGATGAAGAAACTGGCGAGCATGGTGCGCCCGACTGCTCGAAGAAGACTCATGTCCCCATCTTCGCAAGTCACCGGCCGCGATCCAAGCCAATGCGCACGTTTGGTCCCAGGTGCATGGACGCACATCCCCACGTTCGACCGCCCACGCCCCGGCCGTGAGTCGCCTGACGCCGTCGGACGACTACCGTTGCGATCATGTGCGGCAGGTACGCGGCGTCCGCAAGCGCGGATCTCCTGGTGGAAACGTTCGAGGTCGACACCGTCGCCCCCGTGGCGCAGCTCGACTGGATGGCACCACGCTTCAACGTGGCGCCCACTGACGCGGTTCCAGCCGTGCTGGAGCGCGTCGACAAGGAATCAGGGAACGTCGTCCGCCGGCTGACCCCGCTGCGGTGGGGACTGGTCCCGAGCTGGTCGAAGTCCTTGGACGGGGCCGCCCGCATGATCAACGCGCGCGCCGAGACCGTGGGCGAGAAGCCGGCCTTCCGGAAGGCGTTCGCGTCCCGCCGGTGCCTGCTCCCCGCAGACGGCTACTACGAGTGGTACACGCTGGCCGACCAGACAGGCGCGCGTGGACGTCCACTCAAGCAGCCCTTCTACATCCATCCCGTCGCGCGACCCGGGGAGCCGTCGCTCATGGTGATGGCCGGCATCTACGAGTTCTGGCGCGACCCCGGGCGCCCTGCGGACGCGGACGACGCGTGGGTCGTCTCCTGCTCGATCCTCACGACCACCGCGACGGATGCGCTGGGCCACATCCACGACCGCATGCCGGTCCAGGTGAGGCGTGACGACTGGGACGCGTGGCTCGATCCATCATTGACCAGCGCCGATGCCGCCCGCGCCCTGATGCACGTGCCCGGACCCGACGAGATGATCGCCCACGCGGTCAGCACCCTGGTCAACAAGGTGGGCAACGACGGCCCCTCCCTGATCGTCCCCCTGCAGGAGGAATCATGATCCGCATCATCGACATCGTCACAGCCCAGGGCCCCGCGCGCTGGACTGTTGACGCAGCCACGTCCCCCCGGCTGGCGCTCCTGCTCGGCCATGGAGCCGGCGGTGGGATCGGGACGGTTGACCTGACGGCGCTCGCCGGCGCGCTCCCCGGCCAGGGCATCACCGTCGCTCGATTCGAGCAGCCCTGGCGGGTGGCGGGAAAGAAGGTCGCACCCGCGCCCGCCTCCCTCGACCTCGCGTGGCGCGAGGGCGTCGCGGCCCTGGTCCCGCGGTTGGACGGTGTGCCCCTCGCGCTGGGGGGACGCTCCGCCGGCGCGCGGGTCGCCTGTCGCACGGCTGCCGACCTGGGCGCGCGAGCCGTGCTGGCCCTGGCCTTCCCGCTCCATGCCCCGGGACGCCCTGAGAAGTCACGGGTCTCTGAGCTCACGTCCGCGGGGGTGCCGACGATGGTCGTGCAGGGTGACCGCGATCCGTTCGGCTCGGCGTCCGAGGTGTTCGAGGCGATTGCGTTGAGCGCCGGAATCTGGGTGACGACCGTCACCGGCGCCGGTCACGACCTCTCGCTGGCGAAACGGGCCGATCCCTCGACAGAAGCGGTCTGGCGGGGTCTCGCCGGCGATGTCGCCGCCTTCCTGCTGACCAACGTCGCCTGAGACGTCGACCGCTGGGTGTCGTCGGAGTCACGACGCCCTGGATCGCGACGGAATAACGGCGTCCCCATCGCCGTTCAAGTGACGTGGCAACGACACTCCTCGGACGCAGGCCGGATGCAGCGGCACCCTCGTCTTCGATACTGTCGTTCGTGATGCCACTGCCCGAGAGCCCAGAGACCGGCCACGAGGCCGGATCCGTTGACGCGCCCGCCTCCCTCGATGCGTCGGTGGCGGTGATCGCCGAGTCGTCCGAGGAACGTTCCGCGCGATTCGAGCGTGACGCCATGGAGTACATCGACCAGCTCTACGGGGCGGCACTGCGCATGACGCGCAACCCGGCGGACGCCGAGGATGTCGTGCAAGAGACGTACATGCGTGCGTTCAGCGCCTTCGAGCAGTTCACGCCCGGCACCAACCTGAAGGCGTGGCTCTACCGGATTCTCACCAACACCTACATCAACTCCTACCGCAAGGCGCAGCGACAGCCCCAGACCAGCGGTGATGAGGACGTCGAGGACTGGCAACTGGCGCGTGCGGGCAATCACACGTCCGCAGGCCTTCGGTCCGCCGAGATCGAGGCACTCGACCGTATGCCCGACCAGGTCGTGGTCGATGCACTGAGCCAGCTCTCTCCCGACTTTCGCGAGGCCGTCCTGCTCGCCGACGTGGAAGGCTTCTCGTACAAGGAGATCGCCGAGATCATGGGAACGCCGATCGGCACGGTGATGTCACGTCTCAATCGTGGCCGTGGCCAGCTCAGGAACCTCCTGTCAGACCACGCGCGCCAGTACGGGATCGGTGCGGACGCATGAGCGACGCCACCCATTCCGACGACCCGTGCCTGAAGGCCTTCGCCGTCATGCAGGCCTTCCTGCACAACGAACTCGACGAGGTGGACGCCGACCTCGTCCGCGCCCACCTGGACGCCTGCGAGGCGTGTCTCTCGTCCTTCGACATCGAGGGTGCGATCACGGCGTTGGTCAGGCGCTGCCAGCCCCCGCAGCGGGCGCCCCAGGGCCTGCGGATGCAGATCATGGGCCTGACCATCCACAAGTCGCCGGGGGCCTGAGACAGGCGTCCCGGGACCCACCGGGACTCCGGCAGGCCAGAAGCAGAAAACCCCCCGAGATTCTCGGGGGGTTGTTCCATGTGTCAACCAGGTCAGGCGTTGGGACGCTTGCCGTGGTTGGCCTTGTTCTTGCGACGAGCGCGGCTCTTGCGACCACCCTTGCCCATGTCGGCCTCCTGATCGAGCGATGCCGTCCCCCGTGGGGACGCAGGTCCGTGGCCCCGAGCGGGGCAACCCGTCCATTCTGCCAGAGCAGCGCCACAGCGCCAAAGCGGGTTGATGGGCACTCGTGCGCGTCCACTACGGTGGGACCCATGTTGAGCCTGTCCCAGGTGATGAGCGCCCAGACCGATCTCGAGGCGGGTGACCGCGAGTGGCTGAAGGCGCTCGTCAACGAATGGCACCTGCTTGCGGACGCCTCCTTCTCCGACCTCATCCTCTGGGTGCCCGGACGTGACGAGAACACGTTCTGGGCAGGGGCGCAGGTGCGTCCGACGACCGGGCCGACCGCGCTCGAGGACGACGTTGTGGGTGACGACATCTCCTACGACGCCGAACATCTCGTCACGTCGGCCTTCCTGTCACACGAGACCTGTGAGACGTCCGACAACGCGCTCAACGCGGGGATCCCCGTCGATGTCGCTGCCGTTCCCGTGATCCGTCATGGACGCTGCATCGCCATCGTGGAGCGCCACACGAACCGCATGGGCCTGCGCGCCCCGGGAGCGCTGGAGGACGCGTACCTCGAGATCGCATCGATCCTGACCGACATGCTGCACCGGGGCGTCTTCCCCGTCAGCCCGCCCAGCGATCCGTCCCTGTCACCGAAGGTGGGGGACGGCCTGATCCAGGTCAGTGTGCTGGGGGTGATCCAGTACGCGAGCCCCAACGCGGTGTCGGCCTACCGTCGCCTCGGCCACGCGGGCGACATGGAGGGTGAGGAAATCCAGGCGATCACGGCTGGTGTGGGGTTGGGACTGCAGTCCATCGGACAGTCGATCGCCGCCGACGTCGATGGACGCCAGGTGCGCGAACTCGACCTGGACAACCGCGAGGGTTCCGTCCGCCTGCGTGTCGTTCCCCTGACCGACGCCCACGGTCCGTGCGGGACGCTCATCCTGTGCCGGGACACCACCGACATCCGCAACCGGGAGCGCCAACTCGTCACCAAGGACGCGACCATCCGTGAGATCCACCATCGGGTCAAGAACAATCTCCAGACCGTCGCGGCGCTCCTCAGGCTGCAGTCGCGGCGCATGGCTTCCGAGGAGGCACGAGCGGCCCTGAAGAACGCGATGGCCAGGGTGGCAGCCATCGCCGTCGTGCACGAACTCCTCAGCCAGACCTTCGATGAAGCGGTCCGCTTCGACGACGTCGCCGATCGCATCCTGAAGATGGTGGGCGACGTTTCGGCGGCCCAGGGTCAGGTCGTGGTCGTGCGGGAGGGAAGCTTCGGCCTCGTACCCGCCGACGCAGCCACCTCCCTCTCCCTCGTCATGACCGAGTTGTGCCAGAACGCCGTGGAACACGGGCTGGCGTCCAGTTCGGGGACGGTGAGGGTGCTCCCGCACCGCGACGGGGCGGAGTTGGTGGTCGACGTCGTTGACGATGGACGCGGGCTGCCACACGACCGCGACAACCTGGGACGCGGGAGCCTGGGCCTGTCGATCGTCACCACACTGGTGGAGGACCTGGCCGGCGAGTTCGATCTCGGCAACAACCCGGACGGACCCGGGACGCGGGCAAGGGTGAGGATCCCGCTGGGCGAGTGACGGGGGTTGTCAGCCCTGGCGCAGCCGTGAACGTGCCTGGCGACGCTTCATCGCCCGACGTTCGTCTTCGCTCAGGCCACCCCAGACTCCGTGGTCCTGGCCTGCTTCGAGGGCCCACGCGAGGCATTGTTCGCGCACCTCGCAGCGACGGCACACTTTCTTGGCCTCTTCGATCTGGAGCAGCGCAGGACCCGTGTTCCCGATAGGGAAGAACAACTCGGGGTCCTCGGTGAGGCATGCGGCGTTGTGGCGCCAATCCATGCTTCCACTCCTTTTCACGTGGGGCCCGCCCGGATTGGGCACAGTCCAGCCGCACGACATCTATTCCTTGCGTGAGCCTACAGAGTGTGCGTCCGCCAGCGGGGGATATCGACAAGAGACCACGATGTGGCCGGTCTTGACGGATCATTCCACGCTGTCGGTGCTGCTCCGCGCCGCCGTTCGGGCAAGGTGCGGCGCAACAAGCACAAGCGCCTACAGTACAGGCGTGAATGCTCCCGCACCAGCCCCCGCGTCGCGTCCGCCCTCACTGATCCTCGCGAGCGGTGGCACCGCGGCCACGGGCGCGACGTTCGCCGGTGTCGGGATCGCCTCGATGCTGGTGGGTCACGGGCTCTTCTCTGCGGGCGTCGGGGCGATGCTTGTCATCTACGGCGTGGTCGTCGGCGGGATCGGCTGGGCGGCCTGGAGGCGACACCTCTGGACGCTCGGAGCGATGGTCGCAAGCGCACTGCTGCATCTGGCGGTGGCCCTGTCAACGGCGTGGGGCAGCGCGTCATGGCCCGTCGGTTTGGCCGCCCTGGTGCCGCTCGCGGTCCTGGTCGGGGCGCTGGCGCCCTCGACCCGGAGCGCGCTCTCGGAGTAGCGGCCTCAGGCCACTCGCCTCAGAGCAGGCGTCCCGCCCCGTCGGCGGGCGTTGCCGTGAACCACGAAGGAGCATCGTGGCCGGCGGCCGCGAAGGCCTCGGCAACCTTCGCTCCGATGGCGTCCCCGTCGCCCGCTTCACAGAGCGCGATGATGCACCCACCGAAGCCTCCGCCCGTCATCCGGGCACCGAGGGCGCCCGACGCCCGAGCGGTCTCGACCGCCAGGTCGACGGTCGCGCACGTGATCTCGAAGTCGTCACGCATCGATGTGTGGGAGGCGTCGAGCAGGGGGGCGAGGGCACGGAGGTCGCCGGCGTCCGCAATGTGCGTGGCCTCGAGGACGCGTGCGTCCTCGGTGACCACGTGCCGGACGCGACGCCGCATGACGGGGTCGGTCAGGCGGGGGAGCGCGTCGTCAAGGTCGGTGACGTCACGCAGGGCGGGGACGCCGAGCAGGCGGGCCGCATCCTCACAGCTTCGGCGACGAGCGACATACTCACCGTCGACATGTGCGTGCGGGGTGTGGGTGTCGAGCACAAGCACCTCGAGGCCCTGATCGGACGCCGGGAACGCGACGTGCCGGTGGTCCAGGGTCCGGCAGTCGAGGAAGAGCGTCGCGTCAGCGACGCACAGGGTGGACGCAGCCTGGTCGAGCAGCCCGGTGGGCGCGCCCACGTAGGCGTTTTCGGCCACGCGCGCCAGCTTGGCGCGCTCCAGCGGCGGGATGTCGAGGTTGTAGAGGTCGACGAGGGCAGTGGCCACCGCGCACTCCAGCGCCGCGGAACTCGACAGGCCTGCACCGATCGGGACGTCCGAGGTGACGACCAGGTTCACGCCACCGACGTTGTGGCCGGCGTCCCGGAAGGCCCACACGACCCCCGCGAGGTAGGCCTGCCACCCCCCTGACCCCGGACGCAGCTCATGGCTCGTCACGGTCACGGTCTCGGCGAGGTCGAGTGAGCTGACCAGCACGTCGTCATCGTCGCGTCGACCTGCGGCGAAGGTGGCGCCCAGGTGCAGGGCGAACGGCATCACGAAGCCGTCGTTGTAGTCGGTGTGCTCGCCGATCAGGTTGACCCGACCGGGCGCCCACCAGATGCCCTCGGGTGGGGCGCCCACCAGCGCGGCATAAGCCTCCCGGACGCTCTCGACAGCGGTCATTCGTCCACCTCATCATCAAGTCGCGCCAGCCATGTGGACAGGCGCTCAACCGGCACCTCGAACTCCGGATGGAGATCGACGAAGACACGCAGCTGCTCGGCGAGCCAGCCGAATGTCACCGACTCCTCGCCGCGCCGGTCTTCGAGCTCCTCGAGCCCACGATCGGTGAAGTACATCGGCTACTCCTGGGTGAGTGCGGCGGTCAGCAGGGCTTCTTCCTGCTGCTGGTGCAACTTGTGCGACCCGACCGACGGAGCTGATGCAGCTGGACGGGTGAATGGGCGCATCTCGAACCCGCGGCCCGGGAGCCGTTCGGCCATGGCCTGCGGCAGGTGCAGTTGCATGAACTGCCACGCGCCCTGGTTCTCGGGTTCGTCCTGCGCGAAACGGATGTCGGTCACGTGCGGGTACTTCGCCAACTCCGCGGCCAGTTCGTCCGCGGGGAGTGGGTAGAGCCGTTCCAGCGACAGGATGGCAACCTTGCCGTCCAGACCCAGGCGGGTGCGCGCCGAGACGAGCTCCCACCGGATCTTGCCCGAGCACAGGATGATCCGCTCGACCGCCGATGGATCGGTGATCGTCGGATCGCCCTGGGCGGGACGCCACTTGTCGCTGATGAAGTCATCGGGCTGGCTCACCGCGAGCTTGCTCCGGAGCATCGACTTCGGGGTGGCGATGACCACCGGACGGTGCCAGTTCACGTAGGCGTGGGTCCTGAGCAGGTGGAAGTGGCTCGCCGGGGTCGACGGCTGGCACACCGCCAGGGCGTTCTCGCTGCAGAGCTGCAGCCAGCGTTCGATGCGGGCGGAGCTGTGGTCGGGCCCCTGTCCTTCATAGCCGTGGGGGAGCAGCAGCACGACGCCCGACTTCTGCGTCCACTTGGCGTTGGCCGAACTGACGAACTCGTCCGCGATCGTCTGGGCCCCGTTGGCGAAGTCGCCGAACTGGGCCTCCCAGCAGACGAGGGCGTCCGGGGCGGCGACCGAATAGCCGTACTCGAAGCCCATCACCGCATACTCGCTCAGGAGCGAGTCGTAGATGTCGAAGGGAGCCTGGTCGTTCGTCAGGTGCTTGAGCGGCACCCACGCCTCGTTCGTCAGGCGATCGACGATGGCGGCGAATCGCTGCACGAACGTGCCGCGCCTCGAGTCCTGTCCGGTCACCCGGACGTGACGCCCCTCCATGAGGAGCGAACCGAAGGCGAGCATCTCGCCGGTCGCCCAGTCGATCGGACCGTTCATGATGGCTGCAGCGCGACGCTCCAGCTGTGGCATCACCTTCGGGTGGACGGTAAAGCCCTCGGGGAAGTTCGTGTGGACGTCCGCGATGGTCTGCATCATCTCGCGCGTGATGGCCGTGCGGTCGCCACCGGGCTTCGTGGGGTAGTACGGCACCTTGCGGTACTCGTCGTCCGGGGCCGCCTCGCGTGCTTCCTTGAACACCGCTTCCAGCCGCTGGCGGAAGCTGTTGAGGACCTGGTCGGCCTCTTCGGTGGTGATGTCGCCGCGTCCGATGAGGTTCTCGGTGTAGAGCCGACGCGTGGAGCGCTTCTGCTCGATGAGGTCGTACATGTGCGGCTGGGTGAAGCTCGGGTCGTCGCCCTCGTTGTGTCCACGGCGGCGATAGCACACGAGATCGATGACGACATCACGGTTGAAGTGGTGCCGGTACTCGAAGGCGATCCGGGCGGCGCGGACGCAGGCGTCCGGGTCGTCACCGTTCACGTGGATCACGGGCGCCGAGATCGCCTTCGCGACGTCGGTGCAGTAGGTGGACGTCCGCGACTCGACAGGCGATGTCGTGAATCCCACCTGGTTGTTGACGACCAGGTGCACGGTGCCACCGGTCCGGTAACCGCGCAACTGACTCATCTGCATGGTCTCGAAAACCACGCCCTGACCCGCGAACGAGGCGTCCCCGTGCATCAGGATCGGAAGGACCGGGTAGCCGACGTCCGTTCCCTGGCCGCCGCCGAGCTTGTCGAGCTTCGCACGGGCGATGCCCTCGAGCACCGGATCCACTGCTTCCAGGTGGCTGGGGTTGGCGGCGACGGACGCCTTGATGGTCGCCCCGGATGCCGCGTGGAACTCGCCCTCGGCGCCCAGGTGGTACTTCACGTCGCCTGAGCCCTGCGTCCCCCCGGGGTCCATCTGGCCCTCGAACTCGCGGAAGATCTGGCCGTAACTCTTGCCGATGATGTTGGCGAGCACGTTCAGGCGTCCGCGGTGCGGCATGCCGATGCACACCTCGTCATAGCCTCGGTCGGCCGCCTGCTCGCAGACCTCGTCGAGCAGCACGATGGCCGACTCACCGCCTTCGAGACTGAAGCGCTTCTGTCCGACGAACTTCGTCTGGAGGAAGGTCTCGAAGATTTCCGACTCGTTCAGCTTGTCGAGGATCCGGAAGTGCTCGGCGCGCGGCAGTGGCGTGTGCGGCTTCTCGAAGCGTTCCTGGAACCAGTCCCGCTGCTCGCGCTCCGCGATGTGCATGTACTCGATGCCCATCGTGTGGCAGTACGAGTCGCGCAGGGTGTCGAGGATCTCGCGAAGGGTCAGGTATTGGCGACGCTCGCCGCCGAAGCGACCGATGGCGAACTCGCGGTCGAGGTCCCAGATTGTGAGCCCGTGGCTCTCGAGCTCTAGGTCGGGGTGGGTGCGCTGCCGGTATTCCAGCGGATCGGTGTCGGCCATGAGGTGACCGATGGTGCGGTAGGCAGCGATCAGCTCGAGGACACGTGCCTGCTTGCCGACCTGGTTGGCGCGGTGAGCCGAGACGTCGACGTCCCACCGCAGGGGCGGGTACGGGATGCGAAGGCTCTCGAAGATCAGGTCGTAGAAGTCGTGCTGCCCGATGAGGAGCTCGTGGATGTACTTGAGGAACTCGCCGCTCTGGGCCCCCTGGATCACACGGTGGTCGTAGGTCGAGGTCAGGGTGGTCACCTTCGACACGCCCAACTCGTTGATGCGCGACTCGCTCGTGCCCTGGAACTCGGGCGGGTAGTCGATGGAGCCCACTCCCAGGATCACACCCTGCCCGTTCATCAGGCGGGGTACCGAGTGGTTCGTCCCGATGCCGCCCGGGTTGGTCAGGGAGGCGCTCGTCCCGGCGAAGTCGTCGACCGTGAGGTCGCCCCGGCGCGCCTTCTTCACGAGGGCTTCGTAGGATCCCCAGAACTGCACGAAGTCGACGTCCTCGCAACCCTTGATGTTCGGGACGAGGAGTTGGCGGGTGCCGTCGGGCTTGGCGAGGTCGATGGCGAGGCCGAGGTTGATCGACGAGTTCACGATCAGCGTGGGCTTGCCGTCGGTTTCGTCGTAGGCGTTGTTCATTCCGGGGACGGCCTTGAGGGCCTGGACCATCGCGAACCCGAGGATGTGGGTGAAGCTGACCTTGCCACCCGTCGAGCGGCGCAGGAAGTTGTTGATCACCGTGCGCTGGTCGACGACCAGCTTCATCGGCACCGACCTGACCGAGGTCGCCGTCGGCACCGTGAGTGACGTCTCCATGTTCCGGGCGGTGCGCATCGGCGCGCCGCGCAGGATCGTGCGGACGGGTTCCTTGCTCGACACGGCGCGTGCGGTGGCCCGACTGGGCGCGTCGGCAGACAGACCTGAACTGGTGCCCGGCTTGTCCGCGACGTCCCGGGAGACCTCGGTCTTCTCGACTGTCGCGACGGGTCCGCGTGAGACACGGGGAGCAACCGCCGGCGGTGTCGAGTCCACGATGGGGGCGGGAGTCGGTTCCGGCGCAGGTGCAGGAGGAGCAGTCGCCGGGCTGGTCGGAACCATTCCCCTGGACGAGAAGTAGGCCACCCAACTCGGGTCGACCGAGGCTGGATCGCCCTGGTACTGCTCGAACATCTCGTCGATGAGCCAGTCGTTGGCGCCGAAGTCGCTGGTGGGATCAGTCTGTGCCATGGGGTGTGGGTGGCTTCGCCACCTTCGCCTTCTTCCGGTGCGTGGGCTTGCGGCAGGCGACTCTGCCTGCCTGGGTTGATGCTACCGATGATTGTGGGGGGACTGACACAACCATGCCGGACGGACGCGTGCCTGGCGTCCGCGCCTGCCGGTCAGTCGTGTGACGGAACCTCGACGGAGCCGGGCGTCCGGAGTTGTCCTTGCCGTTGCGCGGGCGTGCCCCTGACGTGTCCCCACATCAGGGTGAGCGACCAGACCGACAACTGGATCGAGAGGACGCCGAGCAGGAGGTTGCGGGCCACGAGCACCGCTGTGACCGCCGGCCCCGAGTAGGGGTTGGCGATCAGCGACATGTAGGCGATGGGAAAGACGTACTGGGTCATGCCCGCCATGAGGAGTGAGCTGAGGGCGACGTAACCGACCCGGACGCGACCTCGAGCGTCATCGGGCAGATGCACCAGGAGGGCGGCCACAGGCCCGGCCAACCACAACATGTACTGGGGACTCAGCGTCTTGTTGGCCGCCAGCATGCCGCACGTGATCGTCACCACGGCCAACGTGCGGACGGCCGGCCCGGGGTGCCTGATCAGCGCGAGCACGCCGAGCGCGAGGGCGACCAGTCCTGCGGTGAGCATGGCCGCGTTCGAGACCGCTGCCCAGCTCTCCACCCCCGGACCTTCCAGCTCGAACGCGTTGTACGGAGAGAAGAAGATCGTCCAGCGTGGGGACGTTCCGAAGCCGTGCAGGAACATGAGCCACGTCGCCGACAAAGACTCGATCTGGAGCCCGCGTCCGCCCTGCCAGGTGATGGGGGACACCAGCCGCGTCCACCCGGCCGCCACGAGGGAGCTTCCAGCGAGGACGACACCCGTGACGGTGAAGCCGACCAGGCGCCGGCGGGACGCCCGGTCCCGGCCCAGGTTCGGTAGCAGCAGGAGGGCGGGCCACAGCTTCAACGACGCGCCGAACGCGATCAGTGCGCCAGCGAGTCGCGGCCGCGACATCACCAGAACCATGGCCACCCCCACGACCACCGCGGGAATGATGTCGAAGCGGAACCACAGGATCGGTCCGAGGAGGGCAGTGAAGAGTGTCCAGAACCACGCCGCGGCCCGCGAGCCATCGCCGTGGGCGGTGGGGGCGAACCTGGGGGCGAACCAGCAGAATGCGACGAAAGCAGCGTCCAGCACCCCCATGGCGATGGCAAATGCGACCACGAACGCTTCGTCGGACGCGGACACCGGTTGAAGGGTCTTGAAGAGCCACACCACCGGCACGGGGTATTCACGCAGGATGGTCTGGATCGTGCCTTCCGGCCACGCGATGGACGCGAAGTAGTACTTGACGTCACCGTCGATCCACCGGAAGTCGCTGAAAGAACGCAGCATGAGCGCCCGGGTCAGTAACCACGCGAACACGAGGACCCAGCCATTGCCCCAGGGCCGTCGCCACGGTCGTGCCCTGTCGACGACCTCAGCACCGGGTTCGCTCATACCTCGTCCCGGACGCCGCCCGGAAGCCTCAGGAAGTGCCAGATCCAGCGGACGACGAGCCACAACAGCCAGATCATGCCCAGATTTCGGCCGATCAGGACGATGGTCATCACCACCATCAGGACCTGGGGGAACTTCTCGGTCCCCCAGGCGAGGGGACCGTAGCCCAGCGGGTAGATCACCTGGGTCGCGAGGGTGAGGACAAGGAGTAGTGCGCCGATGCGGACGAGGCGTCTGTCGTCATGGAACGACTCGGGACTGCCGTGGGGGCTGCGAGCCGAGATGGCGAACGAGGCGGCCAGCGGACCGCCGACCCAGATGATGTATTGCGGCGAGAAGGTCTTGTTCGTCACGATCATCACCAGGATGACCAACAACATGAACGCTGCGGCCTCGACAAGACGCTGGTTCCCCCGCCACAACCACCACGCATAGGCGGCAACGGTCGCCAGCAAGCCGACGGCGGTCGCGACCGAACTTGCCCGGAGCATGGTCGAGACCAGGGGCCCGTGAATCTCCCAGGCCTGGTAGGTGGACACCCCGGTCTCGAAGCGATCGGGAGCCAGTGCCCGCCACGCCATGGGGATGCTCGCCCAGATGGATTCGATCTGGAGGCCCCGATCGCTCTGCCAGGTCAGGGGGGACACCAGCCGGTCCCAGCCGGCCCACACCCAGGACGCCAGCGCGAGCCCGCCTCCGGCGACGACGATGCCCAGGAACGACCTCATGCGGTCCCGGCGGTTCCCCACAAGGGTGGCCGGCCACAGCAGCGCCGGCCACAGCTTGATGGCGGCGCCGATCCCCACCAGCGCCCCCGCGAGTCCGTGCCGACGGTCGAGGAGCATGATCAGGGCCCAGCCGGCCAGCGCGGCGGTCACCACGTCGAACCGCAGATAGGTCATGGGGCCGACGGCCAGGATGAAGAGGGACCAGAAGGCGACCGCCGGACCCCTCAGCCGTCCGCCACGACGCCACAGGGTGACAGCGAAGGCGGCGTCCACAGCCATCATGAGCACGACGAACGCAGCCACGTAGGCCCAGCGGTGACCGAAGGAGAGGAGGTCGGGAAGTTTGAGCAGCCACAGGACCGGAGTGGGATACTCGACCATCGTCCTTTCGGGCCCGAGGTGGCCGAGTTCAGAGATCTTCGCGTGGTAGTAGCGAGTGTCACCCAGCATGAATCGCAGGCTGGCCCACCCGAGCAGGACCAGCACCCGGGTCACCACCCACAGCAGTATGGAGAATCGGCGCGTGTCCATGCGCTCGTCGGTCAGGTAGCGGCGGGCAAGGGCCATCGCATGCGACAGCGGGTAGCCGACGGTCGGTTCAGACAAGTGGCCTCCGATGCCGCAGGGGTCGGGCTCGTCGGTCCGCGGTGATGGACCGTGGGTACTGGCGCCCCCGGCAGGATTCGAACCTGCGCTCCCGCCTCCGGAGGGCGGTGCTCTATCCCCTGAGCTACGAGGGCCTGACCCGACGCGGGCGTCGAAAGGCCGTTGCCTAGGTTAGCAGGCCCACCGGCCGACCCCACCCTCGCCGACCTGACAAGGGTTGAGGCTGCGGGCCGGACGTCATGGGACGCGCGGTCCACCGCTCGGATCGGCGCCGTGCCGGGCGGCCGACTCTGGCAGTCTCGTGAGCATGACCCACATGCACGTCGCCGGCTCGATCCACGCCGACGCCACCACCCCCGGCCCGCAGTGGTTGACGCGTCCCCTTGACGTGAACACCCTTGACACCGCGCTGTGGAGTCAGACGGTCACGAGGCGGGCCGACGGGGTCGTCGAGGTCGGCGGACGCACGGTGTCCGATGTGGTCGCCGAAACCGGGACGCCCGTGTACGTCCTGGACGAGGTCGATTTCCGGACGCGGGCCCGCGACTTCCACGACGCCTTTGCGGGGTGGCGTGTCTACTACGCCGGCAAGTCGTTCCTCTGCCGCGCCGTGGCTCGATGGGTGACGGAGGAGGGCCTGTTCCTCGATGTCTGCAGTGGTGGCGAGCTGGTGGTCGCGCTGACCGCGGGAGTCGATCCGGCGCGCATCGCCCTGCACGGCAACAACAAATCGGTGGAAGAACTCGAGCTGGCCCTGCGCCACGGCGTCGGACGCCTCATCGTCGATTCTCTCGACGAGATCACGCGCATCGAGCGCCTGTGCGCCGAGAACAGCTGGACGGCCAAGGTCATGGTGCGTGTCACGACGGGAGTCGAGGCGCACACCCACGAGTACATCGCGACGGCCCACGAGGACCAGAAGTTCGGTTTCTCCATCACCAACGGCCAGGCGCTGGTGGCGCTCGTGCGTTGTCACTACAGCCCACGCATGGAGCTCCTCGGCGTCCACTCGCACATCGGGTCCCAGATCTTCGACACCCAGGGCTTCGAGGTGGCGGCGCGTCGCACGATCAAGCTGATGGCCCAGTTCACGGAGGCCACGGGAGAGGAACTCGACGAGCTCGACCTCGGTGGTGGTTTCGGCATCGCCTACACGGCTGCCGACTCCCCGGCCACCCCGGACGCGCTGGCGACCGGTCTGCGCGAAATCGTCGAGCACGAGGCGCGCGGCTACCAGATCGCAGTCCCGACCATGTCGATCGAGCCCGGCCGCGCCATCTGCGGACCGACCACGATGGCCGTCTACACCGTGGGCACCGTGAAGACCGTTGACCTCGACGGTGGCGGCCAGCGCGTCTACGTGAGTGTCGACGGCGGCATGAGTGACAACATTCGCCCCGCCCTCTACGCGGCCGAGTACTCGGCGTCCCTGGTGTCGAGGGCCTCGGACGCGGCGCCCACTCTGTGCAGGGTCGTCGGCAAGCACTGCGAGGGTGGTGACATCCTCGTCCGGGACGTCTTCCTGCCGTCCGACATCCGTCCCGGCGACCTCGTGGCCGTGCCGGCGTCGGGTGCGTATTCACGCTCGATGGCGAGCAACTACAACCACCTCACCAAGCCCCCCGTGATTTCGGTGAAGGATGGGGAGTTGACGACGCTGCTCCGGCGCGAGACCTTGGATGACCTGCTTGCCCTGGACCTGGGCTGATGATGACGAAGGACGCTGACATGACGAATCCCGCTGGCACCGCGACACCGTTGAAGGTGGCGATGCTCGGGTGCGGTGTCGTCGGTTCGCAGGTGGCGCGCCTGATCACCCAGTCCGGCGCCGACCTCGAGGCCCGGATCGGACGCCCGATCGAACTCGTGGGGATCGCCGTCCGGGATTCAGCGAGGGTGCGTCAGGGGCTCGAGCCCGGTCTGTTCACCGAGGATGCCGCGGCCCTCCTCGACCGGGACGACCTCGACGTCGTGATCGAGGTCATCGGCGGCATCGAGCCCGCCCGGACGCTGATCCTCCAGGCCATCCGGCGTGGCGCGTCGGTGGTGACCGCCAACAAGGCCCTGCTCGCCCAGGACGGCGAGACCCTCTTCGCAGCGGCCGAGCGCGCCGGGGTCGACCTCTACTTCGAAGCCGCAGTCGCGGGGGCCATCCCGATCATCCGGCCACTGCGGGAGTCGTTGGTGGGTGACGAGATCACCACGGTCATGGGCATCGTCAACGGCACGACGAACTACATCCTCGACAAGATGCACACCGAGCGGATGAGTTTCGCCGACGCGCTCGCCCAGGCCCAGGCCCTGGGCTTCGCCGAGGCCGATCCCACCGCCGACGTCGAGGGCTATGACGCTGCAGCCAAGGCGTCCATCCTGGCGTCACTCGCCTTCCACTCCCGGGTGCGGGGGGCGGACGTGTTCCGCGAGGGCATCACGTCGGTGACCAGCGAAGACATCTCGGCCGCGATCGGCATGGGATTCGTCGTGAAGCTGTTGGCCATTGCGCAGGCCACGGCGAGTGGTGACGTGAGCGTCCGCGTGCATCCCGCCCTCGTGCCGTCCGATCATCCGCTCGCCAGCGTGTCGGGTGCCTACAACGCCATCTTCGTGGAGTCGCGCGAGGCCGGTCGCCTGATGTTCCTCGGGCCGGGCGCCGGCGGATCGCCGACTGCATCCGCCGTGATGGGAGACCTCGTCACGGTTGCCAGGAACCGCGTCCGGGGGGTGTCCGGACCGGGACAGTCCGTCTACGCCGGACGCGGGGTCGAGTCGATGGGTAACACCATGACCCGCTACTACCTCCGGTTCACCGTGGTGGACGAGCCCGGGGTCCTGGCTGCCGCCGCGACCGTCTTCGCCGAGCACAACGTCTCGGTGCAGACGGTCGTCCAGTCGGCGATCGACGGTAGCCGAGCGGGCGGCGGGCTGGCCGCGAGTCTCGGCATGATGACCCACATCGCGCGCGAGGCCGACCTCCAGGCATGCGTCTCAGACCTGGAGGGACGCCCATTCGTCCATGGCGCGGTGCACGTGTTGAGGGTCGAGGGTCTCTGACATGGCTCGGGTGCGTGTTCCCGCGACGAGCGCGAATCTCGGGCCGGGATTCGACTCCATGGGGCTCGCACTCGACTGGTACGACGAGATCGAGGCAGAGGTCATCGGCGCCGGCGTCGACATCGATGTGACGGGGGAGGGTGCGGAGGAGGTCCCCAGGGATGCGACGCACCTCGTGGTGGCCAGCATCGCGCAAGGCCTCGAGGCATGGGGCGTCCCGGTGCCGGGGATCCGCCTTCGCGCCCACAACTCGATTCCCCACAGCAGGGGCCTCGGTTCGTCCGCGGCCGCGATCGTCGCCGGACTGTCACTCGCGTGGGCGATCGCCCACCCCGACACCCCCCTCGACCGGGTGGAGGTGCTCCGGCTGGCGACACTCGCCGAAGGTCACCCCGACAATGCGGCCGCTGCCGTGTACGGCGGCGTGGTCCTGGCGTGGAGTGAGGGTGAGCGGGTCGAGTGCGTCCAGCTCCAGGCCCATCGCGACCTCGAGGCGGTGGCGTTCGTCCCCGGCCACGAGGTGGCAACCAGGGGGGCGAGGGCCGTCCTTCCCTCCCAGGTCCCTCGACCCGACGCTGTGGCCCAGGCGACTGCGGCGGCCTTGCTCGTCGAGGCGCTGACCCGGCATCCGGAGCACCTGCTGGCTGCCACCCGTGACTTGCTGCACCAGCCGTATCGCGCGCATCTCATGCCCGAGTCGGCGCGATTGATGGATGCCCTGCGCGGGCGTGGCGTCCCTGCCGTCATTTCGGGAGCTGGGCCGTCGGTCCTGGCCATCGGTACCCCCCAACAGCTGCAGCTGACCGATCTGGACGCCCCGGACTTCGCGGTGCTGCGACTTCGTCCGGGACGGGGCGTCGAGGTGTTGGACGCGCGCTGACGTCTCGCAGTTTCCGGCCCTGGTCACCGGGTGGTAGCGTGGGCGACGGAGTGGTTCCCCCGAATCCCCAACGCTTGAATCCCACGCACCTCTCAGGTCAGGTGCCGCGCGTCAGATCGCGAACGCGCAGAATTCCCACCACGACGCAGTAGAGCTCGTGTCGGGAGTCCGCGACCCGAACTCCAGCCCGCCACGCCGGGCGTCTCTTGAAGAAGGATTTCATGACCAACACACCCACCGAGGTTCCCGAAGGCCACGTCCGCGCGTCCCGCGGCTCCGGTCTGGACGCCAAGCTCCTCCCGGAACTGAAGTCGATGGCCTCAGGCCTCGGCATCAAGGGGGCGAGTGCCATGCGCAAGGGAGACCTCGTCCAGGCCATCCAGGCCGCTCAGGGTGGAGCAACGCGCCAGCGCCAGGAAGGGCCGGCGACGCAATCCGAGGGCGGCGAGGCCGTCGTGCGCAGCAGTCGCAGGTCCGAGCGTCCGGCCGGCGCCCCGTCCGAAACGCCTGCAGAGTCCCCTGCGACGGAGTCGCGGGCCGAGATCGCCGATGAGGTCGGCGCACGCCTGGCCCAACTCGGCAATGAAACCGCCGGACGCGACCGCCGTCGTCGGCGCGGGGGAGAGCCACGGGAGTCGTCGGAGGCCGGTCAGTCAGAGGCTTCGGGCGAGCAGCCGGCCCGCGAGCAGGTCGCGGCCGATCGTGAAGGAAGGTCGGACGGCCTGAACCGGTCCGAGAACCAGAACCGGTCCGAGAACAACCGGTCCGAGAACCAGAACCGGTCCGAGAACCAGTCTCGGTCCGAGAACCAGGGCCAGAACCGATCCGAGAACCAGCAGGGCCGCCAGGATGCCTCCCGGGAGTGGGAGGACGACGGTAACGGGGGACGCCGGGGACGCCGCCGGCGTCAGCGCGATCGCCAGAACCGCCGGACGAGGCCCGGTAGCCCCCAGGGCAGCGTCGAGCGTTTCGAGTCCGAACCCACGGTCGCCGACGATGACGTCCTCGCGAACATCAGCGGCATCCTCGACGTGCTCGACTCCTACGCGTTCGTGCGCACCACAGGCTACCTGCCGGGCAGCAACGACGCCTACGTTCCCCTCACGATGGTCCGCAAGTACGGTCTGCGCAAGGGCGACATCGTGACGGGTGCCATGCGTCAGCCACGCGACGGGGAACGCCGCGAGAAGTTCAATCCACTCGTCCGGCTCGACACGGTCAACGCCGGCGACCCCGAGTTGGCGAAGAACCGTCCCGACTTCAACAAGCTGACGCCCCTGTACCCGCAGGAGCGGCTGCGCGTGGAGACGACGGCCACCAACATGACCGGCCGTATCATCGACCTGATCAGCCCCATCGGCAAGGGTCAGCGAGGCCTGATCGTGTCGCCGCCCAAGGCGGGCAAGACGATGATCATGCAAGCCATCGCCAACGCCATCGCGGTGAACAACCCCGAGGTGCACCTGATGGTCGTCCTTGTCGACGAGCGACCCGAGGAAGTCACCGACTTCCAGCGCAACGTCTCGGGCGAGGTGATCGCGTCCACGTTCGATCGGCCTGCCCAGGACCACACCGTCATCGCGGAGCTCGCCATCGAACGCGCGAAGCGCCTCGTCGAGATGGGACGCGACGTCGTCGTCCTGCTTGACGGCATCACGCGCCTCGGACGTGCCTACAACCTGGCCGCCCCGGCGTCCGGACGCATCCTTTCCGGCGGCGTCGACTCGGCGGCCCTCTACCCGCCGAAGAAGTTCTTCGGCGCGGCGCGCAACATCGAGAACGGCGGTTCGCTGACGATCCTCGCCACCGCGCTCATCGAAACCGGCTCCAAGATGGACGACGTCATCTTCGAGGAGTTCAAGGGCACCGGCAACATGGAGCTCCGGCTCCAGCGCCAGCTCGCGAACAAGCGCATCTTCCCGGCGATCGACGTGGACGCGTCCGGCACGCGACGCGAGGAGTTGCTGCTCGGGCGTGAGGAACTCAACATCATCTGGAAGCTCCGCCGGGTGCTCTCGGGGCTGGAGGACCAGCAGGCGCTCGAGATGCTGCTCAACCGCCTCCGGAAGACCCAGAGCAACTCGGAGTTCCTCGTGCTCATCTCGAAGACCACGCCGGGCGGGGAGTAGGCACCACTTTCTGCCTCACGGATGTGCAGACGCTCAGGCCTGCCCGTCCGCAAATTGTTACGATTGGAACACGGCCACTATTTTTGGTCTGGGTTCATGGTGTGTGGGCTGCATCCATGATGTGATGGAGCAACGTTCGGGCAACAGTGCAAAGGTGAGCTGTCTGTCGGGTGGGGTCGTCACGATGCGGTGGCTGCTCCACGCGAGGCACCAACGCAGCTGGCGATCCCGGGCAACGCCCATCATGTGAAGGAGTCAGCAGTGAACCAACCCATCCCCGCCTTCCGCTCGTCTCGCCGTGGTTTCCTCGGCCTGGCAGCGGCAGCAACCGCCGGATTGGCGCTCAGCGCCTGCGGCGGCGACACCACCACCCCCGGCACCGACACCTCCGGTGGCGCCGCCAAGTCGATCCGCACTGGTGCGGCGGCCGAAGCGTTCTACATCGCCGGCATGCAGTGGGCTGCGCCCACGAACTTCAACCCTCTCAACGGCGCCCCCGCCTTCCCGAACGCCGCCGACCAGCCCGAGCTCATCTACGAGCACCTGCTTCGTTGGAACATGCTCAACAACAAGCTCGAGCCCGGTCTCGGCAAGGAGCTCAAGGCTGTTGACGACTACACCTGGGAGATCCCGCTCCAGGACGGCACCAAGTGGAACGACGGCTCCGAGCTCACCGCTGACGACGCCGTCTTCACCTTCACCCTGGCGAAGGACGCGGCTGTCACCTACTCGACCGTCTGGCTGTACCTCGACGACGTCGTCGCCAAGGACGCCCGTACGGTCGTGTTCACGCTGAAGAAGGATCCGTACAACCCCCTCTTCGTGGCCAACACGATCGCCCGCACGCCCATCCTGCCCAAGGCCTACTGGTCGAAGCTGACCAACGAGACGCTGATCTCTGACACCAACCTGGCACCCATCGGCTCGGGCCCGTTCAAGGTCGGCAAGTACGACCAGACCCAGATCGTCCTCACGCGTGATGACGCGTACTGGGGCAAGACCGTCTACGGCACGCCGCCGATGGCCAGCTTCATCCACCCGATCTTCAAGGGCAACCAGGACGGCGACCTGAAGCTCGAGACCGGCGACATCGACGTCTCGCAGCAGTTCACTGCGCAGATCTGGAAGATGTGGGAGAAGGGCAAGCCCGTCAGCACCTGGCTGAAGGAAAAGCCGTACCACATCCCCGGCAACCCCATCACCCTCGTCATCAACCTCAGCAAGAAGGGCCTCGACAACGTCGGCGTCCGCAAGGCACTTGCCTACGCGATCAACTACCCCGACATTGCCAGCAAGGCCATTTCGGACTACTCGTCGACGGTCAACGCCTCGCTCATCCTGCCCGAGGGTTCAGAAGCCCCGTTCTACGACCAGGCTGCAGTCGACGCAAGCGGCTGGAAGTATGACTCGGCCAAGGCCATCGACATCCTCGAGAACGAGCTCAAGTGCACGAAGGGTTCGGACGGCATCTACTCGTTGCCCGACGGCACCCGTCTCGGCCCGTGGAAGATCGTGACCCCCACCGGATGGACCGACTGGAACACCTCGTGCGAGATCGTGGCGAAGTCCGCCCAGGCTGTGGGCATCGACCTGTCGACGAACTTCCCGCAGGCCCCGACGCTCATCGCGGCCCGCAACGTCGGTGACTTCGACATCGTCCACTTCGGTTACTCCGCCGTGTCGTACGCGACTCCGTGGGCCCGCTTCCGCGACGCTCTCGACGATCGTGGCGTGGCTGCCATCGGCAAGGACGCATTCTGGAACTGGGGCCGCTTCGCTGACCCGGCCGTCCCCGCACTCCTCGACGCCGCTGCGGCCGAGAAGGACGAGGCAGCTGCCAAGGCCAAGTACCAGCAGCTCGATGAGATCTTCCGCAAGAACATCCCCTGCATCCCGCTGATGTACCGTCCGTACCAGTTCTTCCAGCACAACGACGGCACGTGGACGAACTTCCCGACCAAGGAGAACGCCTACGCACCGCCCACCTTCGGTGGCCAGGGCATCCTCTGGGTGTTCAAGGTCAAGAGGGTCGGAAGCTAAGTACACCGCATGGGACTCGGACGCTATCTGGCGCGAAAGTCCTTGTGGTACCTCGGTGCACTCGTCGTCGCTCTACTCCTCAACTTCTACCTTCCCCGGTTGGTCCCGGGTAACCCGGTGGACGCCATCGTCGCGAACTTGACGATGGGTGGAGGGGTGAGCGGCGACGCTGCCAAGGTCATCCACGAGAACTTCATGCGCGAATTTGGTCTTGACCAGCCGCTGTGGAAGCAGTTCTTCATCTATGTGAATCAACTGCTCCACGGGAACCTGGGCACGTCATTTGCCCAGTACCCGGCTTCTGTCAACACGTTGGTGGGGCAGGCACTGCCCTGGAGTATCCTGCTCCAGCTCCCCGCCATCCTCGTCGGGTGGACCCTGGGTAATCTCCTGGGCGCGCTCGCGGCATTCAAGGGCGGCTGGTTCGACCGTGGGGCTTTCGTCGGCTCACTGTTGTTCAGCTCCATGCCCTACTACTGCCTCGCGATCCTCCTGCTGTACGGCTTCGCAGTGAAGGCCGAGATCTTCCCGACCGGCGGCGCGTACCCGATGGGCACATTCCCGGAATGGTCCTGGTCGTTCATCTCGTCGGCCATGCCCTACTTCTGGCTCCCGTTCTTGTCCTTGGTACTCATCTTCATCGGCGGGCAAGCCGTGGGCATGCGGTCGATGGCCATCTATGAACTCGGTTCTGACTATGTCAACTACGGACGCGGTCTGGGCCTCAAGGACTCGACCATCGTTCGCTACATCTTCCGCAATGCCATGCTTCCCCAGATCACCGGTCTGGCACTGAGCATCGGTGGACTGGTCGGCGGCGCGCTCGTGACCGAGTTGGTCTTCAGTTACCCGGGCGTCGGCTACCTGCTCTTCAACGCGATCAGCAACAAGGACTACCCGGTGATCCAGGCCATCACGGTCATCATCACGTCGGCTGTCCTGGTGGCCAACTTCGCCGTCGAGGTGCTCTACGGCTTCATCGATCCCCGTATCCGTGCGACCCAAGGAGGTGACAAGTCATGAGGTTCTCCAGTCGCTTCTACTTTGCCCTCTCGCTGGTCCTCCTCGTGCTGGTCTTCGTGATCGTCGGCCCACTCATCTGGTCCGTCGACCCGAACGCCTCCATCGGTGGCCTGTTCGATCCGCCCCAAGGGGTTGGCTCACTGATCCTCGGCACCGACAATGAGGGCCAGAGCGTCATCGCCAACCTGGCGAACGGCGCCCGGACCTCGCTGTTGGTGGGCCTCATCGCCGGGATCGTCGCGACAACGATCGGTCTCACCATCGGTCTCATCGCCGGCTACGCCGGTGGACTGACCGAAGAGATCCTCATGGGTATGACCAACATCGCGTTGGCCATCCCGTCGATCGTCGTCGTCATTCTCCTGTCGGTCGCGTTGCCCCAACGCAACATGGTCACCCTCGCCCTCATCATCGGTATCACTGCCTGGCCATGGACGGCTCGCGCCGTGCGAGCCCAGGCGACATCGGTGCGTACCCGCGAGCACATCGAAGTGGCCAAGATGTCTGGTGCCGGCTTCTGGAGCATCCTGGGCTGGGACGTCCTGCCCTATCTCCTCAGCTACGTCGTGATGGCGTTCGTCCTGCAGGTGTCAGGCGCCATTCTGACCGAGTCGTCCCTGTCGATGCTGGGCCTGGGCCCGTCGAACATCGTCTCGATCGGAATGATGTTGAACTGGGCACTCGCCTGGGGTGCGGTTCGAGTTGGCGCGTGGTGGGCCTTCATCCCACCGACGGTCCTGCTGAGCCTCATCGCCTTCTCGTTGCTCCTCCTGCAGTCCAGCCTCGACGAGGTCTTCAACCCGCGGCTCCGCCGTGGCAAGAAGATCAAGCCCGTGGCCATCCCCGCAGGTCAGGCGACACGCCAGGAGGACTACATCTCGCCCCACAGCGACGGGGCTGCAGTAGGGGCTTCAACCCTGCTCAGTGCCGAAGCTGCCCTGGGTAACGACAACGCCGGAGCGTTCGCTGACACTCCTGTGCCTCAGGAGAGGGGTGAGCACTGATGGCAGAGCGTCTGCTGGAAGCGATCGGCCTGAATGCCGCGTACGCCGGTTACGACGGTCGCGAAGTTCAGGCCGTCGACAACTGCTCGGTCTACATCGACGAGGGTGAGATCCTGGGCGTCGCCGGTGAGTCGGGCTGTGGCAAATCCACGCTCGGTGCAGTCCTGTCGCTCACCACGCGTCCGCCTCTGTACGTGAAGTCGGGCACGTTGCGCATCGACGGCAAGGAGCAGGAACTCGGCCACGGCGTGAAGATCCCGCGTGAGTGGCGCGGCGAGGTGGTGTCCCTGCTTCCGCAGGGCGCGCTGAACTCGCTCTCGTACACCGCGAAGATCTCGTCGCTTGTCGTCGACGTCATGCGAGCCCACGACCCGTCGATCAAGAAGGATGAGGCGCTGGATCGCGCCCGAGACCGGATGAAGGCCGTTGGTCTTCCTCCGCGCGCGCTCGATTCCTACCCGCACCAGTTGTCGGGTGGCATGAAGCAGCGCGTCATCACGATCATCTCGACACTGTTGAACCCTCGCCTGCTGATTGCCGACGAGCCGACCTCGGCGCTGGATGTGTCCAGCCAGCGCGCGCTCGTCGAAATGCTGCGCGAGATGCTCAATCAACGCATCATGGCCGGCGTGATCTTCATCACGCACGACCTGCCACTGCTGAAGTCCATTTCTGACCGCATCGCAGTCATGTACGCAGGGCAGATCGTTGAGGTCGGTGCAGCGGAGACAATCGCTGAGCGTCCCTGGCATCCGTACTCGGCAGCCCTGCTGAACGCAGTGCTGGCTCCGGAGCCCGAGACGCTGACGAAGAAGGTGTTCGCGATCCAGGGTTCACCGCCCAGCCTCGTGGCGCCTCCGCCCGGTTGCCGATTCCACCCGCGGTGTGGGCTCGAGATGGACATCTGCTCCGAGAAGGAGCCGAGCCCTCGCGGAGACCACATGCGGTACAGCAAGTGCTGGTGGACCCAGCAGAACCCGACCACGCCGATCAATCTCGACGACGTGCTGGGCTTCAAGGCGAAGATCGATGACGTCAGGGATGAGTCCCTGGTCGCGGCCATCGATCATGTGGCGGGCCCCGTCGTGACCGCGGAAGCCCCGACGAAGGAGGTGTCGTAATGGACGCGCTGCTCGAGGCCAAGGACCTGACGAAGGTGTTCGGCCATCGCAACAACGAGGTGCGGGCTGTCGACAACGTCACCTTCACCCTGCCCAAGAAGACGATCACGGCGGTGGTGGGCGAGTCCGGTTCGGGCAAGTCCACGCTGGCCCGTCTCGTGCTGGGCCTTCTGCCCATCACGTCGGGGTCGATCACCTTCGACGGCAAAGATGTCACACGTCTTGGTGCCCATGACCGCGCGGTCTACTGGCGCGACGTGCAAGCGGTCTTCCAGGACCCCTTCGCCGCGTTCAACCAGTTCTTCACGGTCGAACGCCTTCTCAACCGGTCTCTCAAACTCGTGCCGGACAAGGCCGAGGGAAGCGCCCGCAGGGAAGAGGCGCTGGGACACGTGGGCTTCAAGGTCGAAGACGTCATCAAGAAGCATCCACACGAATTGTCAGGTGGCCAGCGTCAGCGCATCATGATCGCCCGCGCCCTGATGATGCGTCCGAAGTTGCTCGTTGCCGACGAGGCGACGTCGATGCTGGACGCCTCACTTCGCGTGAACGTGCTCAACGTGTTGACCGACCTGCGCGACAAGCTCGACACCACCGTCATGATCATCACCCACGACATCGGTCAGGCCTGCTACCTCGCAGACCAGATGCTCGTGATGGAGCATGGCGTGATGGTCGAGCAAGGGCCGACCAAAGAGGTCGTCTTCAACCCGCAGCACCGTTACACCAAGCAACTCCTGGCCGACGTGCCCAAGCTGCACGGCGACCTCGGCGAGGTTCCCGTGGCGTGAGCCTCGATTCCTTGCACACATGATGGACTGCCCGGGGGCCTCGGCTCCCGGGCAGTGCCCTGCCCGGGGCAGTTTGGT
>CALKHV010000008.1 GCA_937988865.1 uncultured Propionibacteriaceae bacterium | reverse complement strand
GCCTTCGCGATGGTCATGGTGGTCATGCGACGACTCCGGGCTCGAAGGTGGACGCGTAGGTGAGGTATTCGTCCTTCTGCTCGGCCAGCAGCGGCGTCTGCTCGGCGTAGACCGCGTCGAAGATCTGCGACAACTCCGGGTTGGCCAGTCCGCGACACGTCGTGCGGACGCTCGCCCCGAACTCCTCGGCCTCGGCGTCCAGATCGGTGAAGAAGCTCGCGGGCAGGGACGCGTGCCGCATCAGATAGGCCCGGACGCGCTCGATCGGGTCCTTGAGTTTCCAGTGCTCGGTCTCGGCGGCGAGCCGGTACTTCGACGGGTCGTCGGACGTCGTGTGCGCGCCCATGCGATAGGTGAACGCCTCGATGAACGCCGGTCCCTGACCGGTTCGGGCCCGCTCCAGCGCCCAGTCGGTCACGGCCTTCACCGCCAGCACGTCGTTTCCGTCGACCCGAACCCCCGGGAAGCCGAAGCCCAGCGCCCGCTGGTAGAGCGGGATGCGCGTCTGGCGCGTGATGGGCTCCGAGATCGCCCACTGGTTGTTCTGGCAGAAGAAGACCACGGGTGCGTTGTAGGAGGCGGCGAACACGTAGGCCTCGTTCACGTCACCCTGACTGGACGCGCCGTCACCGTGGAAGGCGAGGACCGCGCCGTTGCGGTCGGGGTCGGGGTTGCCGACCATCCCGTCGCGCTGCATGCCCATCGCGTAGCCGGTGGCGTGCAGGGTCTGGGCACCGATGACGACGGTGTAGTTGTGGAAGTGCTTGCCGATCGAGTCCCAGTGCCCGAGGTGGGTGCCGCGGTAGAGGCCGAGGATGTCGCCGATGTCGACCCCTTGGGTCATGGCGACGGCGTGCTCGCGGTAGGTGGGGAAGACCATGTCGGTGGCGCGGACCGCGCGTCCGGCCCCGATCTGGGCTGCCTCCTGGCCGAGGAGGGGTGGCCACAGACCGAGTTCCCCCTGACGCTGGAGGGCGGTCGCCTCGATGTCGAGACGTCTGGCCAGCACCATGTCGCGCAGGTAGCCGGCGATCTGGGCGTCGTCCCCGTCGAAGCGGAAGTCGGCGTTCTCGACGCGTTCACCCTCCGGGGTCAAGAGCTGCACCATGTCGGTGGGGCTTGACAGGAAGTTGGGGTCGAGCGCGGGTTGCGTGCTCATTCGCGATCCTTCCGAACCGTGGGCTGGGCCACTGAGGTGAATCTAGCGCCCTGCCCGGTCGCATGCGACCGAGCGCGGGCCACCTCCAAGGTTACGGAACCGTAGGTTTCATCGGACGCGTCGCCGGGCACAGGCGTCAGCGGTCGGGATTGTGACAATCCCACAACCTCACCGTGGCAGTGACACAGGTCCCGGCTGCCGGCCGACGGATCCCGGTGGGTAGGGTCGGGGCGTGCGTCCAAAGGTGGTGGTGGTCGGTGGCGGTGTCACCGGACTGGTCGCTGCCCGCGCGCTCGCCCGCGCCGGGCTCGAGGTCGTGCTCTGCGAGGCGGACGCGCGACCCGGCGGCCAGGTACGTCCGCTGGACGTCGACGGGGTCGTGATCGACGTCGGCGCGGAGGCGGCGCACCTCGGATCACCCGTGCCCGCGGCACTCGTGCGCGAGCTGGGCCTCGACGCCACCGTGCTCGCCGCCAGCCCCGGGACGTCCGTGATGAGCACCCGGAAGGGCCTGCGTCCGCTGCCGGCCGGTGTCGGCCCGACGGGTCCGACGAAGATCCGTCCCGTGCTCGAGTCGGGGATCCTCAGCCTTCCCGGGCTGGTCAGGGCCGGGCTCGAACCGGTGATGGCGCGCCGCAGGATCGGTCACGACCTGTCGGTGGGCGCTTTCACCCGGCACCGCTTCGGCAGCGAGGTCACCGACACCTTCGTCGACCCCCTCCTCGGCAACCTGCACGCCGGCGACATCGACGCACTCAGCCTGCACTCGACGGCGTCCCAACTGGTCACGGCCGCATCGTCGGGACGCTCGCTCCTGCTCAAGCGCACCCCGCCGCCGGCTCCGCGTCCGGGCGTGACACCGCTGCCCATGTTCGCCAACTGGCCCGGCGGCCTCACCACCCTGGTGGACGCCATCGCCGACGACTCGGACGCGGAGATCCGCACGTCGTGCGTCGTGACCCACCTGGAGCGGACCCCGGACGCGTGGCAGGTGCACCTCGCGGACGGGACGTCCATCGAGGCTGACCGCGTCCTGCTCGCGACGCCCGCCCACGTCACCGCCGGGCTCTTGCGCCCCCACCACCCGGACGCCGCAGACGCGATCGCCGCCGTGCCGCACGCCAGCGTCGCGACCGTCGCTCTGGGGTACCCCCGGGCGGCCGCCGAGGCCAACCCCGTCCTGCGCGACCACAACGGCATCCTGCTCTCGAGCAGGGCCGGCCGCAGCTTCAAGGCCGCCACCAACCTCAGCCGCAAGTGGCGGCTCGGTGGCGACCTGGTGTTCGTCCGGGCGTCCGTCGGACGCATCGGCTCAGACATCGCCGACACCCTCGACGAGCAGACCCTCACCCACCGCGTGGTGGCAGACCTGGCCGACCTGATCGACCTGCGCGTCCCACCGGAGTTCACCCACGTGGCCCGCTTCCCGCGCTCGATGCCGCAACTCGTCGTGGGGCACGGTCCCAGGATCGCCGCGGCCCGTGCATCCCTGGCCGGGAGCGGCCTCGCGGTTGCCGGGTGCGCCCTCGACGGCCTCGGGCTGGTCAGCACCATCACGTCAGGAACGAAGGCCGCGGCCGCGATCGTCGCCGAACTGGAAGGGCAGTCATGACCACCGAGACCCGGACGCACAGTGACCCCCGGACACGTCCCGTCGTCCGTACACTGCACCACGACGTCGGCGAGCGTCCGTTCATCGTGATCTGGGAGGTGACGCGCGCCTGCGCCCTGGTCTGTCGGCACTGCCGAGCGGACGCCCAGCACGAACCCCACCCCGACCAGCTCACCACCGCACAGGGCAAGGCCCTGCTCGACGAGATCGCCGGCTTCGGCGCCCCCTACCCGCTCGTGGTGCTGACCGGGGGCGACCCGTTCGAACGCTCCGACCTCCGTGACCTCGTCGAGTACGGCACCGGCCTCGGCCTGTCGATGTCGCTCTCGCCCTCGGTCACGCCGAAACTCACCCGCGACCGCGTCCAGGGCCTTCGGGACGCCGGGGGCAAGGCCATGTCGGTCTCCCTCGACGGCGCAACCGCCGCGACCCACGACGCCTTCCGGGGCTTCGCAGGCACCTATGACGCCACGGTCGCCGCGGCCCACATGATCGGCGAGATCGGCTTCCGTCTGCAGGTGAACTCCACGATCACCAGGGGGAACGTCCGCGAGATGCCGGCGCTGCTGGCCGACGTCCTCGGCATGGACGCGAAGATGTGGTACGTCTTCTTCCTCGTCCCGACCGGACGCGGAGCCGCCCTCAATGCGCTCGATCCCCACGACAAGGAGGACGTGCTGCACTGGCTGCACGACGTCTCCGACCGCATCGCGATCAAGACCACCGAAGCCCCGCAGTACCGTCGCGTCGCCCTCCAGAGGGACGCCGCCAAGACAGAGGGACGCCCCCTCCCCGAGCGCGGCGAGCTGCACGCCTGGCTCACCTCCGAGACGACCCGGCTGTTGGGCGAGAAGCCCGAGGTGCCGCGGCGTCCGCGCTCGCCGATGGCCGTCAACTCCGGGTCGGGCTTCGCGTTCATCGACCACGTCGGCGACGTCTACCCCTCGGGCTTCCTGCCCCAGCGCTGCGGCAACGTCAAGGCCCTCAGCTTCCGCGAGATCTACCGGACGTCGCCGGTGATGCTGTCCCTGCGCGACCCCGCCGGCTTCCACGGGAAGTGCGGCGTCTGCGAGTACAACGCTGTCTGCGGCGGGTCCCGCTCGCACGCGTTCGCGGTGACCGGAGACCTGCTGGCGTCCGACCCGACGTGTGAGTACGTCCCGGTGTCGCTGCGGGGAGAGATCGAGGGGACGCCGAGGCGACTCGGCTGAAGCCCACCGCTAGCGTGATGCCATGTTGACCGTCGTGTTCGACCTCGGGGACGTCCTCACCAGTCGTCGCCACCAGTTCGCGCAGGCGTCCGGCGTGATCGGAGCGGTCGTCGACCACGACGCCTACTTCGGCGCAAGGGCGCTGTACGACGGCGGCTGCTCGAACCTCGAGTACTGGTCGCGCGTCGTGGACGGACTGGGTGTGACCATGGACGCCACCCTCGCCGACACCCTCGGACGCCTGGACGCCGACCTCTGGTGCCAGATCCGCCCGGAGGCCGAGGCGATCCTCGCCGACCTGCACGAGGCGGGGGTCAGCGTCCACGTGCTGTCCAACGCACCCAGGGACACCGGTCCGGCCATCGATCGATCCCCGTGGCGCCGCTTCATCGGGCAGCGGTTCATCTCGGGGGCCCTGGGTGTCATGAAGCCCGACCCGGCGATCTACGCCCACGTCGAGGCCTCCCTCGGGCTGACCCCCGACGATCTCGCGTTCATCGACGATCGTGCCGACAACGTCGCCACGGCCGCGTCCCTCGGTTGGACGACCCACCTCTGGATCTCGGACGCCGACACGCGCGACTGGCTGACGTCCCTCGGCCTGCTGCTGCCCGGGGTCGGCCGGCCGATCGCCCCCCCGGCCTGAGGCACGACCACCGGGCAGGTCAGTAACGCCCCCGGAGGTCGTCGTCGACTTTGACCAGAACCGGTCCCGCGAGTGGCCGAGGGTGTGCGCAGGCATCCACGAGGGCATCGCGGGACCACTTCTGGCCACGAGTGCGGCACCATGGTGCCCATGTCCGATCCCCTTGGCCGCACCACCGTCGACCCCTTCGGTTTCGACGACTCCGACATCGAGCGCCTGCGTGCCCGCAACAACATCAAGTGGCACCGCTACGACCCGGACGTCCTGCCGCTGTGGGTGGCCGAGATGGACTACCACACCGCCCCCGTCGTCATGGACGCCGTCCGCCGCGCCGTCGACGAGGAGCAGTTCGGCTACCCCGGGTCGGCGCCCGAACTGCGCGAGGCCTACGCCCGCTTCTCGGCCGGGCGCCTCGACTTCGCGATCGACCCCGGTCGCTGCGAGGTCATCCCGGACGTCCTGACCGGCATCCAGGTCGGCATCGGCGTCTTCACGCCCGCCGACTCACCCGTCATCGTCACCACCCCCGCCTACATGCCCTTCCTC
Source organism: uncultured Propionibacteriaceae bacterium (assembly GCA_937988865.1). Taxonomy (GTDB): domain Bacteria; phylum Actinomycetota; class Actinomycetes; order Propionibacteriales; family Propionibacteriaceae; genus CALKHV01. Next base: position 5,373 of record CALKHV010000008.1, on the reverse strand, counting down.
GACCTGCCGGGTGTCTGCGGACGCAAGCGCGTCGACGTCCCGCTGGTCTGGTCCGACACGAACGGACGCTGGGAACTCGACCTCGACGGCATCGACGCCGCCCTGGCCGCCGGGGCGCGCGGCCTCATCCTCTGCCAGCCCTACAACCCGGTCGGACGCATCTTCACCGCCGACGAACTCCGCGCCCTCGCCGACGTCGTCGCCGCCCACGACGGGTTCGTCTTCAGCGACGAGATCCACTCCCCCGTCATCCTGCGGGGACGCCACGTTGCCTACGCCTCGGTCTCCGAGGTGGCCGCGTCCCACACCCTGACGCTCGCGGCCGCGTCCAAGGGATGGAGCATCCCCGGCCTCCGGACGGCCATCGCCGTCACCCACACCGAGACCAACTGGCGAACCTGGGAGAAGCACGCGTCCCCCCTTCGGACGCACGGCGCCGCCCCGGTGGGGATCGCCGCGACCACGGCAGCCTTCACCGATGGGGAACCCTGGCTGGACGCCGCGCTCGACCACATCCGGGGGAACCAGGCGTGGCTGGTGGACTTCCTGGCGTCCGAGTTGCCGGAGGTGGGCCACACACCTGGCGACGGCACCTACTTCGCGTGGCTGGACTTCCGTCCGCTGGGCATCAGCAACCCCGGGCAGTGGCTCGTCGACAACGCCCGGGTGGCCCTGAACGAGGGCCGCACCTTCGGCGCGGCCGGACGCGGTTGGGTGCGCCTCAACCTGGCCACAGCGCGCCCGATCCTCGTCGAGGCCTGCGAACGCATCCGGGACGCAGTCCACGCCCGCACCGTCTGATCACCTGGGGGGCGGGGGGAGGTCGTCCTCCCCCCCCCGCTGCTCAGACGATCCGGATCAACTTCTTGTTGACGAACTCGGTCGCACCCAGCCGACCCATCTCGCGTCCGAAGCCGCTGCGCTTCACCCCACCGAACGGCAGTTCGGCCCCGTCGGCGAGCACGCAGTTGACGAACACCATGCCGGCGTCGATCGCGTTCGCCACGCGATCGGCCTGGGCAGGATCGGTCGTGTACAGGTACGAGCCGAGCCCGAACGGGGTGTCGTTGGCGACCTCGATCGCCTCGGCCTCGTCGGCCACCTCGTAGACCAGCGCGACCGGTCCGAACATCTCCTCGTGGAAGATCTCCGTGTCGCGCGGGATGTCGGTGATCACCGTCGGGGCGAAGAAGGCGCCGTCCCGGGTGCCGCCGAGGAGCAGCTTGCCACCGGCGTCGACTGCCCGCTGCACCTGGTCGGCCAGACCCTCGGCCGCCCCCAGGGATGACAGCGGCCCCAGCTCGCAGCCCTCGCTGAACGGATCGGCGGCTTGAACCTTGGCCATGGCCGCCACCAGCTTCTCGGTGAAGGCCGCAGACAGCTCCGACACGACGATCGCCCGCTTGGGCGCGTTGCAGGACTGGCCGGAGTTGTCCAGGCGTCCCGCGACAAGGTCGGCGACGACGGCGTCCAGGTCATCGGTCGACAACACGATGAACGGATCGGTTCCACCCAACTCAAGAACCACCTTCTTGAGGTGACGGCCGGCCTGCTCGGCGACCGCGATCCCTGCCCGTTCCGAACCGGTCAGCGAGACACCCTGGACGCGGGGATCGGCGATGACCGTCGCGATCTGGCCGGCGCTGGCGAAGATCATCTCGAACGCACCGCTGGGAGCGCCGGCGTCGGTGTAGATCTGGGCGATCAGCTCGCCGGTCCTGGGGCACTGGGACGCGGGCTTGAGCAGCACGCTGTTGCCGATGGCCAGGTTCGGTCCCGCGAATCGGGCGACCTGGTAGAAGGGGAAGTTCCACGGCATCACGCCGAGGATGACCCCCAGGGGCGCGTTCCGGATCACCGCGGTCCCGGTTCCGGCCCGCAGCCCGATCGGCTGGTCGGCCAGTTCCTCCGCGGCGATCTCGGCGTGGTAGCGGTAGATGTCGGCGGCGAAGTCCACCTCGCCGTAGGCCTGGGCCAGGGGCTTGCCCATCTCCTCGACCAGCGCCTTCGCCAGCTCGTCGCGCCGCTCGGTGTGCAGGTCGCCGATCTTCCGCACCAGTTCCGAGCGCTCGGCCAGAGGGGCGCTGCGTCCCCAGCCTCGCGTGGCCGCGTGGGCGCGGGCGATCGCCTCGACCAGGTCGGCGTCGCTGATCTGGGGGTACTCGGCCAGCGTCTCCCCGGTCGCGGGATTGGTCACTGCGTACCTGCTCATGAGACTCCAATCGATTCGTCGGTGATGGCCAGGGCGGCGTCGATGACGTCCAGGCCGCGGTTCAGTTCGGCTTCGGTGATGACGAGGGGCGGTGCGATGTGCGTCCGGTTGAAGTGGGTGAACGGCCAGACGCCGCCGGCCTTGCAGGCAGCCGCGAAGGCGACCATCACGGCGTTCTGCGCGGGCGTCGGATTGAACGGGACGAGTGGTTCGCGGGTCTCGCGGTCGGAGACCAGCTCGACCGCCCAGAAGAGTCCGCGTCCACGCACGTCACCGACGCTCGGGTGGGTCGTCAGCCACTCGGTCAGCCGAGGGGACAGCAACCGCTCCCCGAGGTCGCGGACGTGCTCAAGGATCCCGTCACGACGGAAGACCTCGAAGGTGGCCACGCCGACCGCGCACGCGAGGGGATGGCCCGAGTAGGTGAGCCCGCCGAAGAACACCCGGTCGTCGAAGAAGCGGGCGATCGAGTCGCTGATCACCACCCCGCCTAGCGGGACGTAACCCGAGTTGACCCCCTTGGCGAAGGTGATCAGGTCGGGCTGGACACCGAAGCCCTGGTAGGAGAACCAGTCGCCGGTGCGTCCGAAGCCGACCATCACTTCGTCGGCGATGTAGACGATGCCGAAGCGGTCGCAGAGTTCCCGGACGCCGGCCAGGTAGCCCGGCGGCGGCATGAGGACGCCGTTGGTGCCCACGATCGTCTCGAGCACGATCGCGGCGATGGTGGTCGGTCCCTCCAACGCGATCACCGTCTCCAGGTGCTGGAGGGCTCGAGTCGTCTCTTCCGCCTCGCTCGTCGAATGGAACGGCGAGCGGTAGGTGTAGGGCCCGAAGAAGTGGACGACCCCGGTGGCAGCAGCCTCGTTGGCCCAACGTCTCGGGTCACCGGTCAACCCGATCGGGGTACCCATCCCGCCGTGGTAGCTGCGGTAGGTCGACAGGACCTTGTGGCGTCCGGTGGTGTGCCGAGCCATCCGGACGGCGTACTCGTTCGCGTCCACCCCGCCGTTGGTGAAGAAGACCTTGGAGAAGGGTTCGCCCGCCACCTCGACGATGAGTCGGGCCAACTCGCCGCGGACGTCGTTGGCCATACCCGGCTGGATCGTGGCGAGTCGGTCGGCCTGCTGATGCAGCGCGGCGAGCAGGTCGGGGTGCTGGTGTCCGAGATTGAGGTTCACCAACTGGGAGCCGAAGTCGAGGTAGCTGCGTCCGGAGTAGTCGACGAAGGACGCCCCGCTCCCGCTCGCGACCGGCATCGGGTCGATGGCGGCCTGGGCGCTCCAGGAGTGGAAGACGTGCGTCCGGTCGTTGGCCCGGACGGTCGCCTCGGCGTCCGGATCGGGGAGTGAGGTCGGCGTGCCGGTGAGGTCGAGATAGGTGGGTCCTGTGGGTTCGATCATGGTCGCTCCCCTCTCAGCGATTGCTCGGGAAGCCGAGGTCGATCTGGGACTCGCTGGGGTTCGGCCAGCGACTCGTGATTACCTTGCTGCGCGTGTAGAAGTGCACCGACTCCGGCCCGTAGATGTGGGAGTCGCCGAAGAGGGAGTCGCGCCAGCCGCCGAAGGAGAAGGCCCCCACCGGCACCGGGATCGGGACGTTGACGCCCACCATGCCCACCTCGATGTCGAACTCGAACTCCTTGGCCGTCCTGCCGTCGCGGGTGAAGATCGCGGCACCGTTGGCGTACCGGTTGGCGTTGATGAGGGCCACCGCCTCGTCGTAGGACGCCACGCGCACCACCGAAAGCACGGGCCCGAAGATCTCCTCGTCGTAGACGCGCATCCCGGGCGCGACCCGATCAACCAGGGACGCCCCGAGGAAGAAGCCGTCCTCGGTGAACTGCTGCTGGGTGCCGTCGACGACCACCTCGGCCCCCTCTGCGGACGCACCGCTCACGTAGCCGGCCACCTTGGTGCGGTGCTCGGCCGTGATGAGCGGGCCCATCTCGCTGTCCGGGCTGGCACCGTCACCGATCCTCAGCCTCGTCAGCCTGTCGGCGATCTTCGGCAGGAGGGCGTCGGCCACCTGGTCGCCGACCGTGACCAGCACCGAGATCGCCATGCACCGCTCACCCGCGGCGCCATAGGCGGCCGAGATGGCGGCGTCCGCGGCGGTGTCGAGGTCGGCGTCCGGCATCACGACCATGTGGTTCTTCGCCCCACCCAGGGCCTGGACGCGCTTGCCGTTCGCGGTCGCGGTGGCGTAGATCTTCTTCGCGATCGGGGTGGACCCGACGAAGCTGACGGCCTTCACTTCTGGCGCGTTCAGCAACGCGGTGACCGCCTCGGCGTCCCCATGGAGCACGTTGAGCACCCCGGAGGGGAGGCCGGCCTCAGCGAAGAGCTTCGCCAGGAAGACGGACGCCGACGGGTCCTTCTCGCTCGGTTTGAGGATGACGGTGTTTCCGCAGGCGATGGCCGAGGCGGTCATCCACAGCGGCACCATGATCGGGAAGTTGAACGGCGTGATCGCGGCCACGACCCCGACCGGTTGCTTCACGGAGTGGACGTCCACCCCGGTCGCGACCTGCTCGGAGTACTCGCCCTTGAGCAGCTGCACGAGACCGGCGGCGAACTCGACGTTCTCGACGCCCCGGCTGATCTCGCCGATCGCGTCCGCGAGTACCTTGCCGTGCTCCCTCGTGACGATGGCGGCGAGCTCACCGGAGCGTTCCAGCAGCAACTGGCGCAGCCGGAAGAACACGTCGGCGCGCTTGATGAGCCCGGTGGCGCGCCAGCCCGGGAGAGCGGCGGAGGCGGCGGCGACCGCTTCGGCGACCCTGGACGCATCGGCGAACCCGACCGTCCCGATCTGTTGCCCGGTGGCCGGATTGAAGATCGGTCCGCTGCGGAGGTCTCCGGTGACCTCCTGCCCGGCGATCACGTGGGGTACAACGGTCATGTCGTCTGGTCCTCTCCTGGGATGAGTGCGATCTTGCTCACGGCGCGGGTCGCTGTCCAGCGGGTTCGCCGACGAGCGGGGCGGGCGCCTCAACCGCCGCGGCCTCGCGTCCGGGGGCACGTTTCCCTGCGGACGCAAGGTTGCGTCCCCGATTCGGCCCTTGGGACGCCGGTTTCCCTGCGGACGCACGGTTGCGTCCCCAAATCGGCCCCTCGGGACGCAGGTTTCCCTGACCACGCAAGGAAACCCGCCGCAGC
>CALKHV010000007.1 GCA_937988865.1 uncultured Propionibacteriaceae bacterium | reverse complement strand
CGACGGACGCATGACCGCCAACACCTTCGCCTCGTCCGGACGGTAGTACCCGCCGATGTCGGCCGGCTGACCCTGCACGGCCAGCAGTTCGGCTGCGATCGTCGCCTCGTTCGCGGCCAGGTCGGCCGCGATGTCGGCGAACTTCGCGGCGAGTTCGACGTCGTCGGTCTGCGAGGCCAACTCCTGAGCCCAGTACAGGGCCAGGTAGAAGTGCGAACCCCGGTTGTCGATCTGGCCCACGCGACGGGCGGGGGAGCGGTTCTCGTTCAGCAACGTCTCGGTCGCCTTGTCGAGCGTGGACGCCAGCACCGCCGCCCGCGGGTTGTCGTCGAATCCCGCCAGGTGGCGCAGGCTCTCGGCGATGGCCATGAACTCACCGAGCGAATCCCAGCGCAGGTAGTTCTCGTTCACCAGCTGCTGGACGTGCTTGGGTGCCGACCCGCCTGCGCCGGTCTCGAAGAGGCCGCCGCCGTTCATCAACGGCACGACCGACAGCATCTTCGCCGACGTGCCGACCTCGAGGATCGGGAACAGGTCGGTGTTGTAGTCGCGCAGCACGTTGCCGGTGACCGAAATGGTGTCCTCGCCGCGCCGGATGCGCTCGACGGACGTCCGGGTCGCCTCGACGGGCCCCTCGATCGTGATGTCGAGGCCGCTGAGGTCGTAGTCAGCGAGGTATTCCTCGACCTTGGCCTTGATCTGCAGGTCGTGCGCGCGCGCCGGGTCGAGCCAGAAGATCGCCGGATCGCCGGACGCCCGGGCCCGCGTCACGGCCAGCTTGACCCAGTCGCGGATCGGGGCGTCCTTGGTCTGGCAGGCACGCCAGATGTCGCCGGGCTCGACGGGCTGGCTCATGAGCACCCCACCGGCCGCGTTGACCACCTGCACGACACCGACGGACGCGATCTCGAACGTCTTGTCGTGGCTGCCGTACTCCTCGGCCTTCTGCGCCATCAGGCCCACATTGGCGACCGAACCCATGGTGGTGGGGTCGTAGGCGCCGTTGGCGCGGCAGTCGTCGATGACCGCCTGGTACACGCCTGCATAGGACGAATCGGGGATCACGGCCAGGGTGTCGTACTCGGCGCCGTCGGGGCCCCAGAGGCGTCCACCGTTGCGGATCATCGCGGGCATGGACGCGTCGACGATCACGTCGGACGGCACGTGCAGGTTGGTGATGCCCTTGTCGGAGTTGACCATGTTGAGTCGGGGGCCGGCAGCCATCTCGGCGTCGAAGGACGCCTTGATCTCGTCGCCGTTGGGCAGCGCAGCGAGACCCGCGAGGATGCCGCCCAGCCCATTGTTCGGGGTCAGTCCGGCCTCGGCGAGGTCGGCGCCGTACTGCTCGAACGTCCGCGGGAAGAAGGCCCGCACCGCGTGGCCGAAGATGATCGGGTCGGACACCTTCATCATCGTGGCCTTGAGGTGCAGGCTGTAGAGGATGTCGTCGTCCTTGGCCCTCGCGATCGTGGCGTCCAGGAAGCGGTCGAGGGCTTCGACCCGCATGACGGTCGAGTCGACGATCTCGCCGGCCAGGACCTTCAGCCCGTCCTTCAGCACCGTGACGTCGCCGTCACCGTCGACCAGGCGGACCTGCAGCACGTCATCGGACGCAAGGGTCACCGACTGCTCGTTGCTGCGGAAGTCGTCGGCGTCCATGGTGGCGACGTTCGTCTTCGACTCGGGCGACCAGGCGCCCATCGAGTGGGGGTGGCTGCGTGCGTACCCCTTGACGGCTGCCGGCGCGCGACGATCGGAGTTGCCCTCGCGCAGCACGGGGTTGACCGCCGACCCCTTCACCGAGTCGTAGCGCCTGGCGATGTCGAACTCGGCGTCCGTCCCGGGGGAGTCGGGGTAGTCGGGGAGGGCGTAGCCCAGACCCTGCAGTTCGGCGATCGCGGTCTTCAACTGCGGCATGGACGCCGACACGTTGGGCAACTTGATGATGTTGGCCTCGGGCTGGGTGGCGAGCTGCCCGAGTTCCGCCAGCGCGTCACCCTGCTGCTGTTCGGCGGTCAGGAAGTCGGGGAAGAGCGCGAGGATGCGTCCGGCAAGGGAGATGTCACGGGTCTCGACGTCGACTCCGGCGGTGGAGGTGAAGGCCGAGACGATCGGCAGCAACGAGTACGTCGCCAGCATCGGGGCCTCGTCGGTGTGGGTGTAGATGATCTTCGCCATGGGTCGGATTCTCCCTTGAATCGTCCGTTGTGGGTGGGGCGGGTGCCTGACCAGACTATCGAAGTCGCCTGCGCGGCACGGATGCTGCCACGGTCACGGACCGCACACCCACGGGGGTATCGGGGGACCCGCTTCCCGAGCCCGTCCGGCCTCGGCGTAGCGTGCAGATGAAGGGGCTGACAAGGCCCGGATGACGGCGTGGTCGGAGTGAAGACGATGAGTGAAGCCAAGTACCCGGGTATCCCCGGAGTGATCAACGGCAATGCGGCCGTGGCCCATGTGATGCGCCACGTGTGCGGTGGGGTGATCGGTTACCCCATCACACCCAGCACCGAGATCAGCGAGATCTATGAGGCGGCCCGCGCCGAGGGTGCCGTGAACGTGTGGGGCAAGCACCCCTTCTTCTTCGAGCCCGAGGGTGAGCACTCGGCGCAGTCGGGTGCGCTCGGAGCGGCGCTGACCGGCGGGCAGTTCATCTCGAACGCCTCGTCGAGCCAGGGCATCCTCTATGCGCTCGAATCGCACTTCGTCACGGTGGGCAAGAAGATCGGCGGCTTCGTGCTGCAGGTCGCGGCCCGCGTGGTGAGCAAGCACTCCCTGAACGTCATGGCAGGTCACGACGACATCTACACCCTGTTGACGAGCGGCTACACCGTGCTCTTCGGGGCCAACCCGCAGGAAGCGGCCGACTTCGCGGCCATCTCGTACCGGGCGTCCGCACTGTCGCTGATCCCGGTCGCCAACACCATGGACGGGTTCGCCACGAGCCACATGCTCAGTGAGGCCGACCTGCCCGAGCCCGAACTCCTGCTCGAGTACCTGGGCGACCCCGCCGGACGCATCGAGTGCCCGACCGAGGCGCAGGCCATGCTGTTCGGGGCCAAGGGACGCGTCCACGCCCTCGAGCAGTTCATCGACCGTCACGCCGACGACTTCGCGCCCAACAATCTCGCCAAGTTGAGGTACCTGATCCGCACGCACGCCGACAAGGTCGAGGCGTGCGGCAACGGCGACTGCATCGGCGAGACCATCGACTTCGTCCCCGAGTCGCTGAAGGGCCAGTGGCGTCGCCAGTGGCTCAACGCGCCCATGAAGGGGACCCGCCAGATGGTGCCGGCCTTCGTGGACGTGAACAACCCCGGCATGACCGGCCCCGTGCAGAACCAGCCCGACTTCCAGGCCGGCGCTGTCGACCACCGGACGCACTTCGTCGCCGCGGTGCCGTCACTCGTCCGCCGTGCGATGGACGAGTACGGCGACCTGACCGGACGCCACTACAGCCCCATCCAGACGGTCATGTGTGAGGACGCCGATGTCGTCATGATCGGCCTGGGTTCCGTGACCGAGGATGTCGAGGCCGTGCTGCCCCACCTGCGCGCCCAGGGCATCAAGGCGGGCCTGATCGCGATCAAGCTGCTGCAGCCCTTCCCCGAGGCCGAGGTCGTCGCGGCCCTCGCAGGCAAGACGGCCGTCACTGTCCTGGAGCGCTCCGACCAGACGATGCTCACGACGTTCGTCGTCCAGGCCCTCCACAAGGGACGCGAGAACGCCGACGGCGTGCGCCACGCAGGCATCCCGGCGATCGACGCGTCCCCCCGCCTCACCACGGCGATCTTCGGTCTCGGCGGCCACGACCTGCAGCCGCGACACCTGATCGCGGCGGTCAAGAACATGACCGGCGAGAACTCCGCGCCGTTGGTCTACCTGGGCTCGCAGTTCTACTCACAACACCCGACCCCGAGGCTCGCCGAGATCCAGGACCGCCTGCGGGCGGCCTACCCCGAGACCGCGCTGATGGCGCTGGAGACCGAACCCAACCCCCGCCTGCTCCCCGACAGCGCACTGCGGATCCGCTTCCACTCTGTGGGCGGCTACGGCACGATCGCCACGGGCAAACTGCTCACCGACATCCTCGCCGGCGTCCTCGACATGCACTCGAAGTCGGCACCCAAGTACGGCTCGGAGAAGTCGGGCGCGCCGACCAACTACTACATCACCCTGAGCCCCGAGAAGGTGCTCGTCACCAATGCCGAGCTCGAGGACGTCGAGGTCGTGCTGTCGCCCGACCACAAGGTGTTCAGCCACACCGACCCACTGAAGGGACTCGTCGAGGGCGGGACGTTCATCCTGCAGACGAACCTGTCGGCCACCGAGGTCTGGGCCGAGCTGCCGCGCCGGGCCCGCCGGACGATCCGTCAGCGCCACATCAAGTTCCTGATCGTGGACGCGTTCAGCGTCGCCAAGCGCCACGCGCCCACGCCTGAACTCGAGACCCGCATGATGGGCATCGCGTTCATCGGCGCGGTCGCCGCCCACGTCGACCGGGTGGCCGGTGGCGTGAGCCAGGACGACATCCTCGACCGCGTCCGCACCCAGATCGCCAAGAAGTTCGGCGCCAAGGGCAGCGCGGTCACCGAGGGCAACATGGCCGTGATCCGTGAGGGCATGCGCGCGACGAGCCTCGTCGACTACGACGCCCCCGAGTTCGTCGAGATCGACCAGGCACCCGAACTCGTGCCCCTGCGGACTGTGGCCCTGTCGGCGTCCGTCGCGGGCGGCGCCAGCTGCTCCGGCTCGTCCGGTCTGTTCGACGTGGACTACTACGAAGAGATGGTCGCGCGTCCGTTCCGTGAGGGCGAGATCGGCGAGGCGCCGGTCCTGCCCGGGTCAGGGCTGTTCATGCCCGCAGGGACGGCTGCTGCGAAGGACAAAGGTCTCTTCCGGCGCACGGTGCCCGAATTCATGGCCGAGCTGTGCACCGGCTGCATGGAGTGCGCGCTGGTCTGCCCCGACGCGGCGATCCCGAACCGCGTCCATGAACTGCGCGATCTGCTCCTCACCGCCATCAAGCTGATCGAGGTCCCCGAGCAGGACCGCGAGGCCCTGCGCGACCTCGTCCCGGCCCTCGCGCACGCCGTGCGCGACGAGTACAACGCCAGACGAGACTCGCGCGCCTTCCACGAACTCGTGGCGGACGCCGTCACCGGCCTGTCGGTCGACACGCTCACCCGGTACGTCGCCGACCTGGTCGCCAAGCTCGAGAGCTTCCCGGTGGCGAGGACGCGTCCGTTCTTCGACGCCATGGAGCGCTCGATGGACGGCAGCGGCGGGCTGTTCAGCGCCACCATCGACCCCTGGAAATGCACCGGCTGCCTCGAGTGCGTGGACGTCTGCGGGCCCAACGCCCTCGTCGCCCGCGACCAGGACGCCCCGCTCACCGCGATGTTGGCCGAGCGGTTCGAGTTCATGAGCCGGACGCCCAACACCCCCGGACGCTTCCACGTCGACGCCACCGAGGCCGAGGGCGACACCAAGCGCCTCTTCCTCGACAAGGGCAACTACTACGCCACGACCGGCGGTCACGGTGGCTGCCGCGGCTGTGGCGAGGTCACCGCGATCCGCATGATGATGGCGACGAACCACGCCATCGGCGAGAAGCGCCGCAAGCGCCACACGCGCGAGCTGGAACAACTCGTCGACCAGTTGTCGGCCAAGTTGTTCAGCCTCGACGACGACGAGGACGAACGCCGCGAGCGCATCACCGGCATGCTCGAGGTGCTGGAGCGCCGCCTGTTCCTCTACGAGTCCGGCCCGACCGGGCAGGGCCCGTCGAACACCATCGTCGCGAACGCGACCGGCTGTTCCAGCGTGTATGCGTCCACGATGCCGTTCAACGCCTACAAGGACCCGTGGGTGAACTCGCTCTTCCAGGACGCGCAACCCCTGGCCAAGGGCATCTTCGAGGGTGTGTCGGCGCAACTCGTCGGCGACATCCGGGCGATCCGGCAGGCACGCCTCGAACTCGAGGACGCCTACGATCCCGCCCAGGACGCGCCCCTGAAGATGCTCCAGTGGCAGTCGTTCTCGCCCGACGAGATGGATCTGCTGCCCACGGTCATGACCATCGGCGGCGACGGGGCGTCCTACGACATCGGCTTCGGTGCGATGTCGCGGGTGCTGACCAGTCGGACGCCGATCAAGATCATGGTGCTCAACTCGGGTGCCTACTCCAACACCGGTGGGCAGGCGTCCACGTCGAGTTTCACCGGCCAGGACTCCGACCTGGCACGCCACGGCGTCGCCCACACCGGCAAGGAGGAGTCGCGCAAGGAACTCGGCATCCTCGCGTCCTTCCACCCGGGTGCCTACGTCTGCTCGACGACCACCGCGATGCAGGCCCACTTCCTCAAGTGCGCGATGGACTTCCTCACCTACACCGACGGCTCGTCGGTCATGGACGTCTACACGCCCTGCCAGAGCGAACAGGGTATCGGGGACGCCCTGGCCAACCGCAGGGCGCGGCTCGCGGTCGAGAGTCGCATGAGCCCGTTGTTCGTCCACGACCCGCGGACCGGGTCGAACCTGCACGAGTGGTTCAGCCTCGACGGCAACCCCGATCTCGACAAGCCGTGGTCGACCACGGCGGTCGAGTACGTGGACGCGTCCGGGTCGGTCTGCCTGCTCGAGACAACCCTCACCCCGGCCGACTTCGCGCTCGGCGAGACGCGCTTCAAGAAGCAGTTCCGTCGCCTCCACGCCCGCGAAGTGGCGGACGCCATGACCGTCGCCGAGTACGTCGAGCTACCCGTCGAGGAGCGCGCCGGGCACACCCCGTTCATCTACGCGACCGACGAGTCACGCCGATTGGCCAAGGTGGCCGTGTCGTCCGTGGTGATCGCCCTGGTCGAGGAGCGGGCGCGTCACTGGCGGCTGTTGCAATACCTCTCGGGCCAGCACGTGGCCGAGTTGACGGCCATGCACGGCTCCGATGTCGAGGGCCTGCGGGCGCTCTACGACGAGGCGATGGCCGAGCGCGAGTCGTCCCTGGACGACCTCGCCAGGGCGATGAGCGACCTCGCGAGTTCCGCAGGAGGGTCGGCGTCGTCGGCGAGCCTGTCGTTCCAGCGTCCCGTGATGGCGACGTCCGGGGCGGTGGCGCCGCAGTCGGCGTCCGTGGCCACCATGACGAGGGGTCCGGTCTACCTGTCCCCGGCCGATGTGTCGAAGTGCACCGACTGCAAGTCGTGCTACCAGGAGTTGCCCGAACTGTTCGAGAAAGTCAGGGTCGTCGTTGACGGCGAGGCCCGGACGGCAGCCCGGATGATCCCGGGGGCTCTTGAGAAGATCACGGTGACGCCCGACCTGGAGCGGCGGATCGCCAAGGCCAAGGCCAACTGCGACGCGGAGATCCTGCTGTGAGTACCACCAATCGCGACGATCTCGCCCGCTACCTGGACGCCCAGGGAGCGCTCGAGGACACGATGCAGGCCCTCTCGCGCTCGCAGGCGGTCGAGGACTTCAACAAGCAACTCCGCGTCCTGCGCCGCAAGCTGGTCAGCGATCCCGGGTATTTCCGCGAGACCTTCATCAACGAGGGCATGAGCGCCATTGCGTGGGAATTCCAGCAGCCCGATCTCGGGCAGGATTTCGCGGTCTCGCTGTGGGAGACGCTGCTGCGCGACGACGACTCGTCGACGGTGGTGATGCGCTTCCTGTGGAACTTGCCGCTGGGCATGAAGCGCAAGTTCATCCGGGGCCTGGACGCGCACCTCTCGCGCCGCTACCCGATGTTCGCCGGGTTGGCGAAGGGGTGGCCGGCCGGGAACAACATCCCGCCCTACGTGCGCCCCGCAGAGGAGCGGGCGAAGGACTTCGGCCTGGTCAACCAGGGCTATCTCGGGTACCTCGGAGTCGGGTACTCCCAGCGCGAGGTCGACCTGTTCGTCTGGCTGGAGGCGTTGCGCGACAAGCAGTGCGCCGAGGAGCCGTGCGTCCTGGGTGAGTTGCTGGCCCATCGCAAGGAACCCAAGGGCGGCTGCCCGGTGCAGATCCACATCCCCCAGGTGCTCGAACTCCTCGGACGCGGCAAGTTCCGCGAGGCGATGGAGTTGATCGAGAGCTGCAATCCGCTGCCCAACGTCACGGGACGCGTCTGCCCCCAGGAATTGCAGTGCCAGGGCGTGTGCGCGCACGAGCAGCGTCCGATGGAGATCGGGCAACTCGAGTGGTTCCTTCCCCAGCGCGACAAGCTCGTCGACCCTGAAGGGGTCGCGCGTCGCTTCGCCGGACGCGTGAACCCGTGGTCGGTGGCGACGCGTCCGCCGATCGCGATCGTCGGGTCGGGTCCGGCGGGCCTGATCAACGCCTACCTGCTGGCCGCGGAGGGCTTCCCGGTCACGATCTTCGAGGCCTTCCCCGCGCTCGGTGGCGTGCTGCGCTACGGCATTCCCGAGTTCCGGCTGCCCAACGAACTGATCGATGACGTCGTGGCCAAGATCAAGCTGCTGGGTGGCAAGTTCGTCACCAACTTCGTCGTCGGCAAGACCGCCACGCTCGCCGACCTGCGCGAGGCCGGTTTCTACCGGATCTTCGTCGGCACCGGCGCCGGGCTGCCGAAGTTCATGAACATTCCCGGCGAGCACTTCAACAACGTGGTCAGCGCCAACGAGTTCCTGACCCGCGTCAACCTGATGCAGGCGCTCCGCGACGACCACGAGACGCCGCTGCCTCACGTCCGGGGGAAGCAGGTCATCGTCATCGGGGGTGGCAACACCGCCATGGACGCCGCCCGCACCGCCCTGCGCCTGGGCGGCCTGGTCACCATCGTCTACCGACGCACGCGCGACGAGATGCCGGCCCGGGTCGAGGAACTGCACCATGCGCTCGAGGAGGGCGTCCAGTTGTCGGTGCTCCGGTCGCCCAACGAGTTCATCGGGGACGACACCACCCACTTCGTCAAGCGCGCCGTACTCGAGGTGATGGAACTGGGGGCACCGGACGCGTCCGGACGCCGGTCGCCCGTGGCGACCGGTGCGACCGAGGAGGTGCGCGCCGACCTCGTGATCATGGCGCTGGGCAACTCGTCCAACCCGATCATCAAGGACTCGACGCCCGAACTCGCCACGAGCAAGTGGGGGACGATCGAGGTGCGTGAAGGCACCAAACGGACGTCCCTCGAGGGTGTCTACACCGGCGGGGACGCGACCCGCGGCGGGTCGACGGCCATCCGCGCGGCGGGCGACGGGCAGGCTGCGGCCCGCGAGATCGTCGGGACGATCGACATCGAGGCCGACGAGATCAGACACCTCGTGAGCACCGCCCGGGCGTACTCCGAGAAGGCGGCGTCCCCGGCCATGATCATGGCGCGACGCGACCTGGCGATGGGCATCGTCGAGTTCGACGTCTACGCCCCGATGATCGCGAAATCGGCCCGCGCGGGGCAGTTCGTCCGCGTGCTGACCACGCCGAACGGCGAGTTGGTGCCCTTGACGCTCGCCGACTGGGACGCCGAGGCCGGCACGATCTGCCTCGTCGTGCAGGGCATGGGGTCGACGACCATCGCGATGAACCAGATGGACACCGGCGATGTGCTGGCCGGGGTGGCCGGACCGTTGGGACGTCCGAGTGCGCTGCACCGGTATGCGTCCGACGAGACGGTGGTCTTCACGGCCGGCGGCGTCGGCCTGCCGCCCGTCTACCCGATCATGCGCGAGCACCTGCGCCTCGGGAACCACGTCACCCTGATCTCGGGCTTCCGCAGCGCCGACCTGCTCTTCTGGACGGGCGAACGCGACCGCGTCGGCCTCGCCCGGGCCGAGTGGGGCGACCAGCTCGACGTGATCTACACGTCCAACGACGGCACGTTCGGCATCCAGGGCTTCGTCACGGGCCCACTCGAGACGTTGCTCGAGGCGAACCGCATCGGTGAGGGACGCACGGTCGCCGAGGTGGTCACCATCGGACCACCGCTCATGATGCGAGCGGTCACCGACCTCACGCGTGGCTACGGCGTGAAGACCGTGGCGAGCCTCAACTCGATCATGGTGGACGCCACGGGCATGTGCGGGGCCTGCATGGTCCCGGTGCTCGTCGACGGCAAGCTCGTGCGCAAGCACGCGTGCATCGACGGACCCGAGATCGACGGCCACGAGATCGACTGGGACAAGTTCCTGCCGAGGTTCAACCTGTTCAAGGCGCAGGAGCGTGAGTCGAGGGAGCGGCACGGTCTGACCTGAGGTCTCGGAGTGTGAGCGCCAGGAGCACGGACGTGGCCACCTGCGAGGCGGCGATGATGCCGATGAGCAGGTTGAGGTGGTCGGCGTAGAGGGCGCCGGCCAGCACGCCGCCGACCATCGCGGCCAGGCCCTGGATGGCGGCGAACACGCCATAGGCGGTCGCGCGGCGCTCGCCACCGACCAGATCGGCGACGAGGGCCTTCACGGTCGAGTCCTGCAGGCCGTTCGCGGCTCCCCAACACAGGACGCCGGCCACGCAGACCAGGGGGCTCGTCCGGAAGGCGAGGGCCGGCACGAGCGCGACGAGCACGGGGAGGGCGTACAGCGTCCGGGGTCCGACCTTGTCGTAGGCGAAGCCATTGACCAGAGCTGCGACGGCGGACGCAGCCTGGGCGGCGGCGTAGAT
>CALKHV010000006.1 GCA_937988865.1 uncultured Propionibacteriaceae bacterium | reverse complement strand
GGCCAACCGCAGGCTCACCTCCCAGGTCGCCAGCCTGCACCTCGCACCCACGGCCCGTGCCCGAAGGAACCTTGAGCGGGAGAACGTCGACGCCTCGAGCATCGTCGTCACCGGCAACACGGTCATCGACGCACTCCTGCACGCCGCGACGCAGCCGACCCGGATCGCGGACGCGCGGTTGCAGTCACTGGTCGACTCAGGGCGCCCGATCCTGCTGGTCACGACGCACCGGCGTGAGAACTGGGGCCAGACGATGCAGGGGGTCGGTCGGGCCCTGCGTCGCCTCGCCCTCGCGTTCCCCGAGCAGGCCATCGTGCTCCCCGCGCACCGCAACCCGATGGTGCGCGAGTGCCTGCTGCCGTCCCTGGACGGGCTCGCGAACGTCCTGGTGACCGAGCCGCTGGGCTATGGCGAGTTCACCCAGGTGATGGCCCGTTCCCACATCGTGCTCACAGACTCCGGCGGGGTCCAGGAGGAGGCTCCCAGCCTCGGGAAGCCGGTCCTCGTCATGCGGGAGAACACCGAGCGTCCCGAGGCGGTCAGCGCGGGAACCGTACGGCTCATCGGTACCGATGAGGACCGACTGGTGCGCGAGGTGTCCGCCCTCATCACCGACGAGGCCGCGTACGCGCTCATGTCCAACGCCGTGAACCCGTACGGGGACGGGAGAGCCGCAGCGCGGGTCGTTGCGGCGATCGAGGCGTTCTTCGGCCGCGGCGAGCGGATGCCTGATTTCGCCTGATGAGGGAGCACGCGCGAGGTGACCGCGACGGGTGACACACTGCTGTCAGCAATTGCGCCGGCCCGTCCTTCCGACCGGTATCGTCAGCCTGACATGGCCAGCAGGGTGAGGTGGATGCGGACGGCGCTGTGGCACGCGCGACATGGCGGTGTCGCTCAGGCGCGCACCTATCTCCGGCGTCAGCGAAGCTCGCAGCGACTCCTCGTCGACGGTGAGCTCCGTGACGGTGGGGGTCAGCCCACCTTCGAGCCGTGGCCCGTGCCCGACCGGGCGCCTCGCCGGCCGAGGCTGCGCGTGGCGGTCGTCCTCGACGAGTTCTCCCTGTCAGCGTTCGGGTACGAGTGGGACCAGGTGGAGGTGACACCGTCCACCTGGCGCACCCTGCTCGAGGAGCAGCCAGTGGACCTGCTGTTCGTGGAGTCGGCATGGCACGGCAACCATGACGCCTGGCAGTTCCACCTGACGGGTCCGTCCGCCCCACGACCGGCATTCGTGGAGCTGGTGCAGTGGTGCCGCGCCCACGGCATCCCGACGGTCTTCTGGAACAAGGAGGACCCGGCCCACTATGCCGACTTCCTCGACTCGGCAAGACTCTTCGACCACGTGTTCACCACGGACTCCACCCGCATCGAGCAGTACCGGCGCGACCTCGGTCACGAGCGGGTCGACGTGCTGCCGTTCGCCGCGCAGCAGTCGATCCACAACCCGGTGCGGCCGGCCACGGGCCACCAGGGCCGCGACATCGCCTTCGCCGGCACGTACTTCGCCCACAAGTACCCCGAGCGCCGGGAACAGCTGGACCTCCTGCTCGGCGCGGCGGTCGCGGTGAGCCCACGGATGGACACCGGCCTGGAGATCTTCTCCCGATACCACGCCGGGGATGCCCGCTACCAGTTCCCGGCGCCGTGGGACGCACGAGTGGTTGGCTCGCTGTCCTACGACCGCATGCTCACCGCCTACCGGGCCTACAAGGTGTTCCTCAACGTCAACTCCGTCACCACCTCCCCGAGCATGTGCGCCCGCAGGATCTTCGAGATCACGGCCAGTGGCACACCCGTGGTGTCCACCCCGAGCCCTGCGGTCTCCGAGTTCTTCGACGACACGATGGTGTCCCAGGCGTCAACACAGGAGGAGGCGGGATTCGTTCTGCGCGCCCTCGTGCGCAGCCCGGAGCTGCGGGACCGCATGGTCCACCTGGCTCAGCGGCGAATCTGGTCCGACCACACCTACACCCGCCGGCTCGACCGGGTGCTCACTGCGGTCGGCAGGACCGACCACCTGTCCGCCCGGCCGACGGTGTCGGTCGTCGTGTCCACCAATCGCCCGGATCGGGTCGACGACGTCCTGGCCGCCGTGGCGTCCCAGGTGGACGTCGAGCTCGAGCTGCTGGTCCTCACCCACGGCTTCTCGCCCGACCCGGCCGAGCTCCACGCACGCGCTGGCTCTCTCGGGGTCGAGAGCCTGCAGCTGTTGACGGCGGAGCCGGGCGTGCCGCTGGGGGAGTGCCTCAACCTGCTCGTACGCGCCTCCAGCGGGGACGTGGTGGCGAAGATGGACGACGACGACCTCTACGGACCGCGCTACCTCTCGGACCAGCTGCACGCGATGGACTACTCGGGTGCCGATGTCGTGGGCAAGCAGGCGCACTACATGTACCTGAAGGGCCTCGACGCCACGATCCTTCGCTTCCCCGAGCGGGAACACCGCTACACCGACTTCGTGGCCGGTCCGACCATCATGGCGCGCCGAGAGCTCGCCATCGGCATCCCGTTCCCCGCCACGTCGCGTGGTGAGGACACCGCATTCCTCCGAAACGCCGCTGCTGCGGGTGCGACCCTCTACGCTGCGGACAGGTTCAACTTCGTCCAGGTGAGGAACGACAGCGGGATCGCCCACACCTGGGACGTCACCTCCTCGGAGCTGCTCGCCAATTCGCGTGTGGAGTTCTTCGGGCGCAACCAGGGGCACATCTTCTGTTGAGGGAGGGTTGGATGCACGAGACCAAGACGGTTGCGGTGATCGGTCTGGGGTACATCGGCCTGCCCACCGCTGCGATTCTGGCGACCAACGGCGTGCATGTGATCGGGGTGGACGTCAACCCCGTCCACGTGGACGCGGTCAACCGCGGTGAGGTGCCCTTCGTCGAGCCGGATCTCGCGACCCAGGTGGCCGGTGCGGTGACCCAGGGATTGTTGAGAGCCCAGAAGGAAACCCCTCCGGCGCGCACCTACATCGTGGCGGTGCCCACTCCGTTCGGGGCCGGCCACCGGCCCGACCTGTCCTGCATCGACGCTGCTACCGACGCGATCATCCCCCAGCTCCGGGGAGGCGAGCTGATCATCTTGGAGTCGACCTCGCCTCCGGGCGCCACCCGTCACCTGGCCGACAGGGTGCTTGCCGCCCGGCCGGACCTCTCCCTCGACGGCTCCGGGAGCCGGCCCCTTGTCCACTTCGCCCACGCGCCCGAACGGGTTCTCCCGGGGCGGGTGATGATCGAGCTCGTCACCAATGACCGGGTCATCGGAGGGTTGACGCGGGAGGCTGCCGAGCGTGCCCGGGAGCTGTACGCCATCTTCTGCAGGGCGGACCTCCACCTCACGGACGCGACGACCGCCGAGCTGACGAAGCTGGTGGAGAACTCCTACCGCGACGTGAACATCGCCTTCGCGAACGAGCTGTCACTGATCGCCGAACGACTGGATGTCGACGTCTGGAAGCTCATCGAGCTGGCGAACCACCACCCCCGGGTGAACATCCTGCAGCCGGGCCCCGGTGTCGGCGGACACTGCATCGCGGTCGACCCGTGGTTCATCGTGGACGCGGCCCCCGAGGAGTCCCGACTGATCCGGACCGCGCGCGACGTCAACGATGCCAAGCCCCTGCACGTCATCGACACGGTGGCTGCGCATGCCTCCCGGTTCGACAGGCCCGTCATCGCGGCCTTCGGCCTGACGTTCAAGCCCGACATCGACGACGTTCGCGAGTCGCCCGCGCTCGCCATCGTGCGCGCGCTGGCAGGGCGACTGGGGGACGGCGAGATCTGGGTGGTCGAGCCGCACGTCGAGGGCCTGCCACCCGACCTTGCGGCGCTGCCTCACGTTAGGCTCTCGGCACCCGACGGGGCCATCGCCGCAGCCGACATCCTCCTGCTGCTCGTGGACCATCGCCAGTTCCGGTCGATCGACCACACAGGGTTCGCGGAGAAGGTCGTGGTCGACACCCGAGGAGTGTGGCGCTAGTGGCCGAGGTACCGGCGCGAGCCCGCTTCCTGGGCTGGGTCGCCGGCTCTGCCGCGGCCCGGCCGCTGGTCACCCATCTCGAGCGCAGGGCCCGCGCCGAGCAGTTGCGGACCGATCAGGAGGCCTTGGAGCGCGCTCGCGAGGAAGCGAACTCCCTGTGGAGGAAGAACCGGCGGACGCGGTCCATCGACGTCCTCCGGCGCGCGCTCATGTCGAACCCTGCGGCGAGCGCGACGTGGCACGTGTACGGTGCGCGGCTCCTCGAGGTCGGGCGCGGAGATGCGGCGTTCGAGGCGCTGAAGAACTGCGTGGAGCTCGACCCCCTCGCCCTGGACGCTCTCGAGCTGTTCAACGAGCTCGCGCGCACCCGGGACACCGGCACCGGGTACGCCCGCGCGGCGATGGACCGCATGGCCCTCGTCATCGGGGACAGCTCGGCGAAGCACCGCGAAGCGCTGGACTTCCTCGTCCCGGCGCGGAGAACGGACATCCTCGAGACGCTGGCGACGTCGCCGGACAGGCTCGTGCGAGCCGTGGTGGCGCTCAGCACGTTCGGCCGTCCCTCGGCGCAATGGGCCACCGAGATCGAACCGCTCGGCCTGACCGAGGAGGAGAAGGCCCAGGCCATGCTCGTGTACGCCCTGGCCCGAGGCAGGGTGCGTGAGGCGATCTCGCTCATGGAGCGAATGTCCCCTGCGGACCTTCCCGCCCGCTCGGTGCGTCGAGCCGTTCGACGGGCCCTGGCCAAGGGTGACATCCCAGCGGCCCACGACCTGTTGGAGCACTACCTTCGTGCCAACCCGACGGACCGGTGGGCAGGGATGAAGTACCGGGAGACCCAAGGCGCCGTCCTCACCGACCGTGAGCTGACCGTGAAGGGGTTCCCGTTCCCGGCGCGCCGTGCAGGGCCCTCCTACGAGCCCAGCCCGACACGCAGCCTGTACCTCCTGCACAACTCGCTGCCCTACCACTCGGCCGGCTACGCGACGCGGACCCAAGGCCTCCTGACGGCGCTGCGCGGAGACGGCTGGAGGGTCGACGGGGTGACGCGGCTCGGGTACCCGTATGACATGGACGGGTTCAGGTACCGAGAGTCCCTGCCCCCTCTGGACACCGTCGGAGACGTGGACTACCGACGGATGCACGCCCACCGCCTCGTCATTCCGAAGAACCCGCTGCAGCACTACGTCGAGCGGTACGCCATAGAGGTGGAGCACCTGGCGCGGACGGAGAAGCCATTCGTCATCCACGCTGCCTCCAACTACCTCAACGGCCTCGCGGCCGTCGCGGCAGCCAACCGGCTCGGGCTGCCCAGCGTGTACGAGGTGCGAGGCCTCTGGGAGGTCACCCGAGGTTCGCGGGACCCCGAGTGGGCAGCAGGGGAGGAGTACGCGTTCCACGCCAGGATGGAGGCCGACGCGGCCCGCCACGCCACCGAGGTCATCGCGATCACCGATGCCCTGGCGCGCGAGCTCGTGATCCGCGGAGCCGACCCGGAGAAGATCACGGTGGTGCCGAACGGCGTCGACGCCGATGCGTTCGAGCCCCGTGAGCGTGACCATGGGCTGGCGGCATCCCTCGATCTCGAGGGCAGGGTGGTCATCGGCTACCTCGGGTCGATCCTCGACTACGAAGGACTCGACGTGCTGCTCCAGGCCGTGGCCCTCCTGCCCGCGGCCAGTCGCTCGCGTGTTGCCGTCCTCATCGTCGGTGAGGGCCCGGAACGACCACGGCTCGAGGAGATGACCCGCGAGCTGCACCTGACGTCGGCGGTGCGGTTCGTCGGTCGGGTCCCACACGATGACGTCGTCCGCTACTACTCCCTCATCGACATCGCACCGTTCCCCCGGCTCCCCCTGCCCGTGTGCGAGATGGTCTCACCACTGAAGCCACTCGAGGCGTTCGCGATGGAGAAGGTCGTCGTGGTCTCCAGCGTCGCGGCACTTGCCGAGATGGTGACCGACGGTGTCACCGGACGCGTGCACGTCAAGGGCGACGCCGCATCCCTGGCCGCCGTCCTCGACGAGCTCGTAAGCGATGCCGATGCCCGCGCGGCACTCGCCGGAGCCGGACGGGAGTGGGTGCACGCCCATCGCACCTGGCGCCAGCTGGTAGGTCCAGTCGGTGAGATCTATGAACGCCTTGGCGGCCAGCTCCTGCGTGCCTGACGGGCCCATCGAACACAGCGGGTGGACGTCTGGAAGTGTTGCCCCCGACGGGCTGTCCTCGAAAGGGTGCCGATGATCGACGAGGAGACACGTGCGGCCCTCGCGTCGCAGGTGATCGGCGGCGCGTTCGTGCGCGGTCGCCTCGACCGTGAGCAGGTCGCAGACCTCAAGGACGGCAGGCTCCTGCTGAGGCCGCACTCGGTCTTCGAGATTCCCCCGCGCATCGACTGGCTGGCTGACCCCTTCGGCGACCGGAACTGGCGCGCCCAGTTCCACATGCTGCGCTGGCTGGACCCCCTCAGGAGGGCGGCTGCGGACGGCGACCAGCACGCCTTCGCGCTCTGGTGGTCCGTCGTCGAGTCGTGGGCGACGGCCTGCCTCGACCCTGACACGGCCCCCGCCGAGGCATGGATGGACATGGTCGACGGGATCCGCGCCATCGAGCTCGCCCTGGGGGTCCTGGTCGTCGACCAGCACGAGCCGTCCTCGCTGGACCGGCTCCACGCGCTGCTCGACGTTCACGGCCACTGGCTGACGGACCACTCCCACCGGGGCAGGGCGAACCACGCGCTCCATCAGTTGCAGGGGCTGCTCCTGTGCGGCATCGCGCGGCAGCGCCCCGACTGGGTCGATCAGGCCACGGTCGAGCTCGTGGAACTCTTCGAGCAGGAGTACGACGGCCAAGGGGTGAACCGAGAGGGTGCGATCGCCTACCACCTCAACAACTACACGTGGTGGCGCATCGCCGCCCAGCGCCTCGCACTGGTCCACGCCACCCCTGTGGAGGCCTTGTCCCGGCTCGACCTCGTCCCGGAGGAACTGGCGCACGCCACTCAGCCGGACGGGACCTTCGTGTCGATCGGCAACTCGACCGGGGGGGCGCCGTCCGCCGTCCCGAGCCCGTACACGCGGTACGTCACGACGGAGGGCTCGAAGGGCGAGGCACCCGAGGACCTGGTCCGGGTGTACCGGGCCGGGTACGTCTTCGGCCGCAGCGGTTGGGGGGAGAACGAGCGCGACCTGGTGGAGGAGACCTTCTACTCGCTCGTCTTCGGCTCGAGCAACAAGGTGCATGGGCACGTCGACGCCGGTTCGCTCACGTATTTCGCCGGAGGGGTTCCCTGGCTCGTCGATCCCGGGAAGTTCTCCTACGACGACACCGCGGAGCGTATCCACTTCATGGAGCGCGCCAGCCATAACGTGGTGACCATCGAGGGGTTGGGCTACGACAAGACCACGGTGGTCCGCCTCCAGCGTTCGGCGATCCACCCGAACTACCACGACTTCACCCTCAAGGACGACGGGTACGGCACGGTGTCGATCACTCGTCGCCTGGTGTACTCGGTGACGGGGGAGTACCTCGTGGTCATCGACTCCGTCAGGTCCGTGGACCAGGTCACCGCGGTGCAGGCCTGGCAACTCGCCCCGGAGGTCGAGGCGACGCTGACCCCGAGGGTCGTGGAGCTCCGGAACGGCGCAGCCCGGGCAGCGATCTTCAGCCTCGGTCTTCTGCCCGAGGCCTCCGTGGCGGCAGGCGAGTGCGACCCCCTGCAGGGGTGGGTGGCCACGGGTTGGCGCCAGAGGACGCCCGCTCCGCGGGTCGCGCTGCGCAAGTCCGGAACGTCCTTCCGGTTCATCACCCTCATCGCGGCGGGTTTCCGGGGCGCTGACGTCCGGGCCAAGGCCGTCCGGGGACTGCCGACAGGCGCCTTCGGCGTGGACGTGTCCACCGGCCGGTCCAAGGAGCGCATCGTGATCACCGAAGGCGCCGTCCTCTTCCCGAGCACGGAGGCGACTCCCGATGAGATCGCCGCGAGGCTCACTGCGCGCCCCCCGAGGGTGGACGAGCCGAGGCGGGTGAGCTATTCGCAGGTGCGCGACGCGATCGTCGCGGCGAAGCAGCAGCGGTGGCACTCGGGGGGGAATCCGGCCGGGACGTTGCGAGAACTCCTCGAGGATCTGGGGGATCCCGTCGTCGACCACGGGCTGCGAGCAGCGATCGCAGACCTCACGAACCGGGCCGCGACGCAGGAGAGTGGACCGTGGCGCCAGGGCTTGGTGAACTGGGACGGCCAGAGGGGCTGGATGCCGACCCACTACCCCCTACCTGTCGAGTCCCGTCGCGTCCTGGGCGCCGGCGAGCTGCCTGATCAGGCGACGATCCTCTCCTACGACCTGGGGCACCTCACGTTGCCCGTGGCGTACCTCCCGGGTGAGGGATCGGTGCTGACGGTGCTGTTCCACGGTGCGCTGGACCGAGGCCGTACTCGGCTGCCGATGTTCCAGCGTCTGATGTCCCAGGGGGCCATGGGGATGGGGCCGGTCCTGGCTTTTGCCGACCCCACCCTCGACCTCTCGGGCACCCTCCGGCTGGGCTGGTACCTCGGAACCGCGGAGATCGACCTGGCGACGGTCATGGCCGACATCGTCCTGGGCGTGATGGCCGGGTCCGACTGCGAGCACGTTTTCCTGCAAGGGGGGTCGGGCGGTGGGTTCGCGGCGATCGCCACCGCGATCCACGTTCCGGGGAGCGTCGCCATCGCGTTCAACCCCCAGACGGATGTCCGCAGGTACTCGCCCACGTTCGTTAAGGCCTGCCTGGCAGCGGTCTTCCCGCCGGGCGTCGCCGTGGGTGACTCCCCGCCCCCCGGCCGGATGTCGCTCATGACGCGGATGGACACCGTCGACCACATTCCACACATCGAGCTGATCACGAACTCCGGGGACGAGTTCCACCTCACCGGACACGCCGCGCCGCTCATGGCGCACGTCAGAGCTCACGCTCCCGAGGTGCTGACGGTCACGGAGCTGGATCTCGGACCGGGACATCGCACGCCCGACAAGGGCGTGTACCAGCAGGTCATGAGGAGCATCTACGCGAGGCATCTCCACGAGAGCCGGCCACGAAAGAGGCACCGGGCGACCTGAGCTTGATTCCCGCCGATGACGAGACGATCATGTCCTGGTGGATCCCGGCCCAGCTCGACCCGACCTGCCTGTCGTCCGCTCAGAGGTCCCAGCTCCGGGAGGAGGCGAGTGCCGGTGGAGGCTCGTTGGTCGGCGTTCGTCGAGGCACTGGGGGCCAGGGCGGATCGCCCTGCCACGGGCTGGTACTCCATGGGCACGGTCGATCCCGTGGCCACCTCGGGCCACGAGCTCGAGCGGGCAGGGTGGATGTACTCCGATGATGTCTCGGTCCCGCTCGGCCCGCAGTTCTCCTGGGGGTCGACCGTGCGGCTGGAGAGGTCGTTGGCCTCGCAGCTCCACTCGTGGCGATTCGTCGACCCGGTTCTGCTTCACCACCAGCAGACGGACGACGCCGAGGACCTGCGTTGGCTCGCGGACACGCTCGAGGCGTGGCGAGCCTATGCCGGCTCGGAGCCTCCCGAGCGGTCGATGGCGTGGACCCCCTGGACGGTGACGCTGCGCATCCCGCGGCTGGTCAACATCATGTCGCGCCTTGCGCGCACTCCCTTGCGAACGTGGTTGCCCCTCCATCGCGACCTGCTGATCGCGCACGCGGAGCTCCTCGCCACCGACAACCACTTCAACCAGCGGAACAACCACGGCTTCTTCGCCGCGGCGGCGCAACTCACGGCCGCTCGCGCTCTCGAGCCGTTGGTCGAGGTCGGCCCGTGGCGACGACAGGCCCAGGAGCGCTTCGCCCTGATGATGCGCACCCAGTTCGCCGAGGACGGTGGGCACCTCGAGCACTCTCCTACCTACCACCGGCTACTTCTCGTCGCCCTCGCCGACCTGCTCGACGACGAGTTGATCACCGAGGGTGACATCCCCTTCCGGATCCAGGATGCCTACTCGGCCCTGGCGTGGATGAAGCAGCCCAACGGCACTCTGGTCCAGTTCGGGGACACGGGACAGGACCGGGGGCACGTCCGGGACGTCGTGAGGGCTTCGCCACCTGACGCCTTCGTCCTCACGGACGGACTGGAGGGCACCCCGGGGTCCGAGCAGTGGCGCGTGTTCCCGCACTCCGGCTACGTGTTCGTCCGCAGTCCGGCTCCGGGCACGGGCGGTGCACCTCTGACGGGGTGCTCCTCCCTCGCCCTGATGAGCGGGTTCCACTCGCGTGCTCACAAGCACGCGGACGACCTGACCTTCGTGTGGAGCGAGGGCGAGACCGAGATCGTCGTGGATGGCGGCAAGTTCGCCTACGGGGAGCTGCTCGACGGTGCTGACCCACTTCGGAGGCAGGGCTTCTACTACACCTCGAAGGAGCGGCAGTACGTCGAGTCCGCCAGGGCGCACAACACGGTGGTGGTGGGCAGGCACGGGCAGATTGATCGGACCCGGGTTCCGTACGGATCGGGGTCGCCCCGCCTCGTTGACGGTGAGTCGGGGATCGAGGTCTCTGCGGTGGCGACCCATGCGCTGTATGTGCACGAGAGGTTCCTCCGCTTTCTGCCGGGACGACGACTCGTCGTGCGGGATGTCGTCAGTCTCCCCGAGGGGGCCGTGGGGTCGATCGAGACCGTGACCGCGTGGTTGAACGTGAACGGCAGCTTCGTCCTGGACCGGCAGGACGCACGATCGGCGCAGTTCGTGGACGAGGGGACGAGACGGAGCGTGCTCCTCGAGGTCGTCTGCGGCGAGGGCAGGGTCGCGAGCATCGTCCGTGGCCAGATCGACCCACTGGCGGGATGGCGATCGGTGGTCGACCACGAGCTCGAGGCCGTCTGGAACATCGAGATCGTGGCACCTGCACGGCGCAGGACAGAGCTCGGCATCCGGCTGTCCGTGTCCTGGGCCTAGGCGTCTGGCTCGGTGGCCAGCCTCTGCTCCTCTGCCGCCGTTGCGAGCAG
>CALKHV010000005.1 GCA_937988865.1 uncultured Propionibacteriaceae bacterium | reverse complement strand
GGCGGGGTGTTTCGTTGCGCTGGCAAGGTAGCTGCCGCTTTTCTGGCGTCCGCGGGGGTGTTTCGTTGCGCTGGCAAGGTAGCGGCCACTTTTCGGCCGTCCGGCGGGGTGTTCCGTTGCGCCGGCAAGGAAACACGCGGTGGCGCGACGCGCACGCAACAAGGGCCGCGTCGCATGAGACGCGGCCCTTGTCAGCGGGCAGTGCGGGTGGTTCAGAAGTGCGGGTGGCTCAGAAGTGCGGGTGGCTCAGAAGTGCGGGTGGCTCAGAAGTGCGGGTGGTCGACGCGATCCTGGGCGAGCCAGGCAGCTCCGATGATCCCGGCCTTGTTGCGCAGCGCCGCCGGCACCATCGGAGTGCGCAACTTGAGCAGCGGCATGAACTTCTCGTGGTTCTTGCTGACGCCACCACCGACCACGAACAGGTCGGGCCAGAACAGCATCTCGACCGTCTCGTAGTAGCGCTGCAGCCGGACGGCCCACTCCTTGTACGACAGGCCCTCCTTGTCCTTGATGGACGCTGCGGCTCGCGACTCGGCGTCGAAGCCGTCGATCTCCAGGTGCCCGAGCTCGGTGTTCGGCAGCAGCACCCCGTCGTTGATGATGGCCGAACCGATGCCCGTCCCCTGGGTCGTCATGATGACGATGCCCTCCGCGTCCTTGGCCGCACCGTAGTGCACCTCGGCGACGCCGGCGGCGTCCGCATCGTTGACGATCGTGATCGGACGTCCGAGGGTCTCGGAGAAGAACTTCTCGGCCTCGAGGTCGACCCATTCCTTGTCGAGGTTCGCGATGAACGGGATCAGCCCGTGCCGCACCGGCGCCGGCACGGTCAGACCGATCGGGCCGTCGCCGATCTGGTCGACGAAGTGATCGACGATCTGGCCGACCACCTTGACGACGTTCGCCGGAGTCGACGGTGAGGGCGTGTCGATGCGCAAACGTTCGGCTGCGAACTCGCCGCGCTCCAGGTCGACCGGGGCGCCCTTGATGCCCGATCCACCGATGTCAATCCCGAGAACTGTGGTCATGCCCCAAATCGTAGGGGACGCCCACGTCGAGCGGGGCCGGGGTGGACGCAGATTCCGGGGGCGCCGCGCGAGCGGCGTTCCGGGACGCACGCATCCGGTCGAGCTCGCTCATGGCGAAGACCCGGGCGTCCAGTGCGTCGAGGTGCTCCGCGACGAGTTTGGCGGGCCCGTCGGTGGTGTGGACGGCCACGCTGGCCAGCCCGAAGCGCCGCTGGAGCGGGCCCTGGCTGATGAGCACCGACTGCGCCCGCGCGTGGTGAACGACTGTGGTCCTGCGCTCCAGCAGTCCGCCGCGGGCCACCACCACTTCGCTGTCGTGCCCCCAGAAGAAGGTCTGGGCGTCGAACCAGCGGAATCGTCGCGCTCGCGCGGGGATCGGACGCATCTCGACCGAGTCCAGGCGGAAGCCCGGCCAGATGGCGTCCAGGGCGACGTCGACGTCGTGTCGCGTCCCGGCGGGGACGAGGGTGCCCTGGTCGTCAGAGTCACCATCGTCCAGGGGATTGCCCGTTCCGAGGACCGTCATCTCGACGCGGTGCAGCCCCAGCGGACGCCAGATCGGTCCCTGCTCCACCGTCACACCCTGAATCCGGTTGGTCGGGAGCGACCGGGAGATCAGCGACGTCGCCCCACGCGTCACCCGCAAGCCCTTGGCAGTGCGGGCAAGCGTGAAGTTCCAGTTCTTGATCACGCGTCGCGACAGGAACCCGGCCACGGCCAATCCCAGCGGGATGATGCCCACGAACGGGGCCCATTCCCTCAGCCCGAAGGCTGTGACCCCCAGTGCCAGCATCAATGGGATCGTCGTCAGCAGGAATTCCAGCGACGTGAGGGCCGCGATCACCAGCTGCCACGGGGTCGCGCGCACCAGCACCACGTCGGTGGACGCCAGGTCGATCAGAACGCCTGATTGCGCCCCGGACGCCGCCTCGGCGATCGTGGTTGCCTCCCCGCCGGCCCGGGCGAGCAGGTAGTCGCGCAGCTCGTAGGCGCGCGTCCGATGGAGGAACTCGATCTTCTTGCCCGCCCCCGAACCGACGTCGATCTGCAGGGCCGCGAGCCCGAAGAGCCGCGCGACGAAGGGCTGCACGACGTCGATCGACTGCACCTTGGTGAACGGGATCTTGTCGGACGTGTGGTTGATGAAGGTGCGCTCGATGCGCACTTCGGTGTCGTCGATCACGAAGCGGGTGTAGCGCCAGCTGAAGTAGCCGACCACGACGGTGCCGATCAGGACGAGCGCAACGATGGCCCCCTCGACCTGGATCTCGCGCAGACTCATGTCGGCCAGACCACCCTCGAGGAAGTCCCTGCCGAACCAGAAGATGATCGCGGCGATCCCGATCCACCCCTTGACGAAGGGAGTGAGGGGGTGGGGACGCTCGGCCTCGGGGCGCGCCACGGGGGCCGCAACCGTCATCGGAGCGGACGTCGGCCAGGCCTCGGGGGGAGGGAATTCGCTCACAGGCCCGCCGCCTGGTGCTCCCCGCGCTCCGCGAGACGCTCGCGCAGGGCGGTGGCAGCGTCCTCGGTCAGGCCCGGGATCGTCGCGTCCGTCGAGGAGGACGCCGTCACCAGCTGCACGTGGGCCAGCCCGAACCTGCGCTCCAGGGGCCCGGACGCCACCTCGACGACCTGCATGCGTCCGTACGGGACGATCGTGAGTTGGCGCATGAGCAGCCCTGACTTGATGAACAGGTCGTTGTCACGTTCGGCGTAGCCAC
The DNA here is from genome assembly GCA_937988865.1 of uncultured Propionibacteriaceae bacterium. Classification (GTDB taxonomy): domain Bacteria; phylum Actinomycetota; class Actinomycetes; order Propionibacteriales; family Propionibacteriaceae; genus CALKHV01. The sequence goes on along the minus strand of CALKHV010000005.1, from coordinate 8,263 downwards.
GGGCCAACCAGGCCCGCTTCTGGCGCCACCACCGGTAGCCGATCCAGCACACGGCAAGGGCCGCGAGGCCCGCGGCTGCGTCCCAGCGCCACAGGACACCCAGGGCTACGACCGGGATCGCCGACAGCCACGTCCAGTTGACGAGGACCATCAACCGCTTCAACCTCAGGTATTGCGGCGACAACGGCACCCAGGCCTCGTCCGGGGGCGAGAAGAGGGCGTCCGACATCGCGCGTGCGTTCATGCGTCCATTCTCCACTGCCGGCCCGAAACCCCGTCACGAGCGTCAGTCGGTCAGGCCCAGCCGCTTGCCGAGGCTGACGTGATCAGGGCCGTAGACCGTGAGGTCGCCCATCAGGATGAACCCGCGGACGACCAGCAGCGGACCCCCCGAAGTCTCGGCGCGCACGCCGCTCAGCTTGTGGTCGCCCATGATCGCGGACGTCTCGTCGCGGACGCTGACCCCCTCGGGCACCCAGATCTTGACGTCGCCCATGATGCAGCTGATGTTGAGCTCGCAACGCTCGGCGTCGAAGGTCGCCTGGCGGAGGTCGATCTTGGCGTCCCCCATGATGACGGTTCCCGAGATGCGCCGGCTGACCCGCCACGGGCCCTGGCGCCGGGCGGTCGACATGATCGACGTGAACGAGTCGGTGGTGTTCGTCGTCGTGGGATCGACCAGCGGGCGCGACGGCGTGGGCGACACGTACTGATCGTGGCGGGCGACGGGCATGAGGTCGGCTGTCACGGGGACGAGTTCGCCGAACGTCCGGGCGCGCCACGTGACGTCAAGGCGCTCGTTCAGTTCGTCCAGGGTGATGCGTCCGTCGGCGTACGCGGTGTTGAGGACGTCCGCGACGAGTTGCCGATCGGTGTCGGCCGCGCGAAGGTCGTGGTGACTCGGACGCACGGGCTCGGGCAGTTGGCTGGTCACACGTCCACGTTATGCAGTGCGGACGCCAGGTGTCACGCGCGTGGGGGACGTCTCAGGGGTGGATCAGAGGGGACCCCGAGAATGAGAGCGGGCGACGGGAATCGAACCCGCATGTCCAGCTTGGGAAGCTGGCGCTCTACCACTGAGCTACGCCCACAGGCCCCGGGTTCTGCTCGCCGCGATCCCCCGAGGTGCCGTTGAAGTCTAGCCCATGTTTCAGGCCAACGCCGATCCCACGGCCCCCATCAACACGCCCTTGCCAAGGATCGAGTACACGTTCCTGCTGATCGTGTTCACGCGGGTGATGCCGGTCGACAACGTCGGTACCGACCCGCACAGGACGGTCAACGTGTAGTTGCGACCGTTCCCCTTCACGTGCCCGACCGTGTTGACGCGCCAGAGGTTGTCGTTGCTGAGGGGCACCCAGCCGTTCTTCATGTTCACGGTGACCGTTGATGACCGGACGATCCCGACGCCCCACGACTGGGCCGGGTCGGTCTTGCCCATCAGGCCCCACAGGTAGGCACGATCGGTGGAGTGCAGCGCAGAACTGCCGAGGTAGAGGGCCGAGATCAGCTTGCGCTGGTCGAGAGCGGTCGTCCAGGTGCGTCCCCAGCCGTAGCCGGACCAGGGCAACGTGTCCCACATGCCGAAAGCCTTCGCAGTGGCGAGGATGCCCGAATCACCGCCGATGATCCTGTAGCAGGTGGTGGCGGCGTTGTTGTCGGAGTAGATGATCGCGTTGCGCGTGGCCGTCTTCTCGGTCGTGGTGAGGGCGCGTCCGAGGCGGCGGGCCCGGCGCAGCACGCCCGCGACGAGGATGACCTTCACGATCGAGGCCGTGTTGTTCGCCCACGTGGACGCGTAGCCGTAGTGGGCGCCGGTGCGGTGGTCGAGGACGGCGACACCGGTCTTCGTGTTGCGGCAGGTCGCACGGATGGACGCGTCCAGTGCCGCACGGACGTCGGTGAGCACCGCGTCCGCAGGTTGCACCAGCAGGCCGGCACCTGCGACGCCGACAGCCCCGGTGAACAGGCTGCGCCTGGTCAGGTCGTACGTCATGTCGATCCCCTTCCTCGCCCGTCAGCCCGGGCAGGCTCAGTGTAGGCGGACAGCCTGGGCGACAGCCCTGAACCGCTCCTCGTCGAGCGTTCCCCCGACGCGCCTCACCGCCGATGGGTCGAGCCGGACGATCCTGTCGACCCGGGCCTCACTCGGACGCTGCTTCGCGTCCCACGGGCCCGTTCCGACGTCGATCCAGAAGCGTCCCTCGGACGCCTCCTGGGCGGCGTCCCGGTCGTGGTCGACCGAGGTCAGGGGAAGTCCGAGGAGCCACGGGTCATCGCGTCCGATGACCAGCACGGGACGATCCTTGCCGCGGGAGTGGTCCTCCTCGTACGGCACCCACCCCCACACGACCTCGCCCGGGTCGGGAAGATTGCCGGGAAGCGGTGCGTAGATGATCTCGGGACGTCCGGTGAAGTCGCCCGGGTAGGCTTCGTCCGCGCCGTCGGTGCTGGGGGAGGTGGGCGTCCGCTGGCGCCCGGCGGGCTTCGGGGTCGGGTGTTTCCGAGTCGGGGGTTTCAGCGTCGGGGACGCGGCGCGACGCCTCGCCAGCGTTGCGTCCAGACGGTCGGCCAGGAGGCGTCCGAGAGAGGTGAAGAGACCGGGCATCAGATCACCGGTACCGCTGGAGCGGGCCGTAGACGATGGGGGCGGGCTCGCGCGGCAGGGTGACCTCGCCGGCCCGGAAGGTCGCCCAGTGGTCGAAATAGCGTCCGACCGGTTGTGTCCAGAGGATGCCTGCCCCGATCACACAGAGGGGGACGCCGGCCCAGGCGATCGGGTTGAGGAACCAGCCGAGCGCGGCGACGGGGATCGAGACGAGGGCGGCGATGCGGCTCCAGCGGTGACCGTTCCAGGCGTTGAAACCCGAGACCGACGGGGTGGCGACGAGCAGCACGGTCACCAGGGCCAGTGCGGTCACCAGGACGATCGAGCGCCAGCCGCCGGGACGCGGGGCCGTGATCTCGATGAGTTTCGTCGCCGTGGGGAATCGGGCCATGTCCATCGAGTGCCACCAGGCGACGCCGGCCGACACCATGGCCAGCACGGCAGCCGCGTAGAGGAACAGGATGCCGACCACCATCACGGGGTGCCGGCGCGGTTGTCCGGTGGCCTCCGACAGGGGGATCGTGGGCACGATGAGGTCGAGCGGGGGGAGAGTTGCGATCTCCTTGGGCTCGGTCACGGGTGCTCCTGGACGGCTCGGCGGCGCCGGTTCGTCGACGTCCGGACCAGCCTACCCGGACGCTCGGACAACTCCCGGTGCTACTCGGTGCGGCGTCGCAGTGTCAGGGCGCCCAGCGCGAGGGAGACCAGCGAGAACGCCAACAGGATGCAGAGGTCGATCAGGACGTCCGAGGTGCCGTCAGCGGTGGTGGCGAGGGTGTTCATGGCGTCCACGGCGTACGACAGCGGCAGGAAGTCGGACAGTTGGGTGAGCCCGTCCGGCAGCTTGTCGCGGGGGACGAGGAGCCCGCAGAGCAGGAACTGGGGAAGGATGAACGCCGGCATGAACTGGACGGCCTGGAACTCCGTGCGCGCGAACCCGGACGCCAGCAACCCCAGTGCTGTGCCCAGGACAGCGTCCGCAACGGCCACCAGGACGAGCAGCCAGAGCGCGCCCACGATGTCGAGACCGCAGACGTAGACCGCGAAGGTCGTGGCGAACACGGCCTGGACGAGGGCGACGGCGCCGAACGCGAGGGCGTAGCCCGCCATGAACGCGCCCTTCGACTGGGGTGTCGTGAGCAGGCGTTCCAGCGTCCCCGACATGCGCTCGCGCAGTGTCGACACGCTCGTGACGATGAACATCACGACCAGGGGGAAGACACCGAGCAGGGCGGGGCCGATGCGGTCGAAGACCAGGGGGGTGTCGTTGAAGATCCACGCCATGAGCCCCATGAGCACCAGCGGGACGACCAGGAGGAGTCCCACGGTGCGGTGGTCGTTGCGCAGTTGGCCCAGGACGCGTCCTGCCGTGATGAAGGCGTGCCTCATCGTCCCGCCCTCCCTGCTGCGTTCGCGGCCTTGACGGCTGCGTCCTTCTCGTCGATGAGGGCCAGGAAAGCGGCCTCGGCGTCCGGGGTCCCGGTCTGTTCCAACAACCCTGCCGGTGTGTCGTCGGCGAGCACCTCACCCTCGCGCAGCAGCACCAGACGATCACAGCGGGACGCCTCGTCCATCACGTGGCTCGAGACCAGCAGGGTCGCGCCCTCGTTCGCCAGGTCGTGGAACATCGACCACAGGCTGCGGCGCAGCACGGGGTCGAGACCCACGGTGGGCTCGTCGAGCACCAGCACCTCGGGCTTGCTCACGAGAGCCACGGCGAGTGACGCGCGGCTCAGCTCGCCGCCCGACAGGTTCCGGCAGAGGGCGTCGGTGTGGTCGGTCAGGCCGACGCGTTCGATGGCGTCGGCGGCGTCCGCCTTGGAGCGCCCGGCGATGCGTCCGAAGTAGGCGACTGTCGCACCCACTGACAGGTCGTCGTAGACGCTCGGGGCCTGGGTCAGGTAGCTGACGCGATGCCGCAACTCGGGCGTCCCGGCGGGCAGGCCGAGCACGGTGATGGTGCCCGACTCGACCCTCTGGACGCCGACGATCGCCCTGATCAGCGTCGACTTGCCCGACCCGGACGGACCGAGGAGCCCGGTCACCTGACCTCGAGGGACGTGGACCGAGAGGTCGGGGAGGACGACTCGCTTGCCCCGGATCACGCGCAGGTCGGTGACCGCGATCGCCGCGTCCTCGACCAGGTGCCGGGGGGCTGGACTGATCATGTGTCGATCATGGCACTGCACCGCCGCGCGGCGGCCGGATCACGCGAGGCGTGCGCGCGCCGCTGCAATGAAGGCGCTCATCTCGTCGCTCAACGCCGCTGCATCGTCGAGGCTCCACCAACGCAGGTCGTCTGATTCGTGGGAGATCGTGAGGGCGTCGCTGCGGGCGACGCCGACGAAGCGGACGTCGAAGTGCCTGCTCGGCGCCGAGCCGCGACAGGTGATCGGGTGGCAGTCGAGGTGGACGACGGTCGGGTCGAGATCGACCTCCAGCCCCGTCTCCTCCAGGACTTCGCGGCGGGCGGCGTCGGCCAGGGTTGCGTCCGTCGCTTCGAGATGACCCCCGGGCTGGAACCACGCACGGCCCAGGGGATGCAGGACCAGGGCGGTTCGCGCGAGGTCGGGACTGAGTACCAGCACGGACGCCGTGATGTGCCCCGGGACGCACGTGCGCGAGACCGCGTCCGGACGCGCCAGCAGGAGCCCGAGGTAGGCCTCACGGAGGGCGCGTTGGGCGGCTGAGTCGGGCGTCCAGGCGGTCAGGGACGCGACGACGTCGTCGTGAAGGGTGGTCATGTGGTGCAACCTAGCGCCACTGAGGCGTCGGACCCTCCCCGGTAGGCTGCACGCGTGACCTCACCGCGCTGGCCCGTCGTCGTCTTCGATCTCGACGGCACCCTCGTCAACACCATTCCCCTGATCGTCGAGAGCTACCGACACGCTTTCCGTCAGGTGCGCAGCGAAGAGGTTGACGAGACGTTCGCCCTGCCGCTGATCGGCATCACCCTCGCGGACGCACTGGCGCGCTTCCCCGAGGCGGAGGCGCTCCACGAGGCCTACATCACCTTCAACCTTGCCAATCTGGAGGCACTCCAGACCGACTTCGAGGGCGTCCGGGAACTGCTTGACGACCTTGCGGACGCCGGTGTGGTGGTGGGGGTGGCGACGTCGAAGCGGCGTCCGGCTGCGGTGCGCAGCGTGGTGGCAGGCGGGTTGGACGGCAAGTTGCAGCTGGTCTCGACCCTGGAGGATGTCAGCGTCCACAAGCCACACCCCGCGCCGCTGCTGTATGCGCTCTCCGAACTCGGCGCGTCCCCGGAGGAGTCGGTCTACGTCGGGGACGCCATCTTCGACATCCAGGCGGCGAAGGCGGCGGGCATGGATTCGGTCGGAGTCACATGGGGCGCCGGAGTCGCGGAGGAACTCGCGGCCGAGGAGCCGACAGCCCTCTGCTCGACCGTGGACGAACTTCGGAAGCTGCTCCTCGGCTGACGCCGGGTACAGCTAGGAGTTCAGCGTCCGCTTCGCGAGTTCGACGAGCAGCGCGGCGCCGTCGGCGAGCACGGAATCGTCGAACACCGCGTACGCCGAGTGGTTGTACGGGGCGGTGAGGTGGTCGGCTCCCACAGGCACGGCCGACAGGCCGACGAAGGCCCCCGGAACCTCCTCGAGGACGCGCGAGAAGTCCTCGGCCCCGGTGAGGGGGTTCTCCCAGCGGACGTGGCGTCCGGCACCGAAGACGTCAGAGACGACCTCTGCGGCGAGGGCTTCCTGCCCCGGGTCGTTCACGGTCGCCGGGTACTGGTTCTCGAGGACGATGTCGACGACCACCCCGTGGGAGTCTGCGATGCCCCGGAGCGTCCGGGGGATCCACTCGAAGAGCCCTGCCTGCGCCTGCTTCGAGAAGGATCGCAGCGTCGCCTCGAACAGGGCGGTCTCGGGGATGATGTTGTTCGCGGTGCCCGCGACCGCCTTGCCCACAGTGACCACCACCGGGTCGAAGACGTTGAAGTGGCGGGCGACCATGACCTGCAGGGCGATGATCATCTCGGCCATGACCGGCACCGGATCGAGGGCCGCGTACGGTGCCGACCCGTGCCCTCCCTTGCCGGTGATCGTGACCGTCAGTCGATCGGACGCAGCCATCATCGTGCCCGGACGCGTCGCGAACACTCCGTACGGTTCCATGGCCGAGAAGACGTGGATGGCGAAGGCGGCGTCCACCCTGCGTCCGGAGGCGTCCAGGACGCCCTCGGCGATCATGTGGCCGGCGCCGTCGTTGCCCTCCTCGCCGGGCTGGAACATGAACACGACATCACCGGGCAGGTTGTCGACCTGTTCGCACAGTGCGCGGGCGGCGCCGACGAGGAGACTCATGTGCAGGTCGTGTCCGCACGCGTGCATGGCGCCGTTCGTGGACGCGAAGTCGAGGCCGGTCGCCTCGTCGACCGGGAGGCCGTCCATGTCGCCGCGCAGGAGGACGGCCTTGCGCTCGCCCTCGCGTCCGCCCTTGCCCCGCAGGACCGCGGTGATGGACGACAGGGACTCGCCGAGCGTGATCTCGAGCGGCAGGCCGTCGAGGGCGCCCAGCAGTCGCTGCTGGGTGAGGGGCAGGTCGAGGCCGATCTCGGGAATCCGGTGAAGATCGCGGCGCAGGGTGCTGAGATCGCCGGCAATGGACGCGAGGTAGTCGCTCGTCTGGCTCATGGGTCCGACTCTAGCCGGGCCCGGTGGTTGACCTCAGGCCCAGGTTTCCTGATCGGGACGCCGGTCGCGAGCGGCGGCCCGGCGTCCGCTGATCGGGCCTGTCACTCCGACGAGGAAGGCCAGCGCGACGGCGCTGAGGCCGACCAGCAGGGATCGATTGTCGCCGGTCAGTCGTTCGACGGCCACCCATGTCAGACCCCAGGCCATGGCGAGGCTGACGGACGTCCGACCGCCGATCATCCCCTGCACCACGATCGCCAGGCCCAGCACGAACGCCAGGATGCCGATGGCGATGCCCTCGGAGAGTCGGCGACCCGGCTCGAGCCCGTGGTTCATCAGGGACGCCGTGACGTTCGGCGCGGACGCGAGGCACACCCACCCGAGGAACAGACCGAAGGGTGCGTCGGTGAGGAGGATCTCGAGGGGGCGCCGTGGAAGGGAGCGCTTCTCCTCATGGCGTCCCGGGGCGGGGGCCCGGCGCTGCGTCCGGTCGAGGACGGTGAGCGTGCGTCCGAGGACGAGGGCGAGCGCGACGATGAGGACCGCGGTGGCGTCGAGGGCAAGTCGTTGGGACGCCTCGAGCCACGCGGTGTAGATCAGCAGTGACCCCGCGAGCCACCACCCCGTCGCCCGGAGTTGCGGGTCGGATTCGTTGGCGGGGAGCCACTGCCACATCAGGTGGGCGACCAGCCCGAGCTGGATGACGATCCAGATCGAGAACGCGGGGGACGCGGGGGAGAGGAGCGTGGCGCCGGGGCGGAACCAGCCGTCGACGGTGTCGGCCACGGGAGTGCCGGTGACTCCCGTGCCGTCGAGGGTGGCGAGCAGCGCGAGGAGGGCAGTGAAACTCAGGGCCGGACGTCGCCAGCGGTCGAGCTGGGTGATGAGGCCGGACGCGTCCATGGGCACATCATGCCCTGTCACAGGCTGATCGGGTCAGCCCGGGGACGCGAACCGGGGGCTGGACGAGGTCGCCCTCACCCAACCCCCGGAGGCGGTC
>CALKHV010000004.1 GCA_937988865.1 uncultured Propionibacteriaceae bacterium | reverse complement strand
TACGTCAACTACCGGTGAGGCGCGGTCAGCAGGCCTGATGCGCATCGCCACCTTCAACGTCAACGGCATCCGGGCCACCCAGAGGCGGGGGTTCGAGTCCTGGCTCGCCAGTCGCGACCTCGACATCGTCGCTCTCCAGGAGGTTCGGTGCCCCGTCCCGCTCCTACCCGACGGCGTCTTCGGCACGTATCACCTCAGCTACGACGCCGGTCAGCTCGCCGGACGCAACGGCGTGGCCGTCCTGACCCGCGAACGGCCCTCGGACGTCAGGAGCTGGGGCGCCGGCGTCCTCGTGCGGGCGCCGGGCGACTCGCACGTCGAGCTCGTCGAGAGGTCCGAGCGGGACGTCCTCGCCCGTGAGTTGCGAGCCTTCTCCGACGAGGGACGCTACCTCGAGGTCGACCTCGCAGACCGGCCGCTGACCGTCGCGTCCCTCTACCTGCCGAAGGGTGGCCTGCCGGCCCACCTGCAGCAACCCGGACGCGTCCGGGAAGGTGAGGCGGACGGCGGTGAACGGTACGTCCGCAAGATGCGCTTCCTCGCAGGATTCGCCCGCCAGTTGACCCGTTCGCGTCGCGCGGCCGCGGCGCAGGGGCGCGAGTTCCTCGTCATGGGTGACGTCAACATCGCCCACACCCGGCTCGACATCGCCAACTGGCGCGGCAACCAGGCGTCCGTGGGTTTTCTGCCCGAGGAGCGGGAATGGTTCGGGTCGATCCTGTCACCGCGGACGCTCGTCGACGTCGTCCGCAGCCTCCATCCCGGGGTCGACGGGCCGTATTCCTGGTGGAGCTGGATGGGGCAGTCGTTCGCGCGTGACACGGGCTGGCGCATCGACTACCACCTCGCGTCCCCCGGTCTGGCCCGACGCGCGCTCTCGGGCGGCACCGACCGGGACGCCTCCTACGAGGACCGCATGAGCGACCACGCACCCGTGGTCGTCGACTACTCCGACTGACGCGCTACTCCGACTGGGCGTCCGGCTTCGGAGTCGGGATCTTCCGCGGTTGCTGGCGCTGCTTGGCCGGCCCTGCCCCACCGTCGGTGCGCGGCTCGGGTTCCTCAGGCCGGGACGCCTCGTCGCGTTCGGCCCACTCCAGCAACCGGCCGAGGTCGAAGGCCTCGTCATCGATGCGGGCGTGCAGGTCGCCCAGGCGAGCGAAACGTCCGGGGACGGTTGCCAGGGTGAGCTCGCGCGGGTCGACGGCGTCCACCTCGTCCCAGGCGATGGGCGTCGAGACCGTACCCTCGGGGACGCCACGCACGGAGTAGGCACTGGCGATGGTGTGGTCGCGGGCGTTCTGGTTGTAGTCGATGAAGACGTGGGACGGGTCGCGGTCCTTGCGCCACCAGGCGGTGGTGACGTCGCCCGGGAGGCGGCGCTCCACCTCGCGCGCGAACGCGAGGGCTGCCCGGCGGACGTCCTCGAACTCCCACGTCGGGGTGATCCGGACGTAGATGTGGAGACCGTTGCCACCGGACGTCTTGGGGTACCCCGTGATGCCGAGGTCATCGAGGATCCCTTTGGCCACGACCGCGGACCGACGGACGCGATCGAAGCCCGCAGTCGGGCCCGGGTCGAGGTCGATCCGCCACTCGTCGGGCCTGTCGACATCGGCCCGCCGGACGTTCCAGGGATGGAACTCCACGGTCGTCATCTGGACGGCCCAGATGACCTGCGCGAGCTCGGTCACGCACAACTCGTCTGCAGTCAGCGAATAGCGGGGGAAGAACAGCTGGACGGTCTCGACCCAGTCCGGCGCCCCGGCCGGCAGCCGCTTCTGGTGGACCTTTCCACCCTCCAGGCCTTTGGGGAAACGGTGCAACATCGTCGGACGCTCACGCAGCCCCCGCACGATGCCGTCGCCGACCGCGAGGTAGTACTCGGCCAGGTCGAGCTTGGTCCAGCCGTGCTCGGGGAAGTAGACCCGGTCGGGGCTGCTCAGGCGCACCGTGCGTCCACCGACCTGCAGGTCGACGGCTGGGCTCGCGGCGGGCATGGCCCCACGGTAACCCTCACAGGGCCGATCGGTCGATGAACATCGAACCGACGAGGACGGACGGCACGTCCTCGATGCGCGCGTGACGCCAGCGGGGTTGGCGGTCCTTGTCGACCAGTTGCGCCCGGACGCCCTCGACGAAGTCGGAGTCGGACACGAAGTTGCGTGCCAGCACCTCATCCTGGGCGAGCACGTCGTCGATCGTCGGCAGGTGCGACGCCCGACGCACCGCCTCGAGTGCGACGCAGACACTCCACGGTGACTTCGTCCGGATCAGGGCGCCCGCCTCGCGGGCCCGCGAGTCGGGGTGCGCCTCGAGCCGCGCGATGATCGCCGACGCGGAGTCACCGACGTAGCACTCGTCGATCCATGGTGCGTCGGTCGCGAGAGCACTGGCGTCGGGGTCGGGGTCTGCGTCCACGATCTCGTCGATCAGGCCCGCCCAGAGAGCGGACGCAGGGTCGATCGCGTCCCCGGACATGGCGAGGTGCGCGCCAACCTCGCCCGGGCAACGGGCGAGATGGAAGCAGCTACCGACGTCGGGGAAGAGTCCGATGGTGGTTTCCGGCATGGCGAGCCGGGTGTCTGCGTGGCCCACGCGACGCGAGGCGTGGAGGCTCAGACCGAGGCCTCCGCCCATACAGATGCCGCGCATGAGAGCTGTGAAGGGGATCGGACAGTTGGCGATGAGGGCGTCCAGGCGGTACTCGTCGACGAAGAAGTCGACGGCCCGGGGCGGGTCGCTGAGGACGTGCTCGCGCAGGGCTCGGACGTCCGCACCTGAACACAGGCCGCGCTCGCCCGAACCGGACAACTCGATGCTCGTGACCTCGCCGCTCGTGATCCAGGCCCGGAGTTGCCGCTCGATGGCCAGGCACATGTCGTGGGTGAGCGCGTTGATGGCTCGCGGACGGTTCAGGACGATGCGTCCAATGCCTTCCTCGACGCTGAAGCAGACGTCCACCGCATCCCCCTTCACAGGCACATCATCAGTCGACCGGGACGACATCCTGGGCGGCCCGGGCCTCTGACAGGTCATGGATCCGCACCTGCCACAGATAGCCTGCCAGCGCCGCCACCCCCAGTGCCACGAGGCCGTTGCGCCACGACAGGTTGATCGCGGAATAGCTGAGCAGGATCACGGTCGACCACACGGCCGCCCGGACCACCCGCTCGCTCGGACGCGTCAACGGCAGCAGCAAACCACCCCACAGGACGTACCAGCTGTGCAGCGCCGGGCCGGCCAGGGCAACCGCAAGATAGCCCCAACTCAGGAACGTGACCGGACGCCTGCGGGCCACGGTGAGCGCGAGCCACGTGAGCACGATGCCCGCGATCGCGAGACCGAGCGTGCGGGAGTAGCGGATGGCGTTGTGCCCGGTCGGGTCAAGGTTCCAGATGTCGAGCATCCACTGCAACGCCTGCCCGAGCAGGGTGAACGGCGAGACGGTGATGACCATGCCGGGGACGCCGACCGCGTTGTACCAGCCGAATCCGAGGCGCGTGACGAGCGACAGACCTGCGAACGTCGCGATGGCGAGGGCGAACGACACGAGGACGCGGAGCACCGTCCGCGCGACCTCCCGCCAGTGCCACGACTCCCACGGACGCCCGATGAGGGGCACGGCGTAGGCCGCCAGGAAGGCCGGCTGCTTGATGGCCGCGGCCACTCCGACCACGACAGCCGCAGGAAGCCATCCCCAGCGGTGCTGCAGGGCAAGCCAGATGGCGAGCACGACCAGACCCATCATCAATGCGTCGTTGTGCGCGCCTCCCACGAAGTCGATGACCAGGAGCGGGTTGAGGGTGGCGAACCAGGCCGCGAACGCCGCATCAGTGCCGAGCTTCCGCGCAATGCGGGGAATGAGCAGACCGATCAAGCCGACGCCGAGCACGGCTGGCAGGCGCATCGCCAGCGCGGAGAGATAGGGGTCGTGGCCCATCAGATCGACGAGACCGTGCTGGATCTGCAGGCTGAGCGGTCCGTAGGGCGCGGGGGTGAACCGCCACACCCACGCGACCTGGTCGGCGAACGCACCCGGGAGGATGCCCGGGCCCGCGCTGTAGGGATTGATGCCGTTGTGGATGAGCCACCCCTGGGCCGCGTAGGAGTACGCATCGTGGCTGAAGATCGGCGGCGCGAACACGAAGGGGGCACCCCAGATCACCAGCACGGCCCAGTGCCTGACATCGTGGTAGACCATCGAGCCGGCCTGGGACGGAATGTCCGAGGGCCGCATCCTGAACCAGGCGTCAACCAGGATCGCCATGCCGGCGAGCACGAGCACCGTGCCGAGCACCTTGAACGGCGTGCCTGTGGCGTGCAGGGCACCCAGAAGGCGCAACCAGGGGGAATTGCGCGGCAGGTAGGCCGGGGTGAGCGATCCGAGGGCGATCAGGAAGGTGCCGTAGAAGCCTCGCCGGACGCTCTGATGGCTCCACGCCACGCCGACATCAGCCCATCGGGACCCGACGAAGCTCACGACGAGCCCCCGGCTGAGCGCAACTCCTCGCGTCCAGCCAGCAGGCCACCGATCGACGCGGCGCCGGGGTGGTGGTCGCCGGCCCAGACGAGCGCGTCGAAGGGGCACTCGTCGACGCAGATGCCGCAGTACATGCACACCGACCAGTCGATGTCGAAGCGGTCGAGCTCGTTGCGCGTGCGGTCGCGCGCCCCGGGCGGCAGGTCGGTGGCCGTGACGGTGTGGGATGCGATGTGGATGCACCAGGCCGGGCACTCGCGGACGCAGATCATGCACGCGGTGCACGCCTCCTCGATGAGCCGGATGCTGCCGTGCCTGGCCACACCCTCACTCATGTCCGCCTCCTGACACGGCCACCGACCGCTGACTGGGCGACCTCGGTGGCAGTGGGCACGGGGTCGTCGACGGCGCGAGCACCCCACACGGCGGGGTCCGGGACCCCGGGAGGCACCATGCGGCGACGTCCAGGGGCGCTGTCGGCGCCCTCGGCGCCCGGCCAGGCAATTGCGGCGCGCGCACCCAGGACCGCGTCCTTGCGCAGCGGATGGTGGCCCGGCTCGTGCACGAGGATGTGGCGGTCATCACCGCCGGTGAAGCGGACGCCGAAGAAATCGTGCGCCTCGCGCTCGCACCAGGATGCGCCCGCGAAGAGCGCGGAAAGGCTGTCGATCAGGGGTGCGTCCCGAGGTACCAACGCCTCGAACCGGACGCCAAGAGGCCCCGCGTCCCAGTTCACGAGTGCACAGAAGATGCGGAAGTGGTGTGAGCGTCCGATCTCGTCGACACAGCCCAGGTCGTCGAACCAGGTGTAACCGGCGTCGCGGGCGGCCGTGAGGGAGGCCAACCAGTCCACCGCGTCCACGACTCGCACGGCTTCGGCAGACATCACCGTGTCCTGACGTGCGCGACGAAGGCGCCCAACGCCTCGGGAGGCGGCGGGCAACCGGGAATGTAGTGGTCGACGGGCACGACCTGATCGATCCCCTTGGTCACCGACCAGGAGTCCCAGTAGGGCCCACCTGCGATAGCGCAGGCACCGAAGGCGACCCTCGAGCGTGACCGGATTCCGGGGAACTCGGCCCGCAGTCTCGCCGCCAACACGTCCGCCAGGGCGTCGGTCGGCGTCCCCGAGATCACCTGGACCAGGTGCGCACCGGGGGGCACCGACTCGACCCGCGGTGCGCCGACGGGCACGGCGAACTCGCTCTCGACGGCGCAGCACGCCAGCGAGAGGTCCTGCACGAGGACCGACCCGTCGCCGAACCAGTCGATGAACCCACTCACCGGGCAAGCGTAGCCCGCGGCATGATCCCACCTCGACGAACTCAGCTCACAGCCGGGGGACCCGTGAAAGCGGGAGTGAGCGGCACGCTCGGGTACGCTTGCGACGACTTCACCCCCTCGAGAGGACGCCCGTATGGTTCAGGTCCACACATTGGACAGGGTCGTCATTCGGTTCGCCGGTGACTCTGGCGACGGCATGCAGCTGACCGGCGACCGCTTCACCTCGGACTCAGCCGTCTTCGGCAACGACATCTCGACGCTGCCCAACTTCCCTGCCGAGATCCGTGCACCACAAGGGACGATCGCCGGGGTGTCGAGCTTCCAGGTGCACTTCGCGAACTACGACATCGTGACCCCGGGCGACCGTCCCGACGTGCTTGTCGCGATGAACCCGGCTGCGCTCAAGGCCAACCTGGCCGATCTTCAGCGGGGCGGGCTGATCGTGGCCGACCGTGCCGAGTTCACGTCACGCAACCTCAAGAAGGTCGGCTACACAGCCGATCCCCTCGAGGACGGCTCGCTGTCCAACTACCACGTCGTGGCCCTCGACCTCTCAGGGATGACCGTCGAGGCGCTGAAGGATTTCGGCCTCGGACGCAAGGAGGCGACGCGCGCCAAGAACATGTTCGCGCTCGGCCTGCTGACGTGGCTGTACAGCCGGCCCGAGGAGCCGACGATCGACTTCCTCGCCAGGCGTTTCGCGAGCCGCCCCCAGATCAGGGACGCCAACATCGCGGCCTTCCGCACCGGTTTCGCCTACGGCGAGACCACCGAGGATTTCGCGGTGCGCTACGAGGTCGAACCGGCCACGATGCCTCCCGGCGTCTACCGTCAGGTCTCCGGCAACCTGGCGACCGCCTACGGATTGATGGTGGGCGCCCACAAGGCCGGCAAGCAGTTGTTCCTCGGTTCCTACCCGATCACCCCGGCGTCCGACATCCTCCACGAGCTGAGCAAGGCGAAGGGCGAGGGTGTCCTCACCTTCCAGGCGGAGGACGAGATCGCGGGGGTCGGAGCAGCGCTGGGCGCGTCGTTCGCCGGCGCACTGGGCGTCACCACGACCTCCGGCCCGGGCATGGCGCTCAAGAGCGAGACCCTCGGCCTGGCGGTGATGACCGAACTCCCGCTCGTCGTCGTCGACGTCCAGCGGGCCGGCCCGTCCACGGGCATGCCCACCAAGACCGAGCAGGCCGATCTCATGCAGGCGCTCTACGGACGCAACGGCGAGGCGCCGCTCCCCGTCATCGCCGCAGCCTCCCCCACCGACTGCTTCGCCACCGCCATCGAGGCCTGCCGTATCGCCCTGACCTATCGCACGCCGGTCATCATGCTGAGCGATGGCTATCTGGCCAACGGGGCCGAGCCATGGCTGGTGCCCGACCTCGCGTCCATCCCGGCGATCGAGGTCAACCACGCAACCGAGCCCAACGGTGTGGCCGCCGACGGGACGCCCCGCTTCCAGCCGTACGCGCGTGACCCCGAGACACTCGCTCGTGCCTGGGCGATCCCGGGTACGCCCGGCCTCGAGCATCGGCTGGGCGGACTGGAGAAGTCCGAGCCCTACGGAAACGTCTCGTACGACCCCGCGAACCACGAGGCCATGGTCAACCAGAGGGCGGCGAAGGTGGCCGGCATCGTGCGTGACGTCCCCGACCTGGTCGTCGACGACGAGACGGGGGACGCCTGCGTCCTCGTGCTCGGCTGGGGTTCGACCTACGGGCCGATCACGGCCGCCGTCCGGCGCGTCCGGGCTGCCGGCGAGTCGATCGCGCAGGTGCACGTGCGGCATCTCAACCCGCTGCCCGCGAACCTCGGGGCGATCCTGCGCAGCTACGACCGCGTGATCCTCCCCGAGATGAACCTCGGACAGTTCGCCCGCGTCCTGCGCGCCAACTACCTCGTGGACGTGGAGTCGTGGCCTCGCGTCCGGGGGCTGCCCATCTCGCCCGCCGACCTGGCGGGGGAACTCCTCGAAGCCATCGCCGAAACCAAGGAGGCGACCCGATGATCGGCAAGCTGGCCGGCGTCCCGCTGGCACTGGAACCACTCACCCGCAAGGACTTCACATCCGACCAGGAGGTGCGCTGGTGCCCGGGTTGCGGTGACTACGCGATCCTCGCCGCGTTTCAGGGTCTCATGCCAGAACTGGGCATCACGCGCGAGAACACCGTCATGATCTCGGGGATCGGTTGCTCCTCGCGCTTCCCCTATTACGTCGACTCCTACGGCATGCACTCCATTCACGGGCGCGCGCCCGCCATCGCCACCGGTGTCGCGATCACGCGGCCCGATCTGGGGGTGTGGGTGGTCACCGGCGACGGGGATGCCCTGTCGATCGGCGGCAACCACCTGATGCACGCCCTGCGGCGCAACGTGAACATCACGATCATGTTGTTCAACAACCGCATCTATGGTCTGACCAAGGGTCAGTACTCCCCCACGTCCGAGACTGGCAAGGTGACCAAGTCGACCCCGTTCGGGTCGCTCGACCACCCGTTCAACCCCGTCTCGCTGGCCCTGGGTGCCGAGGCGGGCTTTGTCGCCCGGACCATCGACTCCGATCGCGCGCACTTCACTTCGGTCATGAAGGCTGCGGCCCAGTACCGTGGGGCGTCCCTGATCGAGATCTACCAGAACTGCCCCATCTTCAATGACGGTGCCTTCGACGAACTCAAGGGACCCGAGGCCGAGGACGCCTTGATCCGCCTCGAACACGGTCAGCCGATCCGTTTCGGCACCCAGAACCACCTGGGTGTCATCCAGCATCCGGTCGATGGCGTGAAGGTTGTCGAGGTCGCCGACGTAGGTGAAGACGCGCTGCTCGTGCACAACGCCCATCGCCCCGACCCGTCCGTGGCGTTCGCCCTGTCGAGGCTGACCGACGGCGGTGTGCTGCACCGCAGCCCGATCGGCATCTTCCGGGACGTCCAGCGGCCCGCCTACGACGATCTCGTCCGCGAGCAGGTCGCGCTGGCCCGCACCGAGGGTGACCCCGAGCAGTCGCTGGCCCACCTCATCGCCGGCAAGGACACCTGGATCGTCGCCTGACGCAGGGTTGGCCGAGGCCCCTAGACTCCTTGCCGTGACCACACCTGCCCTTGACCTGACCGCTTTCGACCTGTCCGTGCGTCCGACGGACGACCTCTATCGCCACGTCAACGGCACGTGGCTCGCCACGGCCCGGATCGACGCGGACAAGGCCCAGGCCGGCGCGTTCGTCGAGCTGAGGGACGCGTCGGAGGCCGCCGTCCGCGACATCATCACCTCATTGGACGACGAACTCGACCCGGCCACCGAGGCCGGCAAGATCGCCGCCCTCTACGCCGATTTCATGGACGCCGACACGATCGAGGCCCTCGGGGCCTCACCCCTCGCTCCCGTGCTGGCCCGCGTCGACGCGATCGATACGGTCGAGGCGCTGGGACTGCACTGGGGCTGGTCCGAACGACACGGACTGCGCCACCTCCTCGGCCTCGACGTGGACGCCGACCCCGGCGACCCCCAGCGCTACGTCCTCTTCGCAGGCCAGAGCGGCCTGGGACTTCCCGACGAGGAGTACTACCGCGACGAGCAGTACGCGTCCATCCGTGATGCCTATGTGACCCATGTCGAGCGGACGTTGGCCCTCGCCGGACGAACGGACGCCGCGGCTGAGGCTCGCCGCGTGCTGGAACTTGAGACCCAGATCGCCGCCTGCCACTGGGACAAGGTGACGACCCGCGACCTTCGCAAGATGTACAACCCACAGTCCTGGGACGAGTTCACCGCATCCTCACCCACCCTGCCCTGGGACGCGTTCCTGGCAGGGGCGGAACTCGAGGCGTCCGCGTTGGGGACGCTCGTGAACGCACAACCCAGCTTCTTCACCGATGTGGCAGCCCTCGTGACCGAGGAACGCCTGGATGACTGGCGCGCCTGGGCACGCTGGAAGGCGGCCAGTTCGCTGTCGTCGTTCCTTTCGAGCGCCTTTGTCGACCAGCGGTTCGACTTCTACGAGCGCACGCTCAACGGGGTTGAGCAGCTGCGCGACCGCTGGAAGAGGGGCGTCGCCTTCGTCGAGGGGACGCTGGGTGAGTCGATCGGCAAGATCTACGTCGACCGCCACTTCCCGCCCGCGGCGAAAGAGCGAATGGACACCCTCGTCGCGAATCTGCTCGCCGCGTACCGGCAGTCGATCGAGTCGCTCGACTGGATGACCGAGGAGACACGGGCCCAGGCGCTCGACAAGCTGTCCAAGTTCCGCCCGAAGATCGGCTACCCGGCGACCTGGCGTGACTTCTCCACCCTCACCGTCGTGCCCGGCGACCTGGTCGGGAACCTGATGCGGGCCGCGGAGTTCGAGTTCGACTTCCACACCTCGAAGCTGGCCGGCCCGGTCGACCCCGAGGAGTGGTTCATGTTCCCCCAGACGGTGAACGCCTACTATCACCCGTTGCGGAACGAGATCGTCTTCCCGGCCGCCATCCTGCAGCCGCCGTTCTTCAACCTGGACGCAGACGACGCGGTGAACTACGGGGGCATCGGGGCGGTCATCGGGCACGAGATCGGCCACGGCTTCGACGACCAGGGCTCGACCTGCGACGGCGACGGAGTGCTGCGCGACTGGTGGACCGACGCCGATCGCACCGCCTTCGAGGCCCGGACGAAAGCCCTCATCGGCCAGTTCGACGCGCTGGTGCCCGAGCAGACCCCTGACGTGCACGTCAACGGGGCCCTGACCATCGGCGAGAACATCGGCGACCTGGGCGGAGCGGGGATCGCGCTCCGCGCCTGGCAGATCGCTACTGACGGGACGGATCCGCAGCCCATCGACGGATGGTCCGGCGTCCAGAGGTTCTTCCTGTCCTATGCCGCGATCTGGCAGGGGAAGCTGCGCACGGACGCCCTCCTGCAGCGGCTGGCCACCGACCCGCACTCCCCCGGTGAGTTCCGGTGCAACCAGATCGTTCGCAACCTGGACGCGTTCCACGACGCGTTCGGGACGCAGCCCGGCGACGGTCTGTGGATGGAGCCGGCCGAGCGGGTCAGGATCTGGTGACGGGTCGCCCCCGCGCCGCGCGACAGCCCGCGAAGGGCGGTGCGTCGCCGGCCGGTGCGGTGGGGGTCAGGGGGAGGTCGTCCTCCCCCTCATGAATCGAGCCTTACCGCCACATGCCCCGGGTGTCGATGACCGGCTTGTCACCCAGGGACGCGCGGTCGATCTGCTTGAAGTCCGTGTGGTCGACCAACAGCAGCACGAGGTCGGCACGGTCGAGGGCGTCCCGCGTCTCGGCGAGGCTGACATTGCCCATCTCGGCGAGCCTGGGCGGCAGTTCGTCGACATGCGGCTCGACCGCCAGGATCGTGGCGTGGGGCATGCGCTCGGCCAGCGTCCGGGTGATCGACAGGGCCGGTGACTCCCGCAGGTCGTCGATGTCTGGCTTGAAGGCGAGACCCAGCGCAGCGATGACCGGAGCGTCCGAGCCTGACAACGCATCGGCGACCTTCGCCAGGACATGATCGGGCTTGCCGTCGTTCACCAGCCGCGCCGTGTGGATGAGTTGCGCCTCCTCCGGGGCGGCCGACACGATGAACCACGGGTCGACGGCGATGCAGTGCCCGCCAACGCCGGGACCGGGCTGCAGGATGTTCACACGCGGGTGCTTGTTGGCGAGTTCGATGAGTTCCCACACGTCGATCCCGAGGCGCTCGCAGATGATCGACAACTCGTTGGCGAACGCGATGTTCACGTCACGGAACGAGTTTTCGGTCAGCTTTGCCATCTCGGCTGTCTTGGCGTCGGTGAGGTGGAGGTCTGCGGTGCAGAAGGTGGCATAGAGGTCGCGGGCGCGCTCGGACGCCTCGCGGGTCATGCCGCCGATGATCCGGTCGTTGCTGATGAGCTCGACCATGATGCGTCCGGGCAGGACGCGCTCGGGGGCGTGGGCGAAGTGGATGATGGGCTTGCCATCCGCACCGTCGAAGCTCAGGTCGGGACGCTTGGCCAGGATGTACTCGGCCACCTTCTCGGTGGTGCCGGGCGGGGAGGTCGACTCGAGGATGACGAGTTCGTCGCCCACGAGTTGGGGCGCCACGGCCTCGGACGCGTCCTTCACGTACGACAGGTCGGCTTCATGGTCACCCTTGAAAGGCGTAGGGACGGCGAGGATGTAGACGTCGGCGTGGGGCATCTCGGTGGTGGCGCTCAGCTTGCCCGCCTTGACCGTGGCGACCAGCACTTCTTCCAGCGCCGGTTCGACGAAGGGTGCGCGTCCGGAATTGATGACGTCGACGCGCTCCTGACTGACCTCGACACCGATGACGCGGATGCCCTGCTTGGCCAGGATTGCTGCCGTGGGAAGGCCGATGTAGCCCAGTCCGACGACGGCAACGGTGGGGTTGTCCATGTATGTCCTCGTTCACGCGTGACGGTTGGCCGCGGCACCACGTCACGGCAATGGGCCTGAGTTTATCGCACGCCGGCAGGGGGCCGGGTGGCCCGCCCGGCGTCCGATCAGCTGGAGCGACTCACGAGGTCGTGGGTGATCTGCTCCAGCGCGGCCTTCGCGGCGCAGGACGGAAGCTCGCTGAGATACCCCAGCGCCAGGTCGGCCCGACGTGCGATCTCACTGCGTGCACGTTCGATCACGGGGTGCGCACGAAGGCCCTCGAGGGCCCGCTGCAGGTCGGCGTCGTCTCTCAGGTCGGACGCAATCAACGCCTGGAGGGATGCGTCCGCAGGTTCGGTGGACGCCTTCAGCATGAGTGTGGGCAGGGTCGGCACGCCTTCGCGCAGGTCAGTGCCGGGCGTCTTGCCCGTGGCCGTGCTCGTGATGTCGATGATGTCGTCGCTGAGCTGGAAGACCATCCCGATCTCCTCGCCGAATTTCGCGAGGGCGTCCAGGACGGACTGCTCAGCAGCGGCGACCATGCCACCGAACACGGCGGACGTGGCGATCAGCGAGCCCGTCTTGTCGGCCACGACACCGAGGTAGTGCTCGAGCGGATCGTCCCCCGGCTGTGGGCCCCGGGTCTCGGCGATCTGACCCTGGACGAGCCGGGCGAAGGTCTCGGCCTGCAGCAGCACGTAATCGGTGCCGAGCGTGGCCACCGTGCTGGACGCACGAGCGAACAGGAAGTCGCCGACCATGATGGCGATCGAGTTGTCCCATCGGCGGTTGGCGCTGGGGGCGCCGCGCCGCAGATCGGCGTCGTCCATCACGTCGTCGTGGTAGAGCGACGCCACGTGCGTGAGTTCGACGACCAGTGCAGCCTTGATCAGGTCTTCCGGGTTCGCGACCTCGGTTCCGAAGGCGGACGCGAGCATCACGAGCATCGGACGGAAGCGCTTGCCCCCGGCCGAGATGATGTGGCGCGACGCCTCGGTGACGAACGGACTGTCGGCGACGGCGGCGGCGAGCAGGCGCTCCTCGACGACCTCCAGCATGGCTGTGAGGTCGGCTGCGAGGACCTCGTCCTCAGTCGTCACGTTGCTCCTCGGGTCGCGCACACGGTCTTCGATACACACGGTCTT
>CALKHV010000003.1 GCA_937988865.1 uncultured Propionibacteriaceae bacterium | reverse complement strand
GGGCGGTTTCCTTGCGTGGTGGACGCAACGTGCCCCCTGGGCCCGGATTCAGGCTTCCTGCGTTGCGGACGCAAGGAAACCGCCCTTCGGCGCGCGCGCCCGTGGGCCCGCATCAGGGGTGCGGGGAGGATGGCGTGGAGATGCCGTCAGGCGAGGGAGGTCGACGTCAGGTCAGTGCTGCATATCGATGAAGCGGGAGTAGTGACCTTGGAATGCCGTGACGATCGTCGCCGTCGGCCCGTTGCGGTGCTTGGCCACGATGAGGTCGGCTTCGCCCACGCGCGTCGTCTCGCGGTCGTACACGTCGTCGCGGTGCAACAGGATGACCATGTCGGCGTCCTGCTCCAGTGAACCCGACTCACGCAGGTCAGAGAGCAGCGGCTTCTTGTCGGTGCGCTGTTCCGATCCGCGGTTGAGCTGCGACAGCGCCAGCACCGGGATCTGCAGTTCCTTCGCCAGCAGCTTGATCTGCCGGCTGAACTCCGACACCTCGACCTGACGGTTCTCGACCTTCTTGCCCGACGTCATCAGCTGCATGTAGTCGATGATCACGAACTTGAGATCGTGACGCTGCTTCAGCCGCCTCGCCTTCGCGCGGATCTCCATCATCGTCAGGTTCGGGGAGTCATCGATGAACAGCGGCGCCTCACTCACCTGCACCGTCTTCTGGACGACGCGCGCCCAGTCGTCCTCGGTCATCTTGCCGTTGCGGATGTGGTTCAACGCCACCTGCGCCTCGGCCGACAGCAGGCGCATCACGATCTCGGTCTGGCTCATTTCGAGCGAGAAGAAGGCGGTGGTCAGCTTGTGCTTGATGGCCGCCGACCGGGCGAAGTCGAGGGCGAGGGTCGACTTTCCGACCGCCGGACGCGCCGCCACGATCACCATCTGCCCGGGGTGCAGGCCGTTGGTCAGCTCGTCCAGTTCGGCGAACCCCGTGGGGACGCCGGCCAGCGTCCCGCCCCTGGACTCGATCGCCTCCATCTCGTCGATGGTCGGTTCGATCAGCACCGAGAGGGGCTTGTAGTCCTCGGCCGTCTTGCCCTCGGACACCTCGTAGATCGTCTGCTGGGCCGCGTCCACGATGTCGGCGACGTCGCCGGTGGCCTGGTAGCCCATCTGGGCGATCTTGATGGACGCCTCGACCAGCCGCCGCAATACCGCCTTCTCGCGGACGATGTCGGCGTAGTAGGCGGCGTTCGCCGCAACCGACACGCTCGCGAGCAGGTCGTGCAGGTAGACGTGGCCGCCCACGCGTCCGAGGTCGCCGCGCTTGCCGAGTTCGTCGGCGACGGTGACGGGGTCGGCGGGCTCGCCGCGTCCGTACAGGTCGATGATCGCGCGGTGGATCAGTTCGTGGGCGGGTCGGTAATAGTCGGCCCCGGTGACGGTCTCGACGACGTCGGCGATCGCGTCCTTGCTCATCAGCATCGCGCCGAGGACGCTCTGCTCAGCCGCCAGATCTTGCGGGGGTGTGCGATCGACGGGATTGCCGGGTGCCTCGTCGAAGGCCTGGACGATCGCCATTGGGCCCACCTCCTTCGACGCTGACGCTAGGCCCCGCCACTGACAAAACCGGGGAGGCAGACGTCCTTCGCAGAACCACCTCGCAGGCCGCCATGGCCCCGACCCCGAAAACCTAGACCCACCCGGGTCCCGGCGCAACGGGCGATGGGCGGGTCCGAAGCGCCAGAGGCCGGAGTTGTCCACATTGCCTGTGGACAGGGACAGGTGGGTGTGGACACGTCCGCGTGTCGCTGTGGACAGGCTGCGGCGCGCCTGTGTGGAAAGAATTCACTTGGTCACCATTGGGCTTCTGACTAGGGGAAACCCTCGCGACGGGGCTGGCTCGGGGTTCAGGGTGAGCGTTCGCGCACCCGCGCGGTCAAATGGTCGCTCCCGCTTGACAGGCCACGCGTGAGGGGGTGTATGGGGCTCGGCAGGGCCCTCCTCCACAGGGGATGTGGATAAGTCGAATCCCCCTTTGCGGGCGTAACGGGCACGAGCCTGGCGTTTGTCTCCGGTACCCCCGGGGGGTATGGTGGTGGACGAAGGGGGCCACATGACCACTCAGCAGCACGACGCCCAGCACCATGCCGATCACGTAGATCACGCAGATCACGTCGACTTCGCCAACCCGGCGCTCGCCGTCACGGTGGGCGACGCCTGCGTCAATCACGCGTCCCACGGTTACATCCACGACAAGGACGCCTACCTGCGCCGCATGCGCCGCATCGAGGGCCAGACCCGTGGCCTGGCGAAGATGATCGAGGAGGAGCAGTACTGCATCGACATCCTCACGCAGGTCTCCGCCGTCACCAAGGCCCTCCAGTCCGTTGCCCTCGGCCTGCTCAACGAGCACCTGAGCCACTGCGTCGTCAACGCCGTCCGCGAGGGCGGCGCGGAGGCCGAGTTGAAACTCACCGAAGCACAACAGGCAATCGCCAGATTGATGAGGTCGTGATGGAGTCCTACATTCCGCTGTCGTCCATCGGACGCACCCCTCCCCTCGCACAACCCCAGCACCATCAACCCCAGCACCACCCTGACCAGAACGGATCTGACATGACCACCACCGAATACACCGTCACCGGCATGACCTGCGGCCACTGCGTCGCCCACGTCACCGAGGAGGTCCAGGCCGTCCCGGGCGTCGCCGACGTCCAGGTCACCCTCGAAGGCGGACGCATGGTCGTCACCTCGGCCGACGCCCTCGACTTCGCCGCCATCGAGGCTGC
>CALKHV010000002.1 GCA_937988865.1 uncultured Propionibacteriaceae bacterium | reverse complement strand
GTCTCGGACGAGGAGGACCCGATCATCACCGTGCCCGGGTCGTTCCAGTCAGAGCTCGGCTGCGGCGGGGACTGGAAGCCGGAGTGCATGCGGCCGTGGCTGCAGGACAAGGACGGCGACGGCATCTACGCGATCATCACGACGAAGATCCCGGCGGGCACGTGGGAGTTCAAGGTGGCGCACGGGTTGTCCTTCGACGAGAGCTACCCCGCGGCCAACGTGAGCGTGACGGTCCCGGCGGACGGTGCTTCGACGACGTTCATCTACAACTCGGCCACCCACGAGGTCACCGTCACGAGCGAGTGACGTGTACCCACATCGACCAATAGGTCACTCGGGGTACATGGCTGGCCGTCCCCGCAGTGACCTATTGGTCGATTCCGGGACGGTGCACGTGGTCGGGCGGCTGTGACTCAGCGACCGATCGTGACGTCGGTGCCCGAGAGTGAGGCGTCGAACCCGGCCGGCGTCACGGCGACGTCGGTGAGCGCCAGCCCGTCCGGAACGCCCGGCACAGGCTGGCGGATCGTCACCAGGCTGCGGGCCAAGGAACTGAGGGCGCTGTCGAGGAAGTCCGGCCCGCCGAGGTCGACGGTGCGGGGCTCGATGAGCAGTTGCCCGCCATCGGCGACCACGGTTCCCTCAGCCCGGACCGTGAGGTCCCGGCCGAGGATGGTCACCGCGCGTTCGATGCCCGCGAGCCCGTCACCGGCATCGTAGAGCCGTGCCCCGTCGCCGATCTGGGTGGCGACCGTGGCGAACGGCAGGGTGGCATCGAGGTCGAGCCGCTCGGCGCGCAGGCCGCTCTCGGAGAATCGAACCCCGGATCCGGTGGCCACCACGTCGGTGAGCGTCGCATCGGCTGACACGATGTCGGAGCCGCGCAGGTCGACGGTGCCGAGCCACGTCTCGTCGGTGGTGAGGTCGGCGGGCGGCTGCGGCTCAGTGCCCGTCCCCGGGCCGGATGCCGTCGGGCTCGGTGCCGCGATCGTCTCGCCGTCGCCGGACCCGAGGGTGAGGAGCAGGACGACGAGGGCGAGGGCGAGCGTGGCCAGGGTCGCGCCGACCCCGAGCAGGAAGTGCTTCATGCCCCCAGCGTGACAGGCCGACGATGCCGTACGTCAGCGCGCCACGGCACCGGTCTCCAGCGACGTCCTGGTGCGCTCCTGCCGTCGGGCCGGGAGATAGCACGCCACGCCGAGCGCGCTGATCGCGCCCGCGGTGACCATGGCCGTGCTGATCGACGCCCGGTCGGCGAGGGTGCCGACGAGCGGAGCCGCCACGGCGAAGGCGAGGAAGGCCATCATCGAGTTGATCGACAGCACCGTCGCGCGGTTGGCGGACGTCGCCTGCCGATGGAGCAGCGCCGCGTGGGGCGGGCCGTTCATCCCGTGCATGGAGTAGGTGAACAGGTAGGCCGCGACGAGCGCGACCGGGCCGGCCACCAACCCCATGACCACGGCCCCGAGGGCATTGAGCACGCGCCCGACCATGGCCGCTCGGGCGACGCCGATGCGTGCCGACGTCACCCCGGCGAGCCACGAGCCCACGGCGAACAGCCCCCACCCGGCGGCCGACACCGGCCCGACCAGGGCCCCCGCCCGCTCCGCGGACCCGACGAGTTCCTCCAGGCGCAGCGGCATCAGGGACTCGAAGGTGATCATGCCGACCGACCAGAACACCTCGACGCCGACCAGGGCCAGTAGCACGCGGTTGGTGGCCAGCAGCCGCACCCCGCTCGCGATGACCGCGGGCGTGGTGCGTGCCTCGGACAGGGCGTGCGACCACTGGGAGCGACCAGCCGCCGCGGGCGGGCGCTGCTCGGTCATCAGCGCTGCGGCCGCAACGAGGTGCACCACCGTCAGGGCCGCGCTGACCCACGCCGCGGCATCCAGTGCGGAGACACCCGAGACGCCGAAGACCGTTCGCACGGGATCCCACCAGATGAGCCCACCGGACGCGAGTGCGCCCACGGCGATGGCCCCACCCAGCACCGAGCCCGCCCGGGAGAGCTGCCGGTCGACGTCGGCCCCGGGGGTCGTGGCGTGGACGGCGTCGACGAACCACGCCTCGAGCGGCCCGGAGTCCAGGGCGCGGAACGCCCCGGTGACCACCGCGGCCGCCACGAACCACCAGAACGACTGGGCGAGCGCGATGCCCACGGCGGCGACGACCCCCAGGACCGCGGCGGTGAGGTACACCGGCCGCCGCCCCACGGCATCCGCGAAACCACTCGTCGGCAGCTCGAGGGCGAAGGTCACGAGACCGCCGATGGCGAAGGACGACGCCGCCTGGGCGACGGTCAGCCCGCGCCCGGTCTGGAGCAGGATGATGATGCCGACGACGAACCCGACGGGCAGCCAGCGGGTCGTCGTCAGGACGTAGAGCCGGCGCTCGGCCTCGCGAGGAGTGAGGACTGCAGTCACCTCGACGGTGCCTTGTCGAGGTCCAGCGCGTAGGCGAACAGGTAGACCGCGATCCGCTTGGCGTCGGGGTTGCCCTGGCCGACGCGCCGGTAGCGGCCGACGACCTCGCTGATCTCGTCGCGCATCGCCTGGAGCTGGGGGGCGGTGAGCAGCACCATGTCGTCGCTGCTGCCGCAGGCGTCCTGCCAGTCGCCCGGCCAGCCGGGGGAGACGTCGACCCAGCGCTCGGCCTGCTCGCTGAAGTGCCGCACGTAGTCGCGGGCGAGCCAGTTCAGCGCCGTCTCGGAGTCCTCGTCACCCTCGAAGTCGCTCGGGTAGTAGCTGTGGAAGTCGGTGGCGGCCCGCCACAGCCGGCGCTTGCCCTCGCCCTCGCCGGTGTCGGCGACGAGGCCGACCGACTCCAGCTTGCGCAGGTGGTAGGACGTGGCGCCCGAGTTGGTGCCGAGGGTGCCGGCGAGGTCGGTGGCGGTGGCCGGGCCGCCGACGCGCAGCTGTGAGAGCAGGCGCGAGCGCAGGGGGTGGGCCAGGACGCGCAGGCTCGTGGCGTCGAGACGGATGCCGGTGTGCGGTGCCGCGGGGTCGCTCGCGTCGAGCGTGGGGGTGCGGTCCGCGGCTGGTTGCGGGGTCTTTGACGTGGCCATGCGTGCACAATACCTTTGCATACTCTGTTTGCACAACTACTCTGCACAATTGGTGTGCGCCTGCGTTTGTGCAGGTCAGCGACCTGCCAGCCGGGTTCGGCGACGATTTGGGGTGTTGCCCAACCACCCGTAAACTTGACCACTGTTGTGCCGTGCGCCCTCGACCGGGGCACGTGAGGTTCCCTGGTGGGAGCACGCGGCATACGCCAGTTCCATCGGGGCGATCCTCGCCCCTGCCCCTTCTACGACCAGGACACCTGATGCGTACCTACACCCCCAAGCAGGGCGAGATCACGCGTGCGTGGCACATCATCGACGCGACCGACGTCGTGCTCGGCCGCCTCGCCAGCCAGACCGCGATCCTGCTGCGCGGCAAGCACAAGCCCACCTTCGCCCCCCACGTCGACGGTGGCGACTTCGTCATCATCATCAACGCCGAGAAGGTGGCCCTCACGGGCGCCAAGCTCGCGCAGAAGAAGGCCTACCACCACTCGGGTCACCCGGGCGGCCTGAAGAGCACGTCCTACACCGAGCTGCTCGCCAAGAGCCCGGAGAAGGCCGTCGAGAAGGCCGTTCGCGGCATGCTCCCCAAGAACACCCTCGGTCGCGCGCAGCTGAGCCACCTCAAGGTCTACCGCGGCGCCGAGCACCCCCACGCTGCCCAGCAGCCCCAGCCCTTCGAGCTCACCCAGGTGGCCCAGTGATGACCGAGAACACCCAGATCGACGAGACCGCCGGTACCGACGTCAACGACGCCCCGGTCACCGAGTACACCTCCGAGTCGGACACCAACGTCGCGGGTGCCGAGCCCGTGGCTCGTCCGGCGGCCACCGTTCCCGGCGCGGCCACCGGTCGTCGCAAGCAGGCCGTCGCCCGCGTCCGGATCGTCCCGGGCACCGGCGAGTGGAAGATCAACGGGCGCACCCTCGAGGGGTACTTCCCGAACAAGGTCCACCAGCAGATCGTCAACGAGCCGCTGAAGGTCCTCGAGCTCGACGGCGCCTACGACGTCCTCGTGCGCGTGCACGGCGGTGGCCCCTCCGGTCAGGCTGGCGCGGTGCGCCTCGGCGTGGCCCGCTCGCTCAACGGCATCGACCCCGAGCTGAACCGCCCGGCCCTGAAGAAGGCTGGCTTCCTCTCGCGCGACGCCCGCGTCCCCGAGCGCAAGAAGGCCGGTCTCAAGAAGGCCCGCAAGGCGCCTCAGTACAGCAAGCGCTGATCCGGCGCGACGGCATCCGATCGTCGGTGCCGTCCCAGCTCCGAAGGCGGCACCATTCGGTGCCGCCTTCGGCGCGTTCGGGATAGATTCAGGTCAGGGCTCCATCGGCGAAAGGCACCATCCAGCATGTCTCGACTCTTCGGCACCGACGGAGTGCGCGGCCTGGCCAACGGCCCGGTCATCACCGCCGAGATGGCCCTGTCGATGTCGGTCGCGGCCGCCCGCGTCCTCGGCCAGGCCGGAGCGACGCCGGGGCACCGGCCCAAGGCCGTCGTCGGGCGCGACCCGCGGGCCTCGGGGGAGTTCCTCGCCGCGGCGGTCGTCGCGGGTCTGGCCTCGGCCGGGGTCGACGTCTACAACGCCGGGGTCCTGCCGACCCCCGCCGTGGCCTACCTGACCGCCGACACCGGTGCCGACTTCGGGGTGATGCTCTCGGCGTCGCACAACGCGATGCCCGACAACGGCATCAAGTTCTTCGC
>CALKHV010000001.1 GCA_937988865.1 uncultured Propionibacteriaceae bacterium | reverse complement strand
CGCCTGCTCATCGCAGGCGGGCGTCGATCACGTCCACGGCCTGCTGCACCCGATCGAGCACTGCAGCGAGACCCACTCCCAGGGGTTGTTCCCAGGTGACAGCCACCGCCGCCAGTGAGGTGCGCGACCTCAGCGCGATCGCCACTGATCCGAATCCGGCGCTCACCTCTGAATCCTCTTCTGCAAAGCCGATCCGCCGCACCCTCGCGAGGATGGTCCTGAGGTCGGCCAGGGTTCGGGGCCCGCTCCCTGTCCTCAGCACCAGGCGATCGGGCGCGGGGTACAACGCACGCACCTGGGCCGCGGGCAGCGCGGCGAGAATCGCGCGTCCAGAGGCGGTGAGGTGCGCAGGTAGTCGGACGCCCACATCGGTGACCAGACGAGCGCGTCCGACGGCGCGTTCCTCGACGAGGTACACCACATCACTGCCGTAGAGGGCGGCCAGGTGCGCGGACAGGCCGAGGTCGTCCACGAGCCGGGTGATCGGGACGCGGGCGAGTCGGGCGAGCGGCTCCTGTCTCGTGAAACCGAGGCCGACCTCCCAGGCGGACACGCCGACCCCCCAACTTCGATCGTCGGGATAGTGCACGACGAACGACTCCGCGGCCATCGCGTGCAGCAGGTGGTACACCGACGATCGGGGCAGGCCGAGTTCGCTGGCGATCCGTGCCGCGGGCACAGGGGCAGGAAAGAGACTGAGGAACCGGAGGACCTGCAGCGCGGCAGTGGCGCTCGGCACCGGACGTGTCATGCTCAAAGTCTCGCATGCGAGACAGAAGTCCGGTTTCGGTGGTGGCCGACCTGACCACGTCAGCGTTCAATGAGAGCCATGGCGCTCGTCACGATCGACACTGGACCACTGACCCGTTCCGAGGTGGTTGCGGTGGCCCGCGACGGCGCTCGCGTCCGACTGTCGACGTCGGCCGTGGCGGCGTTGACCCGATCACGGACGCACGTCGAGGCCCTGGCAGCCGCGGGCGACGGCATCTACGGGGTGTCCACGGGTTTCGGCGCACTGGCCACACGCAACATCCCGGCGTCCGATCGCGCCCGCTTGCAGCGCAGCCTCATCCGCTCGCACGCCGCAGGCAACGGCGCGCTGGTCGAAACCGAGGTCGTGCGCGGCCTGATGCTGCTGCGGATCGCGACGCTCGCCAAGGGACGCAGCGGCGTCCGACCGGAGACGGCCCAGGCGTATGTCGACCTGCTCAACTCGGGGCTCGTGCCGGCGGTGCGCGAGTTCGGCAGCCTCGGCTGCTCAGGCGACCTCGCCCCGCTGGCGCAGTGCGCACTCGCCCTCATGGGCGAGGGCGAGGTGAGCGACGCCGGGGTGCTGCGACCGACGGTCGATGCGATGGTCGAGCACGGTCTGAGCCCTGTGGTCCTCGTCGAGAAGGAGGGTCTGGCGCTCATCAACGGCACCGACGGCATGCTGGGCATGCTGGTGCTCGCGCTGGCCGACCTCGAGTCACTCCTCGACGCGGCCGACCTCGCCGCCGCGATGAGCATCGAAGGCCAACTCGGAACCGACCGGACTTTCGCGTCCGACCTGATGGACCTTCGTCCGCAGGTGGGTCAGGCGATCTCAGCCGCGCACCTGCGCCGGTTCCTCGCCGGCTCACAGATCCGCGCCAGTCATCAGGTCGGCGACGGCATCATCCAGGACGCTTACTCGCTGCGGTGCAGCCCCCAGGTGCACGGCAGCGTCCGGGACGCCGCCGCGTACGCAGCCACCATCGCCGACCGCGAACTCGCTTCGGCCATCGACAACCCCTCCGTGCTTCCCGACGGACGCCTCGAGTCCCACGGCAACTTCCACGGTGCGCCGCTCGCCCACGTCCTGGACTTCCTCGCCATCGGCGTCGCCGACCTCGCCTCGATCAGCGAGCGAAGGACGGACCGATTCCTCGACCCGGCCCGCAACCGGGGGCTACCGCCCTTCCTCGCCGACGACCCGGGCATCGACTCGGGGTTGATGATCGCCCACTACACCCAGGCCGGCATCGCGTCCACGTTGAAGCAGCTGGCCACCCCGGCGAGCGTCGACTCCATCCCGTCGAGCGCGATGCAGGAGGACCACGTCTCGATGGGTTGGAACGCAGCCCGCAAGCTGCGACGCGCGATCGACGGGCTGGCGAGAGTGCTCGCCATCGAGATCCTCACCGCCGCTCGCGGGATCGATCTGCGCAGGCCGTTGCGTCCCGGGCCGGCCACAGGCGCCGCTATCGCGGCTCTCCGCCAGCAGGTGCCCGGCCCCGGGCCCGACCGCTACCTCGCCCCGGAGATCGAGGCGGCCCACCTCATGGTGCGCTCCGGCGCACTGGTCGCTGCGGCGCAGGCCGCAGCCGCAGCCAAGGAGAACGCATGACCCACAACCCTGTACGCGCGCCTCGCGGCACGAAGTTGAGTGCCACGTCGTGGCAGACCGAAGCGCCGCTCCGCATGTTGATGAACAACCTCGATCCCGAGGTGGCCGAGCGTCCCGACGACCTGGTCGTCTACGGCGGCACCGGACGCGCTGCACGATCCTGGGCCGCGTTCGACGCCATTGTCGCTGCGCTCCGCGACCTGGGGTCGGACGAGACCCTGCTGGTGCAGTCCGGCAAACCGGTCGGCGTCTTCCGCACCCACGAGTGGGCACCCCGCGTCCTGATCGCCAACTCCAACCTGGTGGGGGAGTGGGCCACGTGGGAGCACTTCCGCGCACTTGAGGCGGAGGGGCTGATGATGTACGGCCAGATGACCGCGGGTTCCTGGATCTACATCGGCACCCAGGGCATTCTGCAGGGCACCTTCGAGACGTTCGGCGCCGTCGCGCGCAAGCGTTTCGGTGGCACCCTCGCCGGCACCCTCACACTCACCGCAGGCTGCGGCGGGATGGGCGGTGCCCAACCGCTCGCCGTGACACTCAACGAGGGTGTCGTGCTCATCGTCGATGTGGACGCCGACCGTCTCGCCCGTCGCGTCGACCACGGCTACCTCGACCAGTACACCGCCGACTACGGCGAGGCGGTCGCCACGGTGCTCGCGGCCAGGGAGGCTCGGCGTCCGCTCTCTGTCGGGCTCGTCGGAAATGCCGCCGAGGTCTTCCCCAGGCTCCTTGCCGACGGGGTCGCGGTCGACATCGTCACCGACCAGACCAGCGCGCACGACCCGCTGAGCTACCTGCCGCTCGGGGTGGGCGTGGGGGAGTGGCAAGAACTGGCGGCTTCCGACCCGGCCGGGTTCACCGCGCGGGCACGGACGTCCATGGCAGCGCACGTCGACGCCATGGTCGGATTCCAGGACCGCGGGGCCGAGGTGTTCGACTACGGCAACTCGCTGCGGGCCGAGGCCCGGTTGGGCGGCTGCGAACGGGCCTTCGACTTCCCCGGATTTGTCCCCGCCTACATCCGACCCCTGTTCTGCGAGGGCAAGGGGCCGTTCCGCTGGGTGGCCCTCTCGGGTGATCCGGCCGACATCGCCGCGACCGACCGTGCGATCCTCGACCTCTTCCCTGAGGACGAGCACCTGCACAGGTGGCTCACGGCCGCGGCTGACAAGGTGCAGTTCGAAGGCCTGCCCGCCCGCATCTGCTGGCTCGGCTATGGCGAACGCCACCTGGCGGGACTTCGGTTCAACGAGATGGTCGCCTCGGGCGAACTCTCGGCGCCGATCGTCATCGGGCGCGACCACCTGGACGCGGGGTCGGTCGCCTCGCCGTACCGGGAGACCGAGGCGATGGCCGACGGCAGCGACGCCGTTGCGGACTGGCCACTGTTGAACGCCCTGCTCAACACGGCGTCCGGGGCGACTTGGGTGTCGATCCACCACGGTGGGGGAGTCGGGATCGGACGTTCCATCCACGCCGGGCAGGTCGTCGTGGCCGACGGCACGGCGCTCGCGGCCGAGAAGATCGCCCGCGTCCTCACCAACGACCCCGGAACCGGCGTCATGCGTCACGCGGACGCCGGCTACGAGCGTGCACGCGAGGTGGCCCGGGAGCGTGGCGTCCGAATCCCGATGCCATGACCACCAACGATCTGCTGGCCGACCTGCACGACATCGGACGCACCCCGGACGGCGGGTACACCCGGCTGGCCTGGGACTCCTCGACCATGGTGTTGCGGGAATGGTTCGCCGGGCAGGCCGCCGCGCTGGGACTTGACCTCGTCGAGGACGGCAACGGCAATCAGGTCGCGTGGTGGGGCGGCGGGGACGACGCGCTCCTCGTGGGGTCGCATCTTGACTCGGTGCGCGAGGGTGGGCCGCTCGATGGTCCACTGGGGGTCGCCTCGGCCCTGGCCGCAGTGGGCGAACTCAGGGCGTCCGGGTGGACGCCATCGCGTCCCATCGGGGTGGTCAACTTCACCGATGAAGAGGGCGGACGCTTCGGCGTCGCCTGCCTCGGCTCCCGCCTCGCCACGGGGGCGATCGACCCCGCGGTGGCGCTTGCCCTGCGCGACGATGACGGTTCGACACTCGCTGACGTCCTGCGCGCGCGTGGACGCCGACCCGAGGCCGCGGGGCGGGCGGCGTGGCTGACGTCCGTCTCGTCGTATGTCGAACTCCACGTCGAACAGGGACGCTGGCTTGCCCCCGCCGACGCTGCGGTCGGTGTCGCCACGGCGATCATGCCCCACGGGCGCTATCGCCTCGACTTCTGCGGGCAGGGCAATCACGCCGGGACGACGGCCATGCCCGATCGCCACGATCCGATGCTCGCCTACGCCGCCACCGTGCTCGCTGCGCGCGAGCTTGCGGGCGCAGCGGACGCACGGGCAACGCTCGGCCGCGTCCAGATCGAGCCGAACAGCACCAACTCGATCCCCTCGCGCGTCACGGCCTGGTTGGACGCCCGGGCGTCCGGGGTCGGCGAACTGGACGCGCTGGTCGCCGGGATCGTGGCTCGTGCCGAGTCCGCGGCTGCGGCTGACGAGGTGAGCCTCGCTGTGCGGACCGAATCGGTGAGCGGGGCGGTCGAGTTCGACCACGCCCTGCGACACCGACTTGCGGCCCTGCTGGACGCGCCCGTCCTGCCGACGGGCGCGGGTCACGACGCGGGGATCCTCGCGGCGAAGCTCCCGACGGCGATGCTGTTCGTCCGCAACCCGACGGGCATCTCCCACGCACCCGGGGAGCACGCCGAGCCCGACGACATCGAGGCAGGGACGGCCGCCCTGACTGCAGTCATCCAGGATCTCGCCTCATGACCACCCACCCCGCCTTCGCCAACTGCCACTCGCACGCCTTCCACCGTGCGCTGCGAGGGCGTCCGGTGGGTGGTGCCGACTTCTGGGGTTGGCGAGACGGCATGTACGCGATCGCCGAGGTGCTCGACCCTGACCTCTATCACCGACTGGCCACGGCCACCTACGCCGAAATGCGACTGGCCGGGATCGGGGCTGTGGGCGAATTCCACTACCTGCACCACGACCGTGGTGGCGTGCGCTACTCGACACCGGACGCGATGGCCGAGGCCGTGATCTCGGCCGCAGCAGACGTGGGCCTGCGGATCTGCCTGCTCCACACCTGCTACCTGCGTCCGGGCTTCGACGCCGCCGAGCCCGCACCGGCCCAGAAGCGTTTCCTCCACCCCGACGTGGACGCCTGGGCGAGCGACGTGACAGCGTTGGCGTCCCGGTTCGCCCACCACCCGGGCGTGGTCATCGGTGCAGCGATCCACTCGGTCCGCTCGGTCGACGGGTCGTCACTGCGGACGGTCGCGGAAGCACTGCCGGACGCACCGCTGCACGTCCATGTCTCTGAACAACCCGCAGAGAACCGGGCATGTCTCGCGGTCACAGGCAGGACCCCGGTTCAGCTCCTGGCCGACGCTGGGGTGTGGACCCCGCGCAGCACAGCCGTTCACGCGACCCACCTCACCACCACTGACATCGCCACCCTGGGAGGAGCCGGCGCCTTCGCCTGCTTCTGCCCGACCACAGAGGCCGAACTCGGCGATGGCATCGGACCCAGCGTGGCGCTGCGCGACGCAGGAGTGCGCATCACGCTCGGATCGGACTCCCAGACGGTGATCGACCCGTTCGCCGAAGCCCGCGGCCTGGCCCTGCACGAGCGGCTGGCCTCCGGTCAGCGGTTGGGCTGGACGACGGAACAGTTGTGGCAGGCCGCCACCACCCACGGCGCGGCGTCCCTGGGATTTCGCGACCTCGGTGGCTTCGACCTCGCCCCCTCCGTGCGGACGGCCGGTGCGTCCGACGCGATGTGGGCTGCGACAGCGGCGGACGTCATCCCACCCGCCGATCTCGACCCCGAGCAGGTGCGGGCCGACCTGGAATCCGTGATCGCCGAGGTCTGGAGCCGAACATGAGCAGTACTGCGATCGCCAACATCGGCGAGCTTGTGACGTGGGCTGATGACGAGCCGGTGCGCCGCGACGCCGGACTGGTGATCGAGGACGGCCGGGTGGCGTGGGTCGGCTCGAGCCGCGACCTGCCCGCGTCCGATGACGTGGTGGACGCGGCCGGAGGGGCCGTCATCCCGGGGTTGGTCGACTCGCACACCCACCTCGTGTTCGCGGGCGATCGGGCCGACGAGTTCGTCGCGCGGATGGCCGGCCGACGCTACACCGCGGGAGGGATTCGCACCACCGTGGCGGCGACGCGTGCGGCCGGAATCGACGCGCTGCGCGGCCTGGCCGCGGCGCGGATGGCCGAGTTGCGCGCGCAGGGAACCACCACGGTCGAGATCAAGAGCGGGTACGGGCTTGACGTCGAGACCGAGAAGCAACTCCTGATCGTCGCCGGAGAGATCACCTCGGAGACCACGTTCCTCGGGGCGCACGTCGTTCCGGACGGGATGAGTGCCGACTCCTACGTCGAGCTTGTCACCGGCGACATGCTGACGGCCTGCGCGCCGCTGGCGACGTGGATCGACGTGTTCTGCGAGACAGGCGCCTTCGACGTCGACCAGGCACGGACCGTGCTCCTCGCCGGACGCGCCGCCGGCCTTCGGCCCAGGATGCACGCCAACCAACTGGGCCCGGGCCCGGGCGTCCAACTCGGTTGCGAGCTGGGTGTCGCCGCCGTCGACCACTGCACCTACCTCAGCGACGCGGACGTTTCAGCCCTGTCCGACACAGGGGTGGTCGCCGGACTGCTGCCCGGCGTCGAGTTCAGCACGCGTCACCCCTACCCGGACGCCCGACGCCTCCTCGACGCCGGCGTCCGCGTCGCCATCGCCACGGACTGCAATCCGGGGACGTCCTTCACCTCGTCGATGCCCTTCTGCATCGCACTGGCCGTCCGTGAGATGGGGATGACCCCGACCGAGGCCCTCTTCGCCGCCACCCAGGGCGGCGCGTGGTCGCTGCAACGGGAGGACGTCGGTCATCTGCGTCCGGGAGCGAAGGCCGACCTCCTCATCCTGGACGCCCCGAGCCACGTCCACCTCGCCTACCGGCCGGGCGTCCCACTGGTCCGACGGGTGATCGACCACCCGCTGCTTCGGTCCTGCGAAAGTGTCTGAACTCAGACACTTTCGCAGGAGTGAGTCGAAGCTCACTCGATCGCTCGGCAGCCGGGTCAGGTCAGGACGGTTTTGTGCAGATCGTTGAGGTTCGGCAGGTCCTCGAACTGCGAGAAGTTTCCACGCTGCGCGATCTCCTCCGCGGCGCTCAGGAAACCGCGCCAGGCAGTCTTGGCGAGCATCCCGCCCACGCTGATCCTTCGGACGCCGAGTCGAGCGGCTTCGGCGACAGTGGTGAACGGCGTGTGGATCAGAAGGTTGACCGGCTTGGGCGCTACGGCGGCCACGATCGCAGACACATGGTCCATCGACGTGATCCAGGGAGCGTAAAGGCAATCAGCCCCCGCCTCGGCGTACGCGGTGAGGCGTCGGACGGTCTCGTCGATGTCGGGTCGGTCCCAGACGAAGCCCTCCGAACGAGCGGTGAGAACTACGCCTGTCCCGCTCTCGTCGATCGCGCTCCGAGCCGACTGAATCCGCTCCACCGACAAGGCGAAATCGAGCAGCGGCACACGAAACATCCCGCCTCGTGCAAGCTGCGGAACTTCGCCACCTGGTCGTTACTCGCGAACACGGCGTCCCCTCCCCCTACGCCGGCACGATGAGGTCGTCCCGCCCGGGACCGTCTGCCGACTGCAACGGTCCCTCCTGCCAGCGCCGTGGCCCGGTGAGGAGCGCGAACGAGACCAGCGCGACACAGGCCACGCCAAGCCCGATGGCCACGGTGAGCGCAGGGTCATAGCTGCCGGCGTTGTCCTTCGACAGCCCCCAGAGAGGGGACCCGATGGCCACACCCGCGGGCATCGTCGCCGTGCCCACCCCCAGCAGGGACACGAACGCCCGCCCCCCGAAGGTGTGCCGCAGCAAGATCGGCGTGAGGATCGGGGGAGTGATGGTCGGGATCGAGAACAGCAGCACGGCCACGGTCTGGGACGCGTAACCCGTTGTCAGGAGGAAGGTGGTCAGCGCAGCGACCAGGAGCCCACCCGACAGGCAGTAGGCGACGAGTGGGCCGAGACGGTCACTCAGATTTCCCAGGAGCAAGGTGGTGGCGACGTTGACGAGGGACAGGATCGAGAGCAACGATCCCGCAGCCGCCAGATCGAGCCCACGGTCAGCCATCATGGGCGCAAAGTGCTGTTGGAGCGCCATGATCCCGCTGAAGCACATCAGCCCCGTCATCAGGGCGACGAGCTGTGGGCTCCGGAGCGCGGCCGAGGTCGTCATTCCGGGCTCGATGTGGCGTTCCGTGGTGCTGTTCGCGACGGCGCCGAAGGGGTGCAGACCGACATCCCCCGGCCGGGTGCGAACCAGGAAGACCCCACTCAGCACAGCCGTCGTCACGGTCACCGCACCGACCATCCGGAATCCCAAGCGCCATCCTCCGGCGTCCATCACAGGAGGAAGGGCGAAGCCCGCGGCGATGCCGCCCAGCCCGGCGATCCCCATCAGCAGACCCTGCATCAGCCCTCGCCGCTCAATGAACCACTCGTTCACGAGGGCCGCACCCGTCATCTGCATTGCCACTGTGGCCAGTAGCCCCGAAGCGAACGCGAGCAGGTAGAGCTGCCACAGGCTCGTCACCGATCCGACACTGAACAGCATCAGACCCGTGAAGATGCCACCGACCAGGGCCAGAGCCCGCGCCCCGAATCGTCCGAGCAGGTAGGAGCCGGCCCCGGCCAGGGTCACTGCTCCGGCGACCATGTTGATCGAGACGAACACCATGACCTGTCCAAGGCCGGCGTCCAGCGAGTCTGCCACCGACGGAAGCATCATTCCGGACGCAAGGAAGAGCAGGACGTTCATCGACATCAGGAGGCCGGAGCCGATGACCACCATCCAGTGGCGCGGGCTGATGCCGCTGCGTTTCTCGTCGTTCACGGGCAGTCCTCTCGTTCTCACGACCCATCCAAGCGGTCCTGCCTCGCGCGAGGAAGACACTCCCCATGGACGTACCACCAGTGCACCATCCCGGAGGTCCCGCGCGTGTCACCGCGCCCCAGTTGGCCTTTGGCTCCAGACCCCCGGCAACGCAGAGGCACCCCGGGCCGCGATTCAGGGGCGGGCGGCTCGCCGGAACTCGGCCAGCTGTTCCTTCATCTCGGGGTCGCTCATCACGAGGTAGACAAGGCCGCAGTCCTGGGGCCCGGTGGCTCCGGGGACGCACAACGAGCACGAATCGCCCGGACGCAGAGGGCACTTGACCTGGGGGGCACGACGGGCGGTGGGGGTTGACGCTGACATGATCACTCCTTGACGCTTCAATGATCTCACGGGCACCGTTCCCGGCCACGATCGGGTCGCCCTGCGCCCCGACGCATCTGGGTCGAACCCACTTCTTCACGCTCCGACATCCGGCGTCCCGGCTCGGTCTACCATCGGCGCAGACGTTGCCGATGTTGAGAGAAGGAGCGGGTCATGGAGACAGCCTCGGGAGTCCTGGGAACGGGCAGGTCTGCGGACGGCAGGACCTTCACGGCAGAGGTCGAGGAGAACTCGTTGCAGGCCGGGCTCGTGGTGGGCCTGGAGGCTCTGGACGGTCTGCACCTGGGGCTGGTGCTGTCGGTCGGCAAGGACGGACGGGACAAGGTCTTCGGCGTCGTCCTGGGCGAGTTCAGCCCCGAAGGTGAGTTGGCCAGGTCACGCAGGGATCCGTTCGCCGAGGCAACGGTGCGTGTCCTGCGTCCACTGGAGATCAAAGCCCTTCAGGCGTCCACCGGGGCCACGATGGAGATCGGTCGCTGGGACATGTCGGGCAGCAATGCCGACCTGCGCCTGATTCCGAAGGCTTTCAATCGGCACACGTTCCTGTGTGGTCAGAGCGGCTCGGGCAAGACCTACGCGCTGGGAGTGATCCTGGAGCACCTGATTCTCGAAACACGCCTGCCGATGATCGTTCTCGACCCCAACGGCGACTTCGTCCATCTGGCCGAAGCCAGGCCCGACGCCCCGGCGGGGATGCGCGAAGCGCTGGCCAACGCGGGCATCGACGTGGTGGGCACCGGGGACAACCCGCTCTTCATTCCCTTCGTGAGGCTGTCGCAGGTGGTGCAGGCCGCGGCGCTTGAACTTGATCCGGTCAGTGACCGCGCTGAGTACAGCACGTGGCTCGAAGTCAAGACCGATCCACGTCAGGCCACGAACCTCGACGAGATCGTGTCGCAACTGCTCTCGGGTGACCCCGATCAGCGCGCCCTCGCCCAGCGCGTGAGGAATCTCGGCATCGGTGAGTGGTCACTCTGGCCCAGGGGACGCGAGGTGCCCACGCCGAGCACACCGCCGCGTGTCCAGGTGCGCGACCTCTCGGGCTTCCCGCGCCCGGCGGAGGCTGTGCTCGCGGGTGTCGAGGTGGTGGAACGGTTGTGGGCGAACCGTGAGTCCCGCCAGCCGACACTGCTTGTCATCGACGAAGCGCACAACCTGTGCCCCGCAGAGCCCGAGACCCCCCTGCAGAAGCTCCTGGTCAACCGACTGATCCAGATCGCAGCCGAGGGACGCAAGTACGGAATCTGGCTCCTGTTGTCGTCCCAGCGTCCTTCGAAGGTGCATCCGCAGGTGCTGTCGCAGTGCGACAACCTCGTGTTGATGCGCATGAACTCACCGACAGACCTGGCCGAACTGGTGGAGTTGTTCGGCTTCGCCCCGGAGGCCATGCTCGCCGTGTCACCCCATTTCAATCAGGGGGAACTGCTCGTGGCCGGAGGGTTCGTCCCCGTGCCCAGCCTTGGACGCGTCGGCCCACGGTTGACGCGCGAGGGCGGCGTCGACGTTCGCGTGCCGTTGGCCTGAGAGTGGGGCGACCGACCTTCAGGCGATGCCGTGGTGGACGAGGTCAAGGGTGCGCGTCACGACTGCGTCCCTCGGCGCTCCCTCGCCGAGAGACTTTGATGCCGCGTCCAGGATGCCCCTGATCAGGTCGGCGGTGAGTGGGGGATCAGGGTCTCCCAGCTCCTCGAGAGCAGCGCGCAGAGGCTCGAACTGTCGGCGGTGCAGTTCCTCGACGTGGACGCGACACTCACGCGGAAGGGTGACGGAGTCCAGTGACATGAGCGAGCGGTGCGTGGCGTCCAGGGCGGTGTCGAGCGCCGCGCGGACGAACGCATCGATGCGGGCGCGAGGGGTGGACTCGTGGACGCCTGCCTCGGCGAGGCGGTCGTTCGCCCTGGACGCAAGTTCCTCGACGACTGAGGCCAGCAGTGCCGGGGTCGAGTCGAAGTACTGGTAGACGCTCGAGCGAGCAAGGCCGGCAGCGGCACCCACCGCAGCCAGGGTCACGGCCCCGGTGCCCTGTTCGGCCAGCAGACCGGCCGCGGCCTCGAGAAGCGCGGTCCGTCGTCGGCTCGTCCAGGGTGTCGGCGCAGCGGCCATCCTCCCGGCGACGCTCTCGACCTTGAACGCGATGTTCCAGGGGCGCGCGCGAGCGATTGCCTTCGCCGTCTGGGGTTCCACCATCGGTGGCATGGCGGCCGTGGGCCCGCTTGCCGGCGGTTGGCTGACGACCAACTGGTCGTGGCGATGGGCGTTCTGGCTCAACCTTCCCTTCGGGCTGCTCGTGCTGCTCGGCATTCTCCTGTGGGTTCCCGAGACGCGCGATGATTCTGGCCCCCGCGGTCTGGACGTGGTCGGTGCCCTGATCTCGGCTCTCGGCATGGGTGGCATCGTCTTCGCTCTCATCGAGGGCCAGAACTACGGCTGGTGGCGTCAGGATTCCGGCGCGATCTCACCGGTGCCGATCGTGTTGATCGTGGGCCTCGGTCTCATGGTCGGCTTCGTCCTGCTCCAACAATC
Organism: uncultured Propionibacteriaceae bacterium; assembly: GCA_937988865.1. Lineage (GTDB taxonomy): Bacteria > Actinomycetota > Actinomycetes > Propionibacteriales > Propionibacteriaceae > CALKHV01. The sequence goes on along the minus strand of CALKHV010000001.1, from coordinate 3,942 downwards.
ACGCGCGCGTCTCGGCAAGGTCGTGCTGGTCGACCTTCGCCTGCTCGGCGTCCGGTCGTTCCGGTACGGCTCGATCGCCGCCCTCATCGTCGCCCTCGGCGAGTTCGGCCTGTTGTTCACACTTCCCCTCCTCCTGCAGAACTCGCTCGGCTACTCCGCCCTCGGGACCGGTTGGCTCATCGTGTCGCTGGCTGTCGGGACGTTCGTCATCTCCGGGATGACACCTCAGCTGACGGCTCGTTTCGGTGGACGCACGGTCGTGCGACTCGGCCTGGGCCTTGAGGCGTTCGCCGTCGCCGGCCTGGCGCTCACGTTGTCGGCGTCCATCAGTGGGTGGCTGATCGCGCTGTGGCTGTTCATCTACGGCATGGGCGTCGGGATGGCGACCGCGCAGTTGACGAGCGTGATCCTCGCCGAGATCCCGGTCGCGGAATCCGGGCAGGCGTCGGGTCTGCAGAGTACGTTCCGGCAGGTTGGATCAGCGCTCGGTGTCGCCATCCTCGGCAGCCTGCTCATCACGTCTTTGGGGAATGCGACCACGACCAACCTGGACGCGGCAGGTCTGCCGGCGTCCGCGTCGGGACAAATCGTTGACGTGGTCACCAACTCTGCTGGTGCGGTGATCCCCGCCCTGACGTCCGACCCGACCACTGCTCTCGCTGGCACCGCCGCTGCAGCCGGGATGATCACCGCCAGCAAGATCACCACCGGCGTCGCTGCGCTGATCATCGGAATCGGGCTGGCAGCCACCTGGGCCCTTCCCAAGCTCCCGCCGACCCCGGCACCCAGCCCAACCCGGGAAGCGGGCGAGTCCGCGTCCGAGCCCGGAAAGCCTCGGCGCCGTCGGTCCTAGCCCACTTCGGGGTGGAGCTTGTCGAGTCGGGCGCGCAGCAGACCCACACGGTGGGCATTGCCGCGGAGCTCGAGGTACCGGGAGTCGAAGACGGCCAGCAACGCATCGTCCAGACGCCGCACAGCGCCGGGCGGTGACCGGTAGCCCATCCGTCCGGTGATGGCCGCGGAGTCGACCGAGGCGAGCAGGCCCGTGAGTTCGCGCAGCGACGAGATGCCGAGTTCAAGCAGCAGTCCCGAGATCCAGGCGTAGTGGTCGGTCCGTGACCAACCCGAGTCCGGAAACTGTCCGCCCAGGAAGGTGGCCAGTTCCTGCGTGCTGATCCGCGGGTCGTTGGGATCAGCGTCGAGATCCCTGGGGAGCATTCGCTCGCGCAGTCGATCGCGGATCACGTCGAACTCCTGGTCAGCCAGCTCCAGCAGGCCTGCGGCCAGGGTGAAACGCCGGTTGAGGTCGGGCGCAAGCTCTGCCGGGATCGATCCCTTGTAGCGGATGTCGTGCTCGAACTCGGCCCAGGCATGCTGCAGAACCGTCCGGATCTGGATCTGGGCGCTGGGCACCTGAAACCTGTCGACGGGGAGGTCCCCCAACCAGATCGGGTCCAGAGCCACCTGCAGGTGGCGACTGCCGTACCCGAAGCGGCCCTCGCTCGCGGTCTCCTGTCCCAGGTCCCGGTCATCGAGCACCGCGACCTGCGCTGCCACCAGGTCGGCCACCACGGCGACGTCCGTGCGGACGTACGTGATGATGCGGACGCCGATCTGGTCGGTGATGTCGGCGAGGGGATCGGGGTAGAGCGGGCGACCGTCGACGGACTTGGTCGCCTTGGCGGCGAATGAGGCGATGCCCTTGCCGCGTCCGCTGATGTCGAGGTAGTTGATCCCCGCATCGTCCAGCACACTCGTCAGCCAGGCGCCGAGCCTTGTGGCCGCCTCTTCAGCGTCACGCTGATTGGCGGCGAAGGTTCGCACGGCACGCTGGACCAACTCACGGGCCGGCTGCGCATCAGGGGTCTCTGCGGAGTGCACGCCACCAGCTTCCACCGTCAGTGTGCCGGGCGTGGGTCAGCGACACGATTGCGCGACGAACAACAGACGAAAGCCCCCGCGGACCGATCCCGAAGGGGGTCGGGGGTCCACGGAGGCTGTCGTCGGGGTTCGGGCCGGGCCCCAAAGAGCAGGTCAGGCGGCGCAGTGGGGCGACATGGCGATCGTCTTGGCGGTCATCTTGGCGCCGGGGTGGGCGTCCCGGCCAGCCTGGATGGCGTCGCCGACCGACATCTTCAGGCAGTGCTGGACGGAGACGCCGTACGCGTTGCCCGGGTTCGCAGCAGCCTGTGCCGAGGGCGCCACGCCCGCAAGAGCGATGAGGCCGAGCGTCGTACCGATCAGGAACTTCTTCATGATTGACTCCTTGTGAGTGGGTGACTGCCTCTTCGGGCATGACAAGATACTGTCCGTGCGTCCAAGCTTTGTCAAGGGTCTGTCTAGAGTTTGATCAGGTCAATCTTCCGTGGGTCAATTCAGGCAGCAGGAGAACCACGCCCGCCGCCAGCGCCGCCAGGCTGCCCACCAGCCACAACCCGATCCAGACCATGCGGGGCAGGTGGGTGAGCCGGGCGAGCTGCGCCGCGTCCGAAACGGCGGCAGCACGGCCCGGGCCGAGCGCCAGTTCGAGCACGGGTCGGGGGCCGGCAAGCAGGAGGAGCCAGGCCAGCCAGACGGTCAGCCAACCAAGCGTGCGATCCGGGGCGTAAAGGACGGCGAGCGCCAGCGCGCCGGCGAGCCCCACGACAACAACAGCTCCGTGCAGGTTGCGGACCTTCACCAACATCAGTACCAGAAGCGCCACAAGCAGCCCGAGGACGGCGGCCGCCCGGCCGGCACCGGTGACGGCGGCGAGCGCGACGCCTACGAGTGAGGCTGCGGGATAGCCTGCGAGCAGCGTGAAGATCAGGCCGATGCCACCGGCCTTCCCCCTGGTCACCGTGACGCCGGACGTGTCGGAATGCAGACGGATTGCATCCAGCGAACGTCCGCCGAGGGCGGCAGCGACGGCGTGACCGGCCTCATGACACACGGTCACCGCCATCCGGACTGCCGGCCAGGCGAAGAGGACGCAGGCCAGGGCGACGAGCATGATCACGACGATGGTGGACGCGTCCGGTGGGGGCGTCGGGGTCGAAGCGCGGCGCCAGAGGTCCTCCAGTGTCGACATGTGATCAGTGTCCCAGCCGAACCCAGCGAGACCCTCAGCGCCACCTCCGAGGCATGGGTACGCTCTGGCCCATGTCACGCAGATTGCAGGGGGCAGTTGTCGCAGTGGTTGGCACCGGCGGCCTGGGGAAGGCACTGACCGAGGCCCTCGTCGAGAGGGGCGCGTCCGTTGTCGTCGCGGGACGCTCGGGACCCGTCGATGTGGTGATCGACCTCACCGACGCGGACGCCGGGGTGGCACTCGTCGAGTGTGCGCTCACCCGCTTCGGACGCCTTGACGGCGTGGTGATCGCGTCCGGGGTGGTGGCGTTCGGCGACCTTGACAGCACTGACGACACCGTCATCGAGGAGCTCCTGCTGACCAACGCCCTCGGCCCACTCTGGCTGGCGAAGCGGGTCCTTCCGGCGCTGCTGGAGACCCGCGGCTTCATCGTCAATCTCTCGGGCGTGGTCGCCGCCAATCCGGCGCCGGGCCTGGTTGCCTATTCCGCGTCCAAGGCCGCGGCCGCCGCCGGATTCCAGGCACTCGGGAAGGAACTTCGACGCGCCGGTGTGTTCGTCTGCGACGCCCAGCCGCCCCACACCGAGACCGGGTTGGCGACCCGGCCGATCGCCGGTACTACGCCACGGTTCGCGCGCGGCCTCGACCCCCGAGTCGTCGCGGATCGCATCGTGACCGCGATCGAATCGGAGCAGGCGGTCGTCGCGGCCACGGACTTCTGATCCGGTAGCTCGCCGCGCGCCGACGCCACAGAAGGTCGGGGCTCAGCTCTCGAGGTTCGCGCCGCGGCTGGCGATGACATCACGGTAGAAGGCGAACGACTTCTTCGGGTACCTCGCCAGGGTTCCCGTGCCGTCGTCATTGCGGTCGAC